>WFQM01000320.1 GCA_015487095.1 Gammaproteobacteria bacterium | reverse complement strand
TCCATGATGTATTCTGGCAACCTCTCTCTATGGGTGGCGACCCGACAACAAACTTAAACAACAGATTGCCGGACACCAAACAAGAAAGTTATTATGCCCCATTAAACGGAGCTGAAGAAAACTACGAAAACAGCGTGTTAAAACACCCGGAGACAATTGAGTGGATAGAAGCAGGAAAGCTCGAAACGGGAATTATTACGGCTGATGAAATTGAAACATAACCCAACATATGGAACATCTGAATTAAAAATATTTTGACGTTATAGCGTCATGCTTCGTACGAACGGAGTATAGCCATCGGCAACCCCTTCCCATGAGAATGGCCTCCCCCGTGTGATTCAAACAGGGAAGGCCTGCTGCAACAACATTTATCTGGCAAGAAAAAATATCACCATATGATGGCACAACACATACTGATGAACTACAGACTCAGGATAAAATCAGCCAAAGCCTCGATATTTACATCTGATACACGCGGCGAGTAGGGGGGCATTGGTGTATTACCCCAATTGCCTCTTCCACCATTTTTGATCTTATCAACCAATATGGCTTTTGCATTGGCGGTGTCTTTATATCTGTCAGCAATATCTCTCCATGCGGGACCGAAAAATGGATCATCAATGGCATGACATGCCAGACAGCCGCTCTGCCGCGCCAAGTCAAGGTCACCAATAACAGGTTCAGCAGCTACGACTACCGTCTTCACACGGTCGATATCATCCCCTGAATTTGTCGCAGTAACACGAACAGGAGTTGTTATCAAGCCACCACTCAACAGGCCGACATCCGCCAGGGCGTTCACCGTAATAGTGCGATTTTCGCCACCGCCTAGCGTACCCAATACCCAGGAGGCCTCCTGACCATCGATACATACTGTTCCACAGCCCGTCGCATCAGGCTCGGCATCATTTGCAGCGTCAAACTGAAGCCCAGGCGGTACGCGGAGCAGCACGCTAATGTCATTAACGGGCGCGGCGGATACGTTGTTGATGCTGAACTCATAACGCAAACGCTCACCCGCCGCGACCGGATCGGGGGTGGCGCTGATATCGAGAGTAAGGGGAAACGTTTTTTCGACAATAGTTACCACCTGCTCGGCGCTGACATCAAGGCTTGCACCTCCGTCATGACGCAACTCTGCGCGGATGGAGAGGATCTGGCCAGCGATGGCCGTCGCATTTACGGTGCCCTCAATGGTACGCCGCAGGGCGTTACCTACGGCGAGGCTGCTGACATCCCAGACAATGTCGCCAGTGACGGTATCTTCGGTGCCGCTATCGCTGATGCTATCCACACTGATACCTGCGGGTAGAATGGTGCGCAATTCCATGTTATCAAGCACAGCGTTGTCGATATTGCCAACATCAACGATGAGAGTCAGGCTGTCACCCGGCATGAGCGGGTCCTCCGAAGCACTCATGGCCAGTTGTGATTTGGGGTTGTTATTCACCACCACCGTCCTGGACACACTGACGATATCGGTTATGCTGGAAGAGGTGACCCGTACAGGTGCGATGATCTGCTCATCTGCCAGCACGCCTGGGAGAACCTGTGCATTGATGGTAATAGTACGACTTTCACCTTCAGCCAGCGAGCCCAATGCCCACGCAGCTTCCAGGCCATCGGTGCAGGTTGTTCCGCAACCTTCCGCATTTGGCTCAGCATCATTGCCAGCATCAAACCGGAGTTCCATCGGTGTCGTATACACCACGGAAACATCATTGACCGGCTGCGCTGATACATTACTCACCGTCATCGTATAAAGTGCTCTTCCGTCTGCACTCACTGGCTCATTAACAGAGACTTCAAGCAAAAGCTGCGGGTTGACCGCCAACGACAATGTGGTTTGAGTTTCACTGGCATTGTCACGGACTGTCAGCTGCGCGGTGAAATCACCACTCGAAGCGTAAGTATGTTCCTGAGATGCAATATTGGCGCAGTCATCAATGCTGTAATCGTCTGCCCCATCATTATTGATATCAAGCGTGCAGGTCAGCGTGTCACCTTCCGGGTCGCTGACTTGCCAATAAAAGGTGGTCGCTACCGTCGAATAGGCCGGGTTCGGATCTACTGTGAACTGGCTGATAACCGGCGATGTCGATAACACCGTCAGCTCAATCGATGTTTGCACCGAAGCGTTCGTAGCATCTTCAACAGTCAAACGAACCTGATAAACGCCTGCCTGCGTGTAGGTATGCGCCTGTGAGGTATTGCTGGCGCAATCGTTGATAGTGTAGTCATCCGTACCATCTGCATCGACATCCAGTTTGCAGGTTAATGTGTCACCGTCAGCGTCGCTGACACTCCAGCCGAAGGTCATAGAATTGTTGGTTTTTGGAGTTCCGGGAGTTGCAGAAAAACCCATAATCTTCGGTGCTGAAGCGGTGTTCGGCTCAGTAATCGTCACACTCACATTCTGTTGTACCGGCGCATTAATACCATCCACAACGGTCAGACGTACCTGATAATCCCCGGCCTGTGTGTAGGTATGTATTTGAGAGGTATTGTTGGCGCAATCATCAATGGTGTGCTCGTTTGAGCCATCTGCATCAATGTCCAGATTGCAGATCAAAGTATCACCTTCTGCATCAGTAATGTTCCAGCTGACTGTCACTGACATGCCGACATTCACGCTGGCAGGGGTTACCGTCATATTATCGATAACCGGTGCGGCATTAGGTGCGGCATTAACAGTGATTGCAATTGTATCGGTACCTGTCGCTCCGTTACTGTCTGTGGCTTTTAACGTAATGGTATGACTACCGGCGGAAAGCGTGGAGAAAATATCTGTACCTGTACCCAGTTGACCATCAATATGGGAAGACCATATGAGGCGGGCTCCATTCAATGCGCCATCTTCATCGTCCGTACCTCTGCCAACGAAAAGAATATTACGACTCCCGGAGTGAACGCTTCCATTCGTCGGACTGGTGATAACCGCTGTGGGGGCTAAGTTGGATGTGTCGTCCCCATCGGGATCATTCTCTTCTCCACAGCCTCCCAATAACAACGATAAAGAAATAACAATACCCTGAATCCACTTCACTGACGACATGACGTCCTTCCTCCAATCCCTTGTTTTTTGATTTTGTAACGACTCAGCTGAACACATACCCTTCAACCATTAACGTTACGCCCTGCGACATTTTTCCTCCTTAACAGGGCGAAAAAAAGCAACTCCAGCGATGATGATAATGAAACATCAACAAACTCTGGTTAGGATATCGGTTAAATTACGTGTTGTTAATCGGTAAAAACCCAATGGTTATCGGGTATGGTATAAATTATTCCGGCAATGGGACGACAAAACAGCAGGTTTAATCGTCTGTGTCTGTAATAGATAGATAGAACGAACACAATTTATTGCAACACCTACGAGCCCTGATAATGTCAGGTTCATCGGGATTGATTTGCTCATTTCCAGCGAAACAACACCGCCCCCAGCAACAGAAAAATCGCACTCATCGCCGTAAGCACCACCAGTTGTGTACTCACTTCCACCAGACCTGCTCCGTCGATCATGATACTTCGCGCCGCATCAATGATATGAGTAAGCGGAAAAATCAGTGCCAGCTTTTGCATCAGCGGATTGGCACCCTCCAACGAAAACCACACTCCGGAAAGAAACATCATCGGCCAACTAACAAGGTTGAGAATGCCGCCCGCCAGTTCTTCGCTGCGGATACGCGCTGCCACCAGCAGCCCCATACTGATAAGACTGACTGCGCCGAGAGAGAAAACCAGAAGCAGGTTCCAATAGGAGCCAAACATGGTGAAATCAATGAACAGATTGGCACCCACGTAAACCATGATGGAAATAGCCATAATCAACCACAGACGCGAAACAACCTGTGCAGAGAGAAACTCAAAAGCACTGAGAGGGGTCGCCTGGAGACGCCTGAGAACGCCGTTTTTGCGATAACGCACGATGACATAGCCGACACCGAACAAAGAACTGAACATCATGTTCATCGCCAATATTCCGGGGATAACCCAATCCACATAACGAATTTCGCGGCCACTGACGGTCTGGCGCTGATACCCTCCCGACTCCACAGCTACTGGCGCATTCCCTCCACCAGCATCCACAATCACCGCGCCATACAACACCCGCTCCAGCATGTAGCCTTTAGGGGAATCACTGTTGATCCAGTAGTGACCGTTATCAAGATCAAACAACATGTCCAGCTGATGACGCTCCACTTTGATAATAGCCGGGTCCAGCCGGACAACCGGGATGAACTGAATGTAGCTGGTGCGAAAAAAAGCTTGCTCTTCTTTGACTGTTGCCAGTTTCTGTAGCGGTGCCTCGGCATATACGCCAACCTTGTACTGATCCAACGGTTGGCCGGAAAAGGCAAAGGCAAAACCGGCCACAATCAGTACCGGAAAAAGGATATTCCAGCCCAACGCCGAACGGTCGCGGATAAATTCCCGGTTGCGGGCAGCCAATACAGTGAGAAAGCGACGCAAGTTCATGTGCGCAACGCCGCACCAGTGAGGGCTAAAAACAGATCGTCGAGGGTGCGCGGGCGAATCTGTAAACCCGCCAGAGAAACATCATGGGCGAGCAAAGTCCGCACTGCGGCATTGATATCAGAGCTAAGAATTTCCACGATATCGTCTTGCACCTTCAACTTCAGTGGCAGGTTTTCAATCGGACCAAGGATGTCCGAACGTGGCAGTTGCAACACTACCTCATCAAAATGTTCTGCCAGCAAGGCCTTGGGGGAGCCGTGGGCGATAATCTTACCATGGTCCATGATGGCAATTTCATCGCACAGTTCATAGGCTTCTTCCATGTAATGGGTGGTCAGCAGCACCGTTTTACCCTGTGCCTTGATACGTTGTACCAATGCCCACAAATTACGCCGCGCTTGAGGGTCAAGCCCCGTCGTCGGTTCATCAAGAAAAACCACCTGAGGATCATTGACCAAGGCCATAGCCAGCAACAAGCGCTGGCGCTGACCACCGGAAAGCTTGCGCGTATCGCGGTCAAGAAATTCACCCAACGCACAAATTTGGATCAACTCATCGCTATCGATGGTGCGTGGATAGAGACGGCCAAACATCTCCAATGCCTCGCGCACGGTAATAAAGTCCTGCAACGCGGTGGACTGAAACATGATACCGGCATCATTGCGGAATGCCTCGCGCGCAGCCCCGGCATTCACCCGTTGGCCACGATAATGGATTTCACCACTGCTGGGCTCAGTGATACCTTCCAGCATTTCGATAGTGGTGGTTTTGCCCGCTCCATTAGGCCCCAACAGGCCGAAGCAAGTGCCTTGTTGCAGTGCAAAGCTAACGCCATCAACGGCGATAACAGCATCGAAGTGTTTGACCAGGTGGGTAACCTGTAATAGCGCAGCCATTATTAATGGGAAACCTTAACGAAAGAGATCACAGGATAAAGGGTGAAAGCGACCGGTACCAGAGGAATCAAGACTATGGCCGCTAAATAAACACTGATAAGAATCAGTGGTTGTACTAAGAAAACCAACAATAGCAACAATGAGCAAAAAGTAAGCAATTTGCGCAACAACGCGCTAAACTGGGACAACAAGTTAGCCAAAAAGCGCAAATTATGTATGAATTGCTTGGTCTTTCCTACGAGCTTGCTTAATAAGGCCTCAACAACTCTTTTCTTTAGCCGATAAGACAAAAGACGCAATACATTTCCTGATGAGCCTTCTGGTAACACATTCATCCAAGTCTACATGAGCGAATGTTAACCACATCAACATGATCGCAGCACGGAGATCATGACAAATGGAGCTTCAAATGCGAAAAATCACCAGCATTATTGCCCTTGTCAGTCTACTGCTAGGCTCTACCGCCTTTGCTGACGACGAATTCCCTGGCCGGGCAAAATACAAAAAAATCCCCTATATCGAGCGGGAAGACCTCTACAATAAAATCAACGATGTGGTCGTAGTCGATGCCCGCTCCAAGCTGGAATTCGACACCCTGCGCATCAAAACTGCTGTCAATATTCCAGTAGCCGCCGAAAGCTTTGAAGCCGAAATCGTCAAACTGCGAGCGACCACGAACAAACCTATTGTCTTTTACTGCAATGGCCACACCTGCATGAAGTCGTACATCTCGGCCAAAAAAGCGATGGCTGTCAACGTCAATGATGTGTATGCATTTGACGCGGGTATTTTTGACTGGACCAAAGCGTACCCGGATGAAGCCGTTTTGCTGGGCAACAGCCCGGTAAACCTTGCCCATCTAATCCCCAAATCGACCTTCAAAAAACGCCTGCTCAGTCCGGATGACTTCAGTGATCGCGCCACAATAGATCGGCAGAAATATATGATTATCGACGTACGCGACAAATTCCAGCGTGCAGGCGTGGGTTTTTACCCAGGCATCGAGCGCTGGGCCAGCCTCGACCAGCAAAAAAAGCTGGATCGCTACATCAAAAAAGCACTCAAGCAAAATCGTACTTTGCTTATTTATGACGAAGTCGGCAAACAGGTACGCTGGCTGCAATATGCGCTGGAAAAAGCAGGTGCCAAAAAATACTATTTCATGAAAAAAGGGGCTAAAGGTTATTACAAAGAACTCATCGCCTTGGGTAACGAGTAGGCCTGCTGCCTAACATTTTTTTGCCAATAACAAGGGCGCGTCAGGTTATTGCTGACGCGCCCTTTTAATTTACCCAGCCTCACCCGTCACTACATTTACGAATGGATACGCACCGAAGATGACGAACGGATGCAAGCAGGCTAAACTCAAGATGACCGTAACACTATCATCCTTAACACCTGCACCGAGACAATCATGACAGACCATCGGAAATTCACCCGCCTGCCCCTTGATGTTATTGTGGAAATCAAACTGGAAGATGGTAGCCGCCTCTATGGCGAAACTGCGGATATCAGCCTGGATGGTGCGTTCGTCCTGCTCATTCCCCCACCCGGCGTGCAAGCCGGTCAGCCCTGTGATCTTGAACTCATCATCAAGGCAGAAGAAGGCTGGGTGCGTGTCGCCTTTAGCTGCACCATTGCGCATCGCAAGGATGATGGCATCGGCCTGCAATTTGGTTCCGCCGACACCCCGCATCATGAATCATTTTTGAAATTACTCATTGACGGCAGTGATGATATCGACCAAATGCTGGATGAGCTATCGCAACACCCCCGCAAGGAATTTAAGTTCTCCAATAATTGAAGGCTCTAAAACACCCTCGTGGCACCCCGCAAAAGCTACAAATCAACAGCCCCAAGATTGTTATTCGTGTTCTGTGGCACCTGGTCACCATTCATATGCTCGTAGATTATTTCGTGGTTTTCCTTGATCACCATCACGGGCGTATTCTTCTTGTAACTGCGCCCCAAAAAAATGCGTGTTTCAGTACGAAAGTCATATAAATAAAAGGTGGCGCTTTGATAAACGCTGGCTGGAAAAGCCTGGCCATCCAAGGTAAACCCGGGGTTAACACGTACCGCTGGAACATTCACATTCAGGGTTTGGTCTTCACTAAACACGTTATTAAAATCCACTTCATGCATTTTATTCTGCGGTACGGCACTGCCGTAGAGATGGTCCATTACGACGTGATAAGTACCCGGTATGAGCTTCACCGCCTCGTTGCTGATATCACTAAAACCAAACAAAAATTCATCACTGTCATTACTGGAATCACGTAACAGAAACTGCACGCTGTTGTTGATATCGCCAGGAAAACTATTGCCATTGAGGGTAAAACGACCGGTGATATTGACCGAAGTTACCGGCACCATCAGAGTTTGGTCGCTATTTAGCGCTATGTTACCCCTTCCTGGCACTATCGCATTGATATTTTGCGGCACGTCTTCACCTGACTCATGCCGGTATAAAACGTCATATGTCCCCAACAATAATTCGCTCACACCCGGGGCCGTGTCCATATCACTGCTGATCACACGCACCGCTGTAGCGGCCGTCTCGCTCGCCCCCAAAAACATGACATCATCGTAATTATTAATCGCCCGCAAATAAAAATTGGCATCATTGTATTCATCCTGCGGAAAAACACTGCCATCCAAACTAAACGAAGGTGTGATTACCACACTGTCGATATCAATCGTTACCGATAAACTTGTGTCATCGATGATAATATTGCTTGCCACAACAGCATCCGTATTAACGGGCAGGGCATCGCCTCGAACATGTTGATAAACAATGTCATAAGTACCTTCCACTACGGACAGCGTGACCGGCAATTCAAAGCTCGCGCCCAGTTCCACACGATCACCTGTACTGACGTTACGTAGAAAAAACAGTGCTTTATGATTTTGATCAGTCGGGAAAGCGGCCAAATCCAATGTGGCATCAAACTGAAAACGTACGCTGGCAACATCCACAGCCAAAGCACCAGCCACAGTGATAGATACACCCGCCATAACAACAGCACCCTGATTATTGGGAACAAACTCACCACCAGTCTCCAGTGAGTAGATCACATCATAAGTGCCTTGCATTACCTGTACAGGGGCAGGTAATGCCATGTGGCTTCTTCCAATAAAAATACGTTCACCACCAGCATCGGGCTGTAAATAAAACATCCCTGTATCATATTCATTCGGTGGAAAAGCGCTGGCATTTTGCGTAAACGAGGGCGTTATTTCCCACGCGCGCACATCAATGAACATATCCCTGTCACTATTAACCACCTCATTGACCTGCACCTGTGTATCCACATTTTGTGGCACACCGTTGCCAGTCTCATGCTGGAACAGCACATCATATGTATCCTGTATGACGCGCACTGCCGCTGGGCTTGCATCATGGCTGGAGCCCAGCACTAACGTGTCACCAGCGGATACGGTATTACGCAACACAAAGTTGCCATCATTGTATTCACTTTGTTCAAATGCAGCACCGTTCAGGGTATAGGTCGGCGTTACCAGAGCACTCGACACATTGATCGTTACAGACTGTATCGGAACCTGTGCAGCCAGTTTGTTATTTTCAGTATTACCACAGCCCACTCCCCCCACCACCAGCGCAACTAATAGCAAACACGCTGACAAACTCAATTTAACGCCATCTTTTTGATACAAATTTTTCATCCCCATAAACGGCCTCCCCAACCCCCGTAATAGGTGCTGCTTGCCAATTAATGCTCGATACAACTTAAGTAATCCTCAAATAATCCTTTATTTTTCAGGGGGAAAACTATTCGGAACAATGCACAACCAGCAACATCAAAACTGCACACATGGATCAAATAACACCATTTGAACGGGACAAATACGCATCGCCTGCTAACAAGCTATCATTTGAAGTGGCAACTAAAAGCAAAAAATCATTGATTAAACTATCGTTAAACTATCGTTAAACTATCGTTAGGTTTAGGTATATTTTGAACGCTCCCCCTGAACAATCCAAAATAACGTTATACTTTTAGCAAGCCATTGTATTTGTGACGATATCAAACAAGGAAACCGTACACATGCCGATTACACGCCGGAGCCAAACCCTCTCCTTCCTAAGCTTGTCCGGACTCAGCCTTGCTGCCTTGTTGCTCAGTGCCTGCGCCACTCAGGGCGAAATGATGGACGATCTCAACAAAACCCTGCGCGGTTATGAAAAAGCGGTACGCTGGGCCAAGTTTGATGCCGTCTATTCCTACCACAAATGGGAAACAGATCAGGAAGCCGACATCCCCGCCAATATGGAAAATATCCGTGTTACAAAATACGAATCATCCAACCAACGATTTGATCAACAGAAATTGGTCATGAAACAAACAGTTACTCTGCATTATTACAATACCGATGATTTACGTGAGCGCAGTGTAAAACATCGCCACGAATGGAAATATTTTCCTGAGAACAAGCGCTGGTATCTGATAAGCGACCCCATCGTTTTCCCGTAAAATGGTACTCCATAACCCCCCCTTCCACAAATGGGTTACAGGGATTATCCTGATTTTTTACACAAACAGTGTTTTATCAGGTTCCGCTGCATAATGCCGTGACAGCCAGGCAACCTGGACAGGGTTACATTTTTTAGTGAGGAGCATGTCCGCTGGACTGCATAAATACCCGAGATACCCCCACCCCCACGGCCAGATAGCGACGGGTCTCCACCAGCGGACTGTCCTCAAACACCGCGCCACGCAAATTGTCATAACGCACAAAGGCACCTACAAACCACTTTTTGGAATTCATCGACAGGCCCAGCGTCACCCGACTACCGCTGTACCCCGCCGTTGCAGCATAGGCAGGTCGGCCTACGTCGGCATAACGATCAGACACGGTATAAAAATAATCATGATATTGTCGGCTCGCAAAAATAGGCCCTGCGGACAAATTCCAGCGCCACCGTGCCTGCGCCACTCCCTTTATCCACACCCAGTTCAGATAGGGTGAAAACACCCAGCCCTGATGGCCAATCAACGGGGCTCCCACCGACAATGCCGCCCGTAACGGTATACGCAACCACCATTGCTGCTCCCAGCCCTGATGGCGATGACCTTGCTGTCCCAGAAGAAATTTCAGGGAAGGACCGATTTCACCGATGGGATCCAGGTCTGGCATGCCCTCACGCGCACTCCCACCACTGGACACTGGCAGGCTGCCTGCCACGCTGAAATCCAGATGCATCCGGTTTTTTTGCAGTAATTCACTGCGCATACCGTCTTCATCCACTTTGAAACGATCTCCCCGGTAAGCGACATACGGCACTGGCAACCCGATATTTTTCCTGTCACTGGCACCACGATAGGAGGGGACATGCAATCCTCCCGCACCTAACCCGAACTCCCATTTGGGCAGGTGATAAGCTGCCGCAGGCAGGCTTAATAATGCACCCAACAACAGGCACAGGCTCATCATCGAATGAGCCCGCCCGTAATTCCTTACTCGTCGTTTTATCAAAAGCCATGATTGCATCATTTCTCCCGGTTCATCGGCTTGCCGCAGTCTGCCTGAAGCCTGAATGCATCACAAACTCGACGAAGCGGGCGGTTTAGGCGACAATACGCCACTCACTTTACAGCGATTTCATGATCACGCGCACTATGCCAACACAATACAAAACAGACGATTTACGCATTCAGGCCATCAAAGAAGTGGTGGCACCGGAATCAGTCATTGCGGAGCACCCAATTTCCGACGCGGCCATGCAAACCACGGCCCAGACTCGCCAGGCCGTGCATAATATTTTGCACGCATCAGATGATCGCCTGCTGGTGGTGATTGGCCCCTGCTCCATTCACGACCCTAAAGCCGCACTGGAATATGCCGCACTCCTCAAAGCTCAGCGCGAAGAACTGGCTGATGACCTGCTGATTATCATGCGTGTCTATTTTGAGAAACCACGCACCACAGTGGGCTGGAAGGGATTAATTAACGACCCTCTCCTCAATGGCAGCTTTGAAATCAATCATGGATTAAGTCTGGCCCGTCAATTATTGTGTGATATCAATAATATGGGCGTGCCCGCTGGCACCGAATACCTCGATTTGATTACACCGCAATATATTTCTGATCTCATCAGCTGGGGAGCCATCGGCGCTCGCACTACCGAAAGTCAGGCCCATCGTGAACTGGCCTCCGGCCTGTCCTGTCCCGTAGGTTTCAAAAATGGCACCAACGGCAACCTCAAAATCGCTATCGATGCAGTACATGCTGCCAGCCAGCCACATTACTTTTTATCACTGACCAAGGCCGGGCATTCCGCTATTTTTTCCACCACCGGCAACAAAGACTGCCACATTATTTTACGTGGCGGCGGCGGTAAGCCCAATTATGACGCACAAAGCGTGGAAACAGCTTCACAGGAAATACAAAATGGTGGACTGACACCACGCTTAATGATTGATTTCAGCCATGCTAACAGCAGTAAACAACACCAACGCCAGATTGCAGTGGGCCAGGACGTGGCCGCGCAGATTGCTGCGGGCGATGTCCGCATCAAAGGAGCAATGATCGAAAGTCATTTGCAGGAAGGCCGACAGGATATTACTGAGGGGCAGGACATACTGTTCGGGCAGAGCATCACCGATGCCTGCATCAACTGGGAAAGCAGTGTACCGCTGCTACACGAACTCGCCGCCGCAGTGCGGACACGACGTGAGAAAAACACCTGATACCCGCTCTTCTCCTGCAAATACAATAACCTACAGGAATCCGCATGGTATCCTACAAATGCCGACTGTAATTACCGTGTTCGGCACCGGCCATCAGATCACGAAAATCCTCGCCTCGAAGATGCAACAGTTCAGCATGATCGCCCGCCTCAAAATAAATATCATCGCACTCGGCCAGGCGGCGATCCACCGCAACATCAATACCATAGGCCTCACCCAGCGGTGGAATAGCGCCTAGCTCACAATCGACAAAAATATCCGCCAGCTCCTCTTCGGTAGCCAATTCCAGACGACGATCCAGCTGCTCATCCAGGAGGGAAAACTCCACTTCATGGCTGGCTGGCACCACCACCATAAGATAACCACGGTAGTCTTCCGTCATTACACATTTAGCCAGTTTGTCGCCAGGCACATGTGCCGCCTCTGCGGTTTCCAGACTGCTACTGGTATGCGCATGAGGCACCACCTCATATTCCACACCCCAGCGATTGAGATATTCCCGTAATGTTGCTGCTACTGCCATGAGAACCTCCTTCTGTCTTACCCACCACTCTGCCTAAGCTATAGACGAGCACAGCAATTTTGTACAGACATAGCAGTAAAACATTTGCTGCACAGGCATCAACCTTTCCGCTAAACTCCCCGCCATAATTTTGACCAAATACACACGGGAGGCCTCCATGCAGTGCGCCATTTACAAAGGCAACAAAAAAATTGACCATTATCTGTACATTGAAAAAGAAGATGATTTTTCCCGTGTACCACAAGCTCTGCTGGATATGCTGGGATGCCTGGAGCTGGTTCTCAGTCTGGAACTATCTACCCAGCGCCAACTGGCCCAGGCAGACGTAAGCGATGTCATGCGTCAATTAGCAGAGCAGGGCTATTATTTTCAAATGCCGCCCAAGACGGGTGAAGAGCTGTTAAATCAAGGCATTATCAACTGAAAATCCGCCATTGCCACAGAGGTACCGTTCACCATAATTTCTATTTTGTGGGCACCGGGATAATACACCCGTGTGGTAATTTTTTTCATGGCATGATTTTTTATTCCGTTCAGCACGCCCCCCGGCTCCAATGTGGTTGACCGCCACTTAAACACCTTGGGTGATGTGCTGCCATTGGCCTTTTGATGATGCACCACATAATCCACCATCAATTGTTGGGCCTGTTTTGCCCGGGATGTCAGAGACAACTCAAACTGCAACTTCTCGCCAAAAACCACCTTGGGCGTTAATACCTGCAAAGAGACACTGCGGATTTTGGGTGGGCCAAAACCTAACACTTTCAGTGTTTTTTTATGCCCGGCCTTAAGCAGGCTGCGGCAGGCATGACGTACCAGTCGTGCCCGGTTTTTACTTGCGTTTTTCATCCAGCGGGCAGCAATATCGGCCACCACATCCGGGTGATCTTTGCCAATATCATTCAGATTATTGGCTACTGAACGCCGTACATATTCTTCCGGATCATCTTTCAGTTTTTCCAACAAGGCAATCACCGGTGCAGGGTTTTCCACAAATGGCGGCAAACACATGGCCCAAGGCAGACGTGGGCGTGTACCCTCCGACACCAGCCGCCGGACATGATAATTTTCATCACTTGCCCATCTATGCAACACCGCCATGGTCTCATCCTGCGCTGCCAGCAAAAAGAAACGAATATCAAACTCTGCGCTGAAACGCTGGGTCATTGCTTTTAGCAAATTCATCGATAACGTAAAATCATCCTGTCCTTGCAAAGCAACATAGTGGGTCATGGGCATCATTGCCCACCCTCCAATGCCTTCTTTTTCGACGCCCAGATCAGCAATATCACCACCATCCACGGGATATAAACTGGCCAGCATAATTTTTCCCGCATGTTGATAATCATCGGGCAGATATTGAATCATTGCCTGGGTAATTTGCTGAGAACGCGCTTTTAGCTCCAGCCCCTGTAGATTTTTTATTGCCGTGCGAATAAACCGTTTATCGTCGAATGCTGACCAGTGCTGTTTAAAGTGCGCTGCCATGCCACGAACCATGGATGAATTAAATACATTTTTAAACGCTTCCGGCATTGCGACTCCCCTTTTTGATTTTATCCTAAATTAATCGGTTGAGCCGTAGCGAGAGCGGCTAAGGTGCTCAAGATCAATGACTTTTTCGGTTATTTTGAATAAAAGCGTATCACCCATACGGTGAGTTCAAAATGTTCGAAAAAGTCATTTAGATTGAGTGCATTAGACGTTCGCAGTAGGCTCAACTGATTAATTTAGGCTTATGTATCCTGCCGCAAAACAGATTGATAAAAAAGACCTAAACAAGCACATAAAAAAACCGGTCATTGACCGGTTTTTGGCAGGAACACACTACAAATCACACACCCGCATTCGCATCGACAGGCAATGCTGATGGCGAATCGCCCCCCCGGGTTTCATCTGAATTCAAATTCAGTTTATATTTTCCAGCCATTCCCGTAAGACGATAAACCATAATGCTGCGGGAAAACCCTTTGGAATGCAGCTCCCGTTTACCATCAGTCCAGACTTGAAGCTCACGGCCCATAAAGGTCGCTTCTGAAATCAGGATTTCTCCTCCTTTCGCATGCGCCTCAATGGAAGCGGTCAAATTCACTTCCTTGCCGACAACACTGAAACTGGCATGTTTATCGGACCCCACATTTCCCACCATCACTTTGCCAGTGTTCACACCAATGCCCAACTGCAATTCTGGTAAACTTTGCGCTTGATTACGCTCATTGACTTCACGCATGGCCAGCTGCATTGATAATGCACAGGCCAGCGCACGCTCTGCATCGCCATCGCGTTTTTTCGGTACACCAAAAGTCACCAGCATTTCATCACCCATGAGCTTATCAATGGTGCCTTTGAATTTATTAACCACATCAATCATCACGTCGTAATAATTGTTTAGCGCTGTAAGCACCTGTTCAGGGCTCAAATGTTCGGTCACACTCGAAAAACCACGAATATCGGCAAATAACAAAGTGACTTCTTCAAGCTCACTGCCAATTTTGCTGCCCTGTGGTGAAGACACCAGATTACGTACCACATCTTCAGTGACATAACGGCCAAATAAATTCAACAACAGTTTGTTGCGTCGTTTGGCATCTTCCGATAATGCAAAAACCTTTTTATTCGCGGAAACAACACTTAATTGTGTTTCCATCCGCGCCTGTAACACCTTTGCATCAATGGGCTTGGTTACATAATCGTTGGCCCCCAGGTCCAGCAATTCAACCACCTTATCGCTATCATTCAGTGCTGAAACCATGATGACAGGCAGATCGGTCATGGAATAATGATTACGTATTTCCCGCAGCACACCGGGCCCGTCAATTCCGGGCATCATGACATCCAGCAACACCAGATCAAATGTGCCTCTTCTGATTTTATGCAAGGCATCCTTACCGTCATTGGCTAATGTCACCTTGTGTCCTTTGCGGGTGACAATGCGCTCGATAACACCCCGGTTCAGGGCATCATCGTCCACCGCCAGAATATTGCAGCTTTTGCTCATAATAATTTCTCTTCCTTCAGCAGCTCATAAAATTCAGCAATGCTTCATAGGCAGGGCTTTACAGGCTATTCCGGCACATATAAATTATTGCTCGTGTGCAGAATTATCGACCTGAAATTAAATTTATTAAGGCATAAAAAAGGCCGGTCATCAGACCGGCCTTTTAAATACAGAATCAGGACTCTGTTTACAGCTTGTCAGCATTCTCCGCCAGATATTCGGCCACACCATCCGGGGTGTCCTTCATACCTTTTTCGCCTTCTTTCCAATTGGCCGGACAGACTTCACCATGCTCTTCATGGAATTGCAGAGCATCAATCATGCGCAGCATCTCATCAATGTTACGACCCAGCGGCAAATCATTCACCACCTGATGACGCACCACACCTTCTTTATCGATGAGGAAAGAGCCCCGGAAGGCCACTGCACCATCAGGGGTTTCCACGTCATAGGCTTTGCAAATACCGTGAGTCATGTCAGCCACCAACGTGTAACCAACAGGACCAATACCGCCCTTATTGATTGGGGTATTACGCCAAGCGTTGTGCGTAAAATGAGAATCAATGGAAACACCAATCACTTCCACGCCCCGTTTTTTAAACTCACCGAGGCGGTGATCAAAAGCGATCAGCTCGGAAGGACAAACAAATGTAAAATCCAGCGGGTAGAAAAACACGACTACCGGTTTGCCTGCGGTAGTACTGGAAAAGTTAAATTCATCAACAATCGAGCCATCACCGAGTACGGCGGGGGCTGTAAAATCTGGCGCCTTGCGGCCTACGAGAACTCCCATGAGAACACCCTCACTTTTTGTCTTTGCTTTATTTGATACATACACTAAAGACGTTGTTAGAAATATATGAAACCGCCGATAAAATCACCGTATAAAAATACGTGTATTTTACGAGCGGGAGAACCGGAGTCTACCACCCGAGCCCAAGCCTGGAAAAGATCTAATTCTTTTTTATGGTAATCATTTTGGCGCTTGTCTGATTTTCCAGCAGCGGTGAATTTTAGCATTGCGCTCAAAATCCTTTGGAAGGGTGCTGGCCGTCATGTCCTCCACCTCCAGTCCGCTCAGCCCCGGCATATCCATTTTAAAACGCCGGAAATTATTGGAAAAAATCAGTACCCCGCCCGGCTCCAGCATCGCTGCTGTTTTTTGGATCAACTCCACATGGTCACGTTGAATATCAAAACTCGCTTCCATACGTTTGGAATTGGAAAAGGTCGGCGGGTCGAGAAAAATCACGCCGAAACGTAAACCACGCAGCAACGCCTTGTCGATCCACAACAGACAATCTTCTTGCACCACTTGGTGCGCTTCGCCGCGAAGACCGTTGAGCGCCATATTGCGTGCTGCCCAACCAAGATAGGTGCGCGACATGTCCACTGTAGTGGTGGCAATCGCTCCACCCAGAGCGGCATGCACAGAGGCAGCTCCAGTGTAGGCAAACAAATTCAGAAACGAGCGACCAACCGCCAGCTCTCCCAATAAGCTGCGGGTAATACGGTGATCCAGAAACAGACCGGTATCGAGATAGTCTTCAAAATTCACCCACAATCGGCATGGTCCTTCCTGTACCTCATGAAAACGGCGTGTCTCGCTCTGTTTTTCGTATTGATTGCTACCCCGCTGACGCTCACGGGTTTTTAACACCACCTGTACCTCGGGCACCTCAAACACCTGCGGCAGCACTGCCAACACTTGTTCACGGCGCGCACGTACCTTGCGCACATCAATAGACCCTGGTGCGGCATATTCCTGCACGATAATCCAGCGCCCCGCTTCCTGCGTACTTTGTGCTGAGGCCACTGTTTCGTATACATCAATGGCAAAAGCATATTCCGGCATATCGGCATCATAGGCACGATAACAACTGATGGACTGCTGCTTGCGCCAGCGCGACAATTGCTTGAGGTTTTTGCGCAACCGGTTGGCGAACATCTGTGCGCCCGGCTCGCTGGCACGATCACCACGCTCCTTCATGAACCAGCGCTCGTCCAGCTCGAAGCGCAATAGCTTGCATTCCAATGCACCGTTATAGAGCGTATTGATGTGTCGTGCGCGAATGCCGAGACACTTGCCCAACTCTGCGTCGCTGGTAATCAGCGTCGCTCGCCAACCGGTGTATTGCGCCTTCAGGCAGTCACCCAACTCTTTGTACAGCGATTTGAGCTCTTCGTGCTCGCCCAGTCGCTCTCCGTAGGGAGGGTTGACTGCCACCAACCCTGTCGGACCTTCCGGTGCAGCTGCGCAATCCTTGATGGCGCGTTGGGAAAATTCGATGTAATCAGCTAGCCCCGCATGGGCCGCATTATCCTGCGCCGCTTCGATAACCTGGCCACTCGCATCAAAACCACGAATCACTGGCAATTTTGCCAAACCTTTGTCTCGACGTTTGCGGGCATCGGTCAACAGCGCAGCCCAAAGATCAGCGTCATGCCCCTTCCAGCCGGAAAAACCCCAATAAGGCCGGTCAATGCCCGGTGCAATATCCGCAGCAATCATCGCTGCTTCAATAGGCAGAGTGCCAGAACCGCACATGGGGTCCACCATCCCTCCCCCCTGCCGGGCAATCTCCGCCCAGCCCGCACGCTGCAAAATACCGGCAGCCAGGTTTTCTTTCAGCGGTGCCACCGCCCCTTCGAGACGATAACCCCGACGATGCAGGCTGTCTCCGGAAAGATCGATATTCACTGTGGCCTTATCACGAAACAGGAACACATTAATGCGCAGATCCGGCGTATCACGATCCACCGAAGGACGCTCACCGGTTTCGTGACGAAAGTGATCCACGACAGCATCTTTGACTTTTTGCGCACCGAATTGGGTATGAGTAATTTCCGAGTGCACACTACTGAAATCCACGAGCAGACTGCCATCCACCGCCAAGTGCTTAGTCCATTCAATGGCCAATACACCTGCGTAGAGCTGTTCAGGATCAGCGGAAGGGAAACTCGCCAGCGGCATCAACACCCGGTTGGCAATGCGTGACCACAGGCACACCCGGTACGCCCGACTGAGATCGCCCTGAAAACCTACACCCGCACGGGTTTCACCCACATTGGCCGCGCCCAGCTGGCGCAGCTCGTCAGCCAGCAGACCTTCCATTCCCTTGGGTGCCGTGGCAAAAAAACGGTGTTGTGAATTCATGCGGACTCGATGGTGAGATTTAATGGCGGCAATAATACGCCAAGGCTACAGACAGCGCCATGGGCCGCACTTCCTATTTGGCAAGCCAGGGTAATTGTCCAACCCCCGTATAAAAATGCTGTCATTGCGGTGAATGACAAATTTGTCATTTGCTCTATTGTTATAATTGTTAAAATATATTATATCCCTGACTTCAAACCCGCCTGACTGAAACTACTTGCTCCTGTCCATGATAACCTGATAACCACAAACATATTTTCCGGCACAGAAATTTTTATGTCGGCCAATCTGCAATAATTAACTGCACTGAAAATCAACCTTTGCATTTTGTTTGCATAGCCAAACAAATATCCAGAACAGACCGTTCAACTGATTAATCCAGGATAAATAAAAAAACAAAAACGGCAATACAAAAATAAACGTATGTGTTTGGGGGGGATCAACAATCATTTTGAATTTTTCAAAACTTCAAAAAGGCAAAACAAAGCGGACCACAAATCCCGCTTACCATTATTAAACTATACCCGTGGTGTTTGGGATTCAGGTTTAAGTGCGCGTCATATTTTCGTCATGGCGAGGCGAGATGACGCGTATATAGTCGTTCTATTGCAAGGAGTTTCAACGCGGCCATGGAGGAAACAGGCGTGCACACGACCTAAATCTCAATCGCTACGGGTATATCACCAGCTCATTGGCTATATCGCTGACACAACAGGAGCGACAATTTGCCGCAGGGTAATTCTACTGACCCGGTATGTTGAAATAGCGCTGAATGAAAGACATGCAAGCTTGCGCCCAAGTTCACCATATGTGGGCTTTCCATTCGAAAACGTCAAATAAGATTAACGCTTTTACTTTCTGTTTATATTATCCGATTATCATTATTGCAATGATAATAATACAAACAAATCGTACTGTTATTTTTTCGATTCATGCTGTCTATGCCGCACAATTTGTGTGTCTTTCTGTTTTTAAACGTATCAAAAAAATCAAAAATCATCGACACTCTAAACGCAAAGCGGACTGTATCTATAGCCGCCCATTATTTAATTTTCAATTGCGCCCGTATCTTCTTAATACGACAACTCTGTCTTGACGGCCTAACAACAATTGTGTTTGAATGAAAAGGTGTGTTCTACTAGCAAGTACGGGACGCAGCATGGATGCCTGATATTGCGTATGGATACCCGATGCATGATGGATATCAGAATGTATAACGTAAAGGAGCTTCACCATGGATAAAAGAAAATTTCTTCTGATCACCACACTTTTTTTCATCACCTTCAGTTTTACTGCAACAGCTAAAGAATTTACAGCAGAAGGCACTGTAAATGCTATCAAGCTTTCATCTCAAAAACTGACCATATCGCATGGCCCAATTAAAGGTCTTATGGATGCAATGAAAATGGATTTTAAGGTTGCAGATCCTGCAATGCTGAATGATGTCGGCATCGGCAGCAAAATCAAATTTACACTCAACGAAAATAACAAGGGTGTGCTCACAATTATGGATATGGAAGTAACAGAAATTTTATCAGAACCCAATACAAACAATTAAATTTCGCATTAAATTCAGAGTTCGAGACAAAATTCGAACCAACAAAAACATTATTCAAAATAAAAAAGGGATTTTATTCAAGAACAAGGATGTTCGAGAACAAAGGATGTGTCGATGTCTATTCTTATTAAAAAAATCTCTTGTTGTTTTGCCGTTTTAAGCTTCTTTTCCATTTCCGTGCATGCCGAAGAAATGGATCACAGCCAACATGGCTCCAACCATGACATGTCGGAACACAGTGGTCATGACACAGCGGCATCCTCAATGCATATTCATCATGAGCACGGCGCTGGCGGATTCATGTTTGAATACAAGTTTATGCGTATGAATATGAAGGGACTGTTAAACGGCACAGATAGCATCAGCAGCGAGAGCATTTCAGGCGCACTCATGAATATGAACGGGCCGACCCGGGCCGGGACATCTGACTACATGATGTCACCAACAAAAATGACCATGGATATGCACATGTTTATGATGATGTACGGTATTGATGATAAAATCAGCATTATGGGCATGCTGCATTACTTGAATAATGAAATGGACATGGTAATGCATATGCAAATGTCGAATGGTATGCCGATAGGCGATATGTTCGGTTCAATGGATACCAGTGGGATGGGCGACTCCCGTATTGATGTAATGTATCAAGTAAACGACGAGCTGGTCACAAGCCTTGGGTGGAGCATTCCAACCGGCAGCATCAACGAAGAAATCACAATGAGAATGAATGGTACAAACTTGAACACTGGTGGAGCCATGTCAACTGTGAACGGACCAATCCAGGCACCTTATGCAATGCAATTGGGTTCAGGTACATACGATCTGGTCCCAGCCGTGACTTATAACAAAGGCCTGGGTGCATGGAATGTTGGGGGTCAGGCAACTTATATATTGCGTATAGGCGAAAATGATAATAATTACACGCTGGGGGACCAGGTAGAGGTAACTGCCTGGGGGACATATTCCGTTAACCCTAGTTTTACACTGTCAAGTCGCATAAATATTCTGGACTGGGGCAAAATCGATGGACAGGACCCGGATATCAATCCAATGATGGCTCCAACATCTGATCCTGATGCAAGTGGCGGAACAAGAGTCGATCTCCTGCTTGGCGTAAGCGGTCATAGCAATAAGTATCATATGCTAAGTGCTGAAATTGGCATTCCCATTCATCAGGACCTGAACGGTCCGCAATTGGAGACGGATGTTCTGTATGGCATCAGTTATCAGTATATTTACAGCAAGTGATATAAATATTGATGCAACGACTCTGGAATGGAAATTGAATAACTTATACAAGTGGAGTCCTGATTGAGCAAAAGCGCAGGAATAGTTGCTCTATTTCGAGCTTTTGCGATTGAAGAACAGGCGAAGACGGGCTGAAGCGGAGATGCCAATTGTATAGATTATTCGATTTCCATTCCCTAGTCTGGTTTTTCAGTTATACAGCCACAAACCAGATTGCCTTTGGTTTGTTTGGACGTTTTTTTCGTCAACAAGGAAAAGGCGCGGAGTTTACACACTAAATGAGCGCTCTATAACGTCATAACCGGAAAAACCAAAGGCACTCAAAGTAGTTACACATTAACAATGCAAAATGGCAGAAGATCAACCAAACTGCCATTTTTACAAAGCATGGAAGGTTACTCCGTTGTTTTTGCTTAATAGATATCGAAATTTTGTTTTTTGCTTATTTCTGCTACACACCAGCGGAACGTATGCTGCGGAAAAAAACACCCCATTCTGGGAAAGTGGGTCAGAGAATGAT
This sequence comes from Gammaproteobacteria bacterium, assembly GCA_015487095.1. Classification (GTDB taxonomy): domain Bacteria; phylum Pseudomonadota; class Gammaproteobacteria; order SZUA-152; family SZUA-152; genus SZUA-152. The sequence goes on along the minus strand of WFQM01000320.1, from coordinate 22,626 downwards.
TCAAAAGTCACTCTTGCCGTGGGCACCATATCGCCCGGTAATATTCAATATGATAATCCGTTAACCCTACAGGAAGCAGAAAGTCTGGCAATAAAAAATGACTTATTGACCAAAAAATTCGACCTGGAATCCATTGCATTAAAAAAGAAAGGAATTGCTGTCAGTAGCTTACCTGACCCGAAATTGAAATTAGGCCTCATAAATATACCGACAGACACACTGAAACTGGACCAGGAAGCAATGACTCAACAAGTCATCGGCTTACAACAGGCATTTCCCCCGCATGGTCTTCTCGGCTCGCAAAGAGAACAGATGAACCTGATGGGGGCAGCTAAAAGCCATAAAGCCATAAACCAGAAACAAGAAGTATTACGCAATGTGCGGCAAGCCTGGCTGGGCGTCTATTTACAGCACCATACCGGCAATATCATCAAAAAAACAGATGCGCTATTTACACAACTGGTTAAAATAACAAAATCCCAATATCGGTCAGGCCGAGGGAATCAGCAAAATGTCGTTCGGGCGCAACTTGAACGAAGCTTGCTGAAAGATCGAGCGATTAAAATCAAAGCCATGAAGGAAAATTCACTGGCAGAACTGGGAAAATGGGTAGGTGCGGCTCAGTTCAATCGGCCACTATCTTTGAATTCCCTTGCGATTCCAGAACTTGCTGAGCGTAATGCCCTGGCTTTATCTCTCGAAAAACACCCTTCGATACAAGCATCCATTGCCAACGCAAATGCTGCCAAAGCAGGAATTAATATTGCCAAATCACGCTACTACCCCCGCTGGATGCTTGATTTGAGCTTTGGTATGCGAGAAACAGCGCCCACAGGCCAACAACGAGCAGACCTTATATCGCTGATGTTTATCGTTGACATCCCCTTATTCACATCAAATCGACAGGATAAATGGGTAACTGCCCGTGAAAAAGATTATAGCTCTGCTCAATATTCCACGGCAGAACAAAAAAGAAACTTGCAGCGCATGCTGGATGCTGAATATTCAAACTGGCTACGTTTAAACGAACGCCTGCAACACTACAAAGAAACCGTATTACCACAGGCAAACCAAAATGCCAAAGCTGCATTAAATGCCTATAGAAGTCAGACCACTGAATTTGACACGTTAATGCGTGCGAGATTAATGGAGTTGGATATTCAATTACAAGCAATACAATTATTTGTTGATTCGGCACAGGCACAAGTCAATTTGCTTTATCTAACCGGGGGGACCGGGCATGAGACATAACAACCAGACTGATTTTAGGGGCAAAATAGAACATTATAAAAAATGGTTGCTCAATTGTAGTTATCGCTACCGATACCACTACCGATATAACTATGATTATCGTTTTAAACCTGCGGCTGATAAATTTTTATCGGTGTTGAAAAAACAAGCACTACTTGCCACATTGCTGATTTTTACAACTGTTGGCTTAAGTTACTACACCTCATCAAGCATTGATTTTGATGCCGTTGCCTCTGTAAACACATTCAACCCAATCGATACACCTGCATCCGTAAACACACCCGAGCCGATTCAGGCTACCAGTGAAAGTGCGCTGGAGCATGCTAAAAAGCATACAGACCCGACTTATGTATGCCCTATGCATACCGATGTAATAAGCAATGACCCTAAAGCAACCTGCCCTATTTGTGGAATGGACTTAGTGGTCATTAATAATACCAGCGATGAAGCCGGCGTCATATCCATCTCGCCCCGTGTTATCAACATGCTTGGCGTACATACCCGTAAGGTAAAACGGAGAACTTTATATCGCTATATCGACAGCGTGGGAAATGTTAAATATGACGAAAATAAAATAAGCCATATGCATCTGCGTACTGATGGCTGGGTAGAACACCTGGCCGTCAAAACATTAGGCGAAAGAGTCAAAAAAGGTGATTTGTTATTCAAAATCTATTCCCCAAAGCTTGTGAATGCGCAAGAAGAACTATTGCAGTCTCTGGATTTGGAAAACAATTCCCTAGCGGATGCATCACAGGACAGATTAATCGCATTAGGAATGTCGAAATCCCAAATAAGAACACTCAAAAAATCCAGAAAAATCATTCCTCTGATAAACTACTATGCACCACAAAATGGTGTAGTCTCTGAATTAAACATACGAGAAGGCATGTTTGTCAAACCTTCCGAGTCCATCATCAGCCTGGTTGATATGACAACCATATGGCTGATTGCCAACATTTTTGAAAGCCAAGCAGATTGGGTGAAAATAGGTGATCGAGCAACAGCCGAATTACCTTTCATGCCAGGTAAAACCTGGGATGGAACTATCGACTATATTTACCCGATTCTGGACCCCAAAACACGCAGTTTGGAAGTGCGTTTGCGGTTCAACAATCCCGATGAATTACTAAAAGCCAACATGTATGCCGATGTAAAAATTTTCACTGAGCCTAAACGTAAAGTGCTGATTATACCGCGAGAATCTTTAATTCGTACCGGTGAAGGTGATCGAGTTATCATTGCATTGGGGGATGGAAAATTTAAACCTGTCACCGTAAAGGTTGGCATCGAGTCAAATAATAAAATTGAAATTTTACATGGCCTGAAAGAAGGTGATGAAGTGGTTGTATCGAGCCAGTTTCTTATTGACTCGGAAAGTAATTTACGAGCCAGTTTATTACGCATGAGTGGCGGTTAAATTAATTAAAGCCCGGCAATATGAGCCGGGCTACCTTTTTATCACGCATCCACCGGCACCTTTCAATTCAGCGTTATGTCTTTAATATTATTAAAAGACATACCCTGCATACCACCTCGCTTTCCCTGTGATGAAAAATAAAAAATGATTGCGCATACGATTAATTGGTCCATAAAAAACCGGCCACTGGTTATACTTTTAACCCTGTTATTAATTGGCTGGGGTATATTTTCTTTATTGCGCACACCACTTGATGCAATTCCTGATTTATCCGATCTCCAGGTTATTATAAAAACCTCCTATCCTGGCCAAGCCCCTGAAGTTGTGGAAGACCAGGTGACATATCCCATTACTACCGCAATGCTGTCCGTACCAGGAACCATAGCAGTAAGGGGGTTTTCATTTTTTGGTGATTCTTACGTTTATGTCATCTTTGAAGATGGCACAGATATTTATTGGGCACGCTCCCGTGTACTTGAATACTTAAGTCAGGTTGCCAGCAACTTACCCGACACAGCCAAGCCACAACTTGGCCCAGATGCCACGGGTGTGGGCTGGATATATCAATACGCACTAGTAGACCGCACGGGAAATCACGACCTTTCACAACTACGCAGCTTACAAGACTGGTTTTTAAAATATGAGCTGCAAACCGTTGCAGGCGTATCTGAAGTCGCCACAGTCGGCGGAATGGTCAAGCAATATCAGGTTGTTTTAGACCCTGATAAATTGCGAGTCTATGGAATTCCGCTAGAGCAAGTCAATCGGGCAATACGGCGCGCCAATCAGGAAGTGGGTGGCTCGGTTATCGAACAGGCTGAGGCGGAATATATGATTCGTGCGCGCGGCTATTTAAATAACGTAGAAGATCTTAAACAAATTCCCGTCAGTGTAAACGATAAAGGAACGCCCATTTTACTCAACGACATTGCTGACATTCGCCTGGGACCACAGATGCGTCGCGGCATTGCTGAGCTTAATGGTGAAGGTGAAGTCGTCGGTGCAATTGTTGTGATGCGCTGGGGAGAGAATGCATTAGATACGATTGAGGCCGTAAAATTAAAGCTCAGCCAATTAAAAAAGGGGCTCCCTGATGGAGTAGAAATCATCGAAACCTACGACCGCTCCATTCTGATTGAAAATGCGGTCGGCAATTTGCGCGACAAACTCATCAAGGAATTCTTAATTATTGCCTTGGTGTGTATCGTATTTTTGTTCCATTTACGCTCGGCATTTATCGCCATCATTATTTTACCCATTGGCATTTTAATCGCCTTTATCGTCATGCAAAAACAAGGCATAAATGCAAACATAATGTCCCTGGGTGGCATCGCAATTGCCGTGGGGGCAATGGTTGATGCCGCAATTGTGATGATAGAAAACGCGCATAAACACATGGAAAGAGAGCGTATTACCGATAAAAATAGATGGGCCATAATATCCAAATCAGCAACTGAAGTGGGCCCCGCATTATTCTTCTCTCTGCTCATTATTACGCTCAGTTTTTTGCCCATATTCACATTAGAAGCGCAGGAAGGAAAACTGTTTAGCCCACTTGCCTTTACAAAAACCTATGCCATGGCAGCCGCTGCCGGATTATCTATTACGTTAATGCCCGTGCTCATGGGCTACTTTATTCGTGGCCGTATTTTACCCGAAGAAAAAAATATTCTACGGCAACTGCTGGTAGCAATATATATGCCGATCATCCATTGCGTATTACGCTTCCCGATTATTACCATTGTATTATGCATACTTACAGTTATGTCCATAATTTACCCACTTTCTCGATTAGGATCAGAGTTCATGCCAGAACTGGATGAAGGTGATTTATTGTATATGCCAACAACATTTACCGGCATATCGATTGGTAAAGCGGGTGAATTATTACAACTAACAGACAAGCTTATTCGCACCATCCCAGAGGTTGCTACGGTATTTGGAAAAGTTGGACGCGCTGAAACAGCAACAGACCCTGCGCCACTGACAATGATCGAAACAACCATTCAGCTGCGTCCAAAAAGTGAATGGCGTCAAGGTATGACAATGGAGAAACTCAAACAGGAACTGCAAAAAACTGTTTCAATCCCAGGGTTAACCAATTCATGGGTAATGCCAATCAAAACACGTATCGATATGATTTCTACGGGTGTCAAAACGCCGCTGGGTATAAAGGTGTCGGGGCCAGACCTGATGGAAATACAAAAAATTGGTCAAGAAATAGAAAAAGTTATTAAAGACGTGCCAGGAACATTATCTGTATTTTCAGAGCGCGTAGCAGGCGCTCGTTATATTGATATTAATATCAATCGTCGCGCTGCTGCCCGCTTTGGGCTCAATATCGCTGATATTCAAGAGGTCATCAGCAAAGCTGTAGGGGGTGCAAATGTAACCCAAACCGTTGAAGGGCTGGAACGTTACCCTGTCAATGTGCGCTATCCACGAGGCGTACGTGACTCGATTGCCAAACTTCGACAATTGCCAATAGTCACCCCAAGCAAAGCTCAGATTCCTTTACATGAAGTGGCAGAAGTAAAAATTGTGGATGGCCCGGGGATGATTAAGAGTGAAAATGCCCGACGAATTGGTTGGGTATACGTCGATATAAAAGACCGGGACCTGGGGGGATATGTACTAGATGCGCAAAAGCAAGTTGCAGAGAAAATTGATTTGCCCGCAGGCTATTCAGTGGGATGGTCTGGACAATATGAATATATGTTGCGGGCAAAAGAAAAATTGACCTATGTCGTGCCTTTGACATTAGTAATTATATTTTTATTGCTTTATTTAAACTTCCGTAATTTTACAGAATGCTTCATGGTAATGGGCACAGTGCCACTGGCACTGGTGGGTGGCGTTTGGATAATCTATGTGCTGGATTACAACCTCTCAGTCGCCGTTGGTGTCGGTTTTATTGCATTGGCAGGTGTAGCAGCTGAATTTGGTGTCATCATGCTGGTCTATCTTGATCAGGCAATGAAAGAACACAAACCCAGTAACAGACAGGAACTGCGCGCAGCGATTATTGATGGTGCAGTTTTGCGAGTCAGACCAAAAGCCATGTCGGCTGCCGTTGTGATTGCAGGTTTAATACCGATTATGATGGGCTCAGGAACCGGTTCAGAAGTCATGCAGCGTATTGCAGCCCCCATGTTGGGTGGCATGATTACAGCACCTTTGGTTTCTATGATATTAATTCCTGTTTTATACATGCTATGGAAAAACCGGCAAATCAAAGCACCCGTATAGAAAATGTATGCTCACCACGTTAAAAACTATGATTTAGGAATGGAGAACAGTGATGGCAAGTTTGAAAGAGAGTCTTAAAAAAACCCGTAAACTCGACGGGTTCATCGGTGCTTGTATCGTTGATAGTAACAGTGGCCTGATGCTCGACTCTGAAAAAGGTGACACAAAACTCAATCTCAGTTTAGCTGCCGTTGGCAACACTGAAATAGTACGTGCAAAACGTACGACGATGCGAAACCTGGGGTTGAAGGATAGCCTTGAAGATATTTTGATTACCCTCGGTACACAATACCACCTGATTCGGCTTTTACCCCAAAAGGATGGACTCTTCGTCTACCTTATACTCGACAAGACTAGTGGCAATTTAGCAATGGCCCGCTACATATTGTCTGAAATCAGTAACGAATTGGAAATTTGACGTCATCAGAGCCACACAGCGACTGCGGCCAAGAGGCTTAACTGGGCGCTTACGGGCCGTGAAACAATCAATCGCCGCATGAGTCATTCAACAGGCAACCTGATACAAATCTACATCTCTATCGAAAATTTATCTGCAAGCGCTGCATTGCCACCAGCTCATCATCAGTATACAGGCCTGCCCGCACTTCATTTGACAGCCCCTTCACCGGTAGCAGCAATAACTCTACCAAATCACGCTGTTCTTTATTGCTGCGATCAGTAGCCGCCTGCCCCATCGCAATTAACGTTGCCGAATAGCTATAACCGGCTTGTGTAAAAACCTTGTTCAAGAACTCCTTGCGCCCTTTAGGTGGCATGGCCTGCGGCTGTACAGGGTATTTCTCGCTAACCTTACGGTAAGCTGCTGCCAATTCCTCTAACACAGCATGGTCCCCTGAGGGCGCTACCCGTTGTTTTTTCTCGTCACAGGCCGTTAAGCTCAAGATAGCCAGCAACATCACCCCCAAATAAACCGTTCTTTTAATTAAGTTTTGCATAGTGCAGCATAATACCGAACACTGTACCAATAAAGCCAGCAAGAATACTGGCCGCTATCCTTTATCAATAAATATAGATTTTCACGCATGGACCTCAGCGCACAATACCAGCACGCTTTGCATAATGAGCATTTTAAGCCTGATCCGGCCCAACTCGCGGCGCTGAAATATTTTCAAATATTATCCACACGCCTACAACAGCCCGAGCAAAAAGGATGGGCAACGCAGTTATGCAAAAAATTTGCTAAGCGTAACGTAATACCGTGCGGATTATACCTATGGGGTGATGTCGGCCGGGGGAAAACCTGGCTCATGGACATGTTTTTCAATACCCTGCCCTTTGATCAAAAACTACGCCTGCACTTTCGTCATTTCATGCAGGAAATTCATGATGAGCTTACGCAATTAGCAGGACAGCGTGACCCTCTGCTCATCGTCGCCAGACACTTTGCACAACGAGCGCGCATATTGTGTCTCGATGAGTTTTATGTGGAGGACATCACTGATGCGATGATTCTTTATCGCCTGCTCGGCGCATTCAGTGACCAGGGTATAACACTGGTATTCACCTCTAACCTTGCACCGATAGAATTGTATAAAAATGGCCTGCAACGCGAGCATTTCCTGCCCGCCATCAAACTCATTGAAACGAATACTGAAGTCATTGAGTTGACCGGCAACACGGACCACCGTCTGCGCAAACTCAAACAGACTCATACCTGGTTTTCACCGCTCAACACCGCCAGTGAACGTGCTATTGAACAGCGCTTTAACGAACTTGCCCCTGGTACAGCATTGATTGATATCCCATTACACATCAATCACCGCCAAATTACCTGCCATCGTCGTACTGACGATGTTGCCTGGTTTGATTTTTATCAGCTCTGTCATGGTCCTCGCGCCAGTGCTGACTATATTGAGCTCGCCCGACAATTTCATACCATACTTGTTTCCAGCGTGCCTGACATGGGTGAAAATGAAGAAGAGTGGGCTCATCGGTTTATCGACATGGTGGATGAGTTTTATGACCGGCGCGTCAAACTGCTGATCACCGCCGATAACGAGCCCACACACCTCTATCACGGTCGTCGCCATACCTTTGATTTTCAACGCACGGTAAGTCGATTGCTGGAAATGCGCAGCAATGATTATCTTGCGCAGGCACATCGGCCATAGTTCAGATGAAATCTTGCTCGTTAGCGAGTATTCACTAACCCACCATAACCAAATAAAGCCATCAATGCCGACCAGCAGCAACACACTGGCAATCTGACTAAAATGAGTATGTGCAGGAAGCCGGGCAACACCAATTCGCCCCCCATCATCACAGGAAGCGTTTTGTTTCTGTGCTTTATGTTATTTCTGTTTGTATAAGCTCAATCGCTATCCACCATCTTCATCTCGAACCTATTCCACTCCATATAAAGATTCTGCATATCCACTAACGTATATTTTTAAATGAGGGGGCGTGTCTTTCATTTTTTTCAAAAAATAATTTATCCATTAAATTATTTACTATTGAAAATATCCTTAATACTATTTCATCCTTATTAACCGGCATGCTGTCCGGAAAATACTTTAAGACCAACAACCCCAATAACAATCAGTGTTATACATAATATTCTTGCTATTTCTCTGGATTCTCCAAATAGCGCCATACCCAAAATAGCAACCCCCACTGTTCCAATACCCGTCCATATTGCGTAAGCCGTACCCACAGGAATTGTTTTCATAGCCATGGATAAAAACTGGAAACTCACAATCATTGCAACTATTGTGAAGACGGAAGGCCAAATTTTTGTAAAACCATCCGTATATTTCAAGCCTATTGCCCATCCACACTCAAACAGGGCAGCAATGATCAAATAAACCCATGCCACTGTATATTTCTCCATTTTATTACTCAGTTTCATAATTTACAGTGATACTGCCCCGACCCCCGGTCTATTACAAATATGTATAATTTTGTAATCTGGACGGTACCGTGATCATCGGTATATTACCCTGCGATGAGTATGTGCAACGCTTCAATTGACACATCCCTTAAATGCCCAGGTTTTTTGATCCTGCTCCCCTCTGCTTCTAACAACACAGCAATCACAATAGAAAACAAAATACCACGCAACCATGCCCTCATTGCCAGCACAGATAAATGTTCAATGTTTTCAATACATTGGAGCATTTCATTTTATTCTGACAACATCTAGTCAAATTGTTTTTTTGCCCATCTCTCTGATAATCATCCCACCATTTATATCAAAAACCGATACTCCCACCACCCTTTATCGTAAATTTATATTGCAAATGGCACGCTATCACTAAAGTTTTCGCATTTTTACCCGATGCCGCTTCTGAAAGAAATGGTGGGTATTACGCTTAATATGAGTGATGGACGTGGAGCCTGGGTAGAGACATAAAAACAGCGCCTCACATATCCTGTTTTATAAATCGCATTCGGCTGCGCAACAAACAACAAACAGGGGGTAGCAAAGCTCGTGAAAACAGAAGTACACTCACCTATAAAAGTTATTCTAGTCGGCATGGATGAACGGTCTATTTCCAGGATGGGCACCATTTTTAAAATTATCTTCAAAGGGCGTTGCGAGTTTGCGCAAAATGAGGACGCACATCTGGGTATTGTTGATCTGGATGGCGAGGCCAATGCTTGGGAAAAATATCAACAACAACATCCTGATCTACCCGCTATTGTCATGTCAGAATCCCCCATAAAAATCAAGGGGGCTACTTATGTCGCCAAACCTGCCAAGCTGGATTTATTGTGGGAATCTATTTTTGACCTGGTAACAGGATTACCGCCAACCACAGAAATCATCAGCAATACTGATTCAGCAAACCCTCCAGCCTCTGATGATAATTCAGAAGCATCAACAAAACTGGATACCAATACAACAGGAATTAACGCGGCAGCCCACTCACTGAATACACAGCTCAAGACAACAAGTATTAACTTGAAATCGATACAACAAACCGGTATACAGAGTGAGTCTGAACTTTATTATAATCCGGATAATTATCTCTTGGGACGTATTCTCTCCAGCCTTAAAAAAAGTGTTGGGCAACAATGTATTCTCTACGTGCAATGTTGGAGAAATCGCCGACTCATCCTGTTGCCCGACCAGGATCGTGCTTATAGTGATTTAACTGACAGTCAGCTAAAAAACCTGGGCGTGGCAACATTGAGCGAAGAATTTACAATAGAGATCAATCGTGTTTGCAATACAGGCAAAAAAGAATTACCCGCAGATGAAACCGACGACCTGAGATCCATATCCATTAATTACCTGATATGGGATCTGACTTTGCGTACAGCACGCGGTCGCGTGCCGGAAGGTACTGATTTATCTGCACCGTATTATTTGCAATCCTGGCCCAATTTTCCTCGTCTTCCACATACACCATACGGCATGCGTATTGCCTCTTTATGGGCAGGAAATCCACGCACATTGGATAACATCGCCCAAAGCCTGGATATTGATCAAGCCCATGTGTATTCATTTTATAGTGCAGCAATAACAACAGGTTTAACAGGGTCTGCAACACGCCGGGCAGACTCACTAATTGCCCCCAAAGAAGTCATGAAAGACAAACCCACAAGGCGCGGATTATTAGCCTCTATTTTACGCCGTATCAGCAAATAACAGTAACTCGATGATAACCTGAAAAACAGGAATTAATTATGATTGGTCAGTACAAAATTATTTTTACCGGCCCCGTAGGTGCAGGCAAAACAACCGCAATTACCGCAATTAGTGATATTGCACCATTTTCCACAGAACAGACTGCAACAGATGAAACAAAAGACAAAAAAGAATTGACCACAGTGGCAATGGATTACGGTAGTATGCGTCTGGATAATGGAGAGACACTGCATCTTTATGGTACACCCGGACAAGAGCGTTTCAATTTTATGTGGGACTTGCTCACCGATGGCAGCCTTGGTGTAATTATTATGCTGGACGATGCCAATCCCGCTCCACTGGATGACTTAAAGGCCTTTATCAGCGCCTTTAAAGAGTTTATTCAAAATAATGCTGTGGCCATTGGCATTACAAGAATGGAATTGCGCAAAGGATTAAAGCTTGAGGACTACCAGGCAACTCTGACAAAACTGGATCTGAATGTGCCTGTGTTCGAGGTGGATGCCCGTCAACATGATGATGTCATGATGCTGGTTCAGGCTCTGCTTTATTCTCTGGACCCTGGTCTGAATGGAGAAGCCGCGTGAGCGAATCAATTCTATCTTTGCGAGAGTATGGTGTCGCTTTTGGTGATAAAATTATTCTTAACGGTATCGACCTGGATATTCCCGAGCAGGGAATGACCGTGTTGTTGGGCCCAGCCGGTACTGGAAAATCCACCCTGCTACGAACACTTTCCGGCCTTAACAATGCCAATCCTTCTCTACGCACTTGGGGCAAGGCCGAATATGTCGGCATGCCTTTGGGAAAGTCTGAGTCACCTGCACTGGTGGCACAGAAAACCAAGCTCATCATGGCCAGCATTCGTGAGAATATTGTTAATGATATGCCCGAACGCCATACACTGGATATCTCCCAGCAACGGGATGTGGCACAACGCCTGTTGAGCAAGGCAGGCCTGACTGAATTAGTTGACCGGCTGAATGACAATGCCTCAGATTTTCCACTGGCGGTGCAACGCCACCTGGCAATTGCCCGTACTGTAGCAGCTAACCCCAAATTAATTTTTGTAGACGAACCCACTGCCGGGCTGGATGAAGCAGAAACCCATCGCCTGTTGGATTATCTGCTCATGGAAGCCGAACGCCGCGCTGTGGTGGTCGTTGTACATAACCAGAAACAAGCTATCAAACTGGGTGGACAAACCGCATTATTGGCCGGTGGCTGGGTTCATGAAACACAACCCACCGCCGATTTTTTTGCAGCACCTCAATCACAAGCGGCCAGAGATTTTGTGCGCAGTGGCTCCTGTTGTGTTTCTGCCCCAGACACACCCGACGAACATCTGAATGACCCCGTAACAGAAGCCATAGATACGCCAGCTGCACCGCTTAAAACGGTTCGCCCCAAAATACCCGAGGAGGCTCGGAAATACAAAAGTGATGCATTTGGGCCTCGTAATTTTCTTTGGCTTAGAAAAGGTGACCTGGCCGGCACGCCACGTCCCGGATTATTAATCGAACTGGATTATGATCTCGCTGCGCTACAGCGAGTGGGAATCAGCGTGCTGGTTTCCCTGACAACTCAACCCATTGATCCGGTTATACTTGCCGAATACGACATCAAGGGAATTGCATTTCCAATTAAGGATATGGGAGTACCTACCATTGAAGCCGCTCTCAAACTTTGCGAACAGGTGGGTGAATTGACCGAACAGGGCGAAGCTATTGCCATGCATTGCAAAGCCGGCATGGGTCGTACCGGCACTATGCTCGTTGCGCAGTTGATCTGGGAAGGTGAAACTGCTCTGGATGCTCTGGAGGCCGCACGTAGCATTGAGCCTCGTTGGGTGCAATCAGATGTTCAAGTAGAATTTTTGGAGGAATTTGCGTTGGCGGTAGCAAATTCCGGCATAAGCAACGGACGACATATTGCGTCGTCATAAACCGCATATCATTTACTATCAAGGAGAAAAAAATGTCATTAGATAAAGCCCTACAAACAGCCATCGCATCCATTCCGGAATGTGTCGCCGCAGGTTTCGTGGACCTCAGCACCGGTATGCTACTAAGCGCCAAGACTGTGGACTCACACCCGGCTGAAGTGCTGGAGGTTGTTGCTGCTGCAACCGCAGACCTTTTTCAGGGAACCAATGTGTCCCTGATTGAAAGTATGTTCAAAAAGGCCCGCGGAGTGGAAAATGATAACCACCATTATTTTCAGGAAATCATTATTAACAGTGATAATTTGTTACACGTATTTTTACGTTCCAAAAGCAATGAAGAACATGTAGCGACTTTTGTTTGTCGAAAATCAGCCAACCTCGGTATGGTTCTGACGAAATCGCGTTCGTCTATGCCGTCTATTGAAGCGGCTATTTAGGTAAAATCTGAAAATATAAAGATTATATGCCAGTGAGTTTGTTCTTGGTTATGCAACAAATTCACTGGCATCTTATTGTAGAACCCTGTCAGTAGCAGATAGTGCCAAGTGATAACATATACCTGAACCTCAATCGCCACGGGTATATAAATAAGCTTTTATCGATTAATTGAATAGTTATCCCGAAAAACTACGGGGGTAAAATGGATAACTGCAAAAAAACATACCTTGTAAATTGTGATGAAGGGCAGCGTATGGGCTGTGCAACTTTTTGTTGTCGAAAACTGGTACGTTTACAGCCTGATGAAATGGAGCCCGCGAATGGCAACACTCCACCCAAAGGTTTCGTCGATAAAGATTCGGAAGGTTACTGCATCCACTTTGATCGTAACAATAGCCGCTGCACCAACTGGAAAAAGCGGCCAAAAGTATGTCGTGAGTATGATTGCAACTCTGATTTTCTACTACAAATCGTGCTGCGCAAAGGCTTTAAAAATATTGCCGACCTTGCCAAAACGGCCGTTAATATCCATATCCTAAAAGAAAATTATATAAAAATCCCTGTTATACACAGCCACTCTGAAAAATATGATGCCAATCAAAAAAAACATGAATAAAATTTACTTCCAAGGAAAAAGTTACCAGTGCCGTGAAAACGAAACCATTTTACAGGTTTTTATGCGCCACGGGATAACCGTTCCTTTTTCGTGCGGGAATGGCATCTGTCATGTTTGTTTACAGCGCTGTGAAAATGGACTTATACCGCCAAAAGCCCAAAAAGGATTACGGGAAACACTAAAAGAAAAAGATTATTTTCTAATCTGCAAATGTATGCCCGAAAACGACATGGAAATCTCCCTGCCACGAGATACTGATTTATTTAACCGGGCAGTTGTTTACAAAAAAGAATTACTGGCACCTGATGTATGTCGCTTATTACTGGAGCCCGCTACACAACTTTATTATCACCCCGGACAGTTTATTAATATCCGCAACCAACAAGGTGAGATGCGAAGCTACTCATTATCCAGTGTGCCACAGGAAGATTATTTTCTGGAGATTCATGTCAAGCGTGTATCCAATGGTGTAATGAGTAACTGGATATTTGATGAACTGTCAGAAAATGATGAACTTGATTTTCAGGGAGCCGTAGGCAGCAATTATTATGTACCCGGTGAGCAACACCAGCCATTACTATTAATCGGTACCGGAACAGGTTTATCTCCATTGCTGGGAATTGTACGTGATGCGCTTTCCAGCGGACATACCGGCCCCATTCATTTGTATCATGGTAGCCGATATCCACACGGTTTATATTTACAACCCATTTTGAAGCAACTGTCTGAACAGCATGATAATTTTCATCCTGTTTCGTGTGTTTCAGGGCATGCAACCCCGAGAAATCATCGGGCCGGACGCGCTAATGATATTGCCTTGGCAGACCATACAGACCTGAAAGGATGGCGGGTTTATTTATGCGGCCACCCAAAGATGGTGGAAGACATGCAACAAGCCACTCAGACGGCAGGCGCTAACCCGCAGGAAATTCACGCCGACCCATTCTGGGACTGGGCTAGCGTTAATGACGCCAATCTAAATGATACAGATGCCGACACAGCAGAACGCATTCGCTGTGCAGAACTCCGCAACTATCCTGATCCAGACCTTGAGCTTTGGAAAGGACTCGATGAAGGTCGTCTTTTGTCAAAAGTATTGATCGATTTTTATGACCATGTCTACGATGATCCATTGCTGTCTCCTTTTTTTGAAGGCGCTACTAAACAACGCCTGATTGAGAAACAATATAATTTTATGTGTCAGGTGCTAACAGGTGAAGATGTTTATTTTGGTGAACGCCCACGCAGCGCCCATCATTGGATGGTAATTTCTGATGAGCTGCTTGACCATCGTGAAGCATTAATGGAATCAAGCCTGAGACGCTTTGGCGTACCGGAATATTTAGTAAGACGCTTCCGTGCGATAGAAGAAATATACCGAAAAGATATCGTCAAAGATAAACCCTGGAAAAAAATAGTGTTTGGCAAAGAGCTGCCGGTTGAAGGTTTTGATGAAATGACTATGGATGATGCAACACTTTGTGATAGCTGCCAGCAGGAAATATTGGTGGGCGAACGTGTGCAATATCATGTTCGACTGGGTAAGGTTTATTGCAAGGAATGTCGGCAGGACTCTACTGGCTGAAAAATATCCAAAATAATTATCGCTTTTTCGGCCGACCTTTTCTTGAGGATTTTGCTTGCGCAGGCTTTGTTTTTATCGCCTTAGGGTTTTTCGGCAACCCCGTATGTTGGGTACGCACTGTCTTTCCTGCCCTCTGCCCTCCAACATCATCACCGGTTCCTCTCGGCTGCCATACCGGAATCAAATGCCGTTTACCATTGCCAATCAAGTCTGCACGTCCCATGCGCTTTAATGCCTTGCGTAACAACGGCCAATTATTGGCATCGTGATAACGCAAAAAAGCTTTGTGTAAACGCCGGGCATTAGCACCTTTTGCTACTGGCACCACATCACTGCGTGAACCTACTTTATGCAGAGGGTCTTTGCCAGAATGATACATGGCCGTGGCTGTAGCCATAGGTGAAGGCAGGAAATTTTGTACCTGGTCTGCACGAAAACCATTAGCCTTTAACCAAATGGCAAGGTTCATCATATCTTCGTCCGTGGTACCGGGGTGAGCCGAAATAAAATAGGGGATGAGGTATTGCTCCTTACCCGCAGCCTTGCTGTATTTATCGAACATTCTTTTGAAACGATCATAAGTCCCCATGCCGGGTTTCATCATTTTTGATAATGGGCCAGTTTCAGTATGCTCCGGGGCTATCTTTAAATAGCCACCCACATGATGAGTCACCAGCTCCTTAACATATTCGGGTGATTCCACGGCAAGGTCATAACGTAACCCGGAGGCAATCAACACTTTTTTAATCCCCGACAACTTTCGCGCACGTCGATAGAGCTGGATCAGTGGCTGATGATTGGTACCAAGGTTTTTACAAATCCCCGGATGTACACAGGATGGACGCCGACAACTGGCTTCAATTTTTGGATCATTGCAAGTGAGCCGATACATATTTGCGGTGGGGCCACCAAGATCGGAAATCACGCCGGTAAAACCCGGTACGCTGTCACGAATGGCCTCCACTTCACGAATAATGGAATCCTCGGAACGACTCTGGATAATGCGCCCTTCATGCTCGGTAATGGAGCAGAAGGTACAACCACCAAAACAGCCGCGCATTATGTTCACAGAAAAACGGATCATTTCGTAGGCAGGGATATTAGCCTTGCCATAGGCAGTGTGCGGTTTGCGTGTATACGGCAACTCAAACACTTGATCCAGCTCTTCGGTTTGCAAGGGAATCGGTGGTGGGTTCATCCATACACCGCGAGTACCGTGCGACTGATAAATCGCGCGTGCATTGCCGGGATTGGTTTCTTTGTGAAACACCCGTGAGGCATGGGCATACAATACCCGGTCCTCTCGCACATGATGATAGTCAGGCAGACAGACCAGGGTTTTATCTGCGGCTGGACGTTTGTTGATTGCGGCAGGCACGGGCGTGATTGTCACCACTACGCTCTTATTTTTTTCATTCGTTTGTTCCCCTCCACTTACGCAGGGCGCGCCCTGTTCCGCTATCACCCCGGTTGCAAGATAAGGATCAATTGGCGCTTCAACGATGCCGGGTTTATCCAGCTCGGTGGAATCAAGCACTGCCCAATCTTTTGGTAAGCGTTCAGGGCGGCCGTTGCTGTCGCGACAGGCAAACACTGTGCCACGTACATCGGTGATATTTTCAACGGCCTCCCGTTGCGACAAACGATGTGCAATTTC
Organism: Gammaproteobacteria bacterium; assembly: GCA_015487095.1. GTDB lineage: Bacteria > Pseudomonadota > Gammaproteobacteria > SZUA-152 > SZUA-152 > SZUA-152. The sequence continues at coordinate 5,850 of WFQM01000320.1, read as the reverse complement.
CACGATCTGTCGTTCGGCATTACCGTACACCAACAAATCCGCCTTGGCATCCAGCAACACTGAACGTCGTACTTTTTCCGACCAATAATCAAAGTGCGCGATGCGCCGCAGGCTGGCCTCGATGCCGCCGATAATAATGGGCACCCCTTTGTATGCTTCACGCGCGCGTTGACTGTAAACCACCACGCAACGGTCAGGCCGCTTGCCGCCTTCGCCATTAGCGGTATAAGCATCGTTGGAACGTTTTTTACGGTCCGAGGTATAACGATTCACCATGGAATCCATATTGCCGCCAGTGATACCAAAAAACAGATTGGGTCGGCCCAACCTTTGAAAATCATTGGCACTGGTCCAATCCGGCTGGGCAATAATACCAACACGAAAACCCTGCGCTTCCAACACTCGACCGATCACGGCCATACCAAAGCTGGGATGATCCACATAAGCATCCCCCGTCACCAGAATCACATCACATGAATCCCAGCCCAGCGCGTCCATCTCTTCACGAGACATAGGCAATTGCGGTGCCGGGCCAAAACGTTGGGCCCAGAACTTGCGGTAGGAAAAAATATCAGGAGCAGACTGCATAGGATGCACAGGGTGGTTAGTTGCCAAAGGGGTTGCCGCCAATGGTGTCAGTTTATGAAACTGCACATGACAGCGGTTATGTGGGGCGGGAATTATAACCTGATTTTGTATAAAAAGAGAGCAGATTTGTGTCGCAGTGATTTGCAAACACGGACTAACCGCTCAATAAAAAAGGTCATTCAGGAACAGGGGCGTTTGTCTGGTTCATCCGATTCCAGTGTATCCACGGGTGTTTCAGCAACAGGCTGTGCAACGGTATCGACAACCAGCTCAGCATCATCACGGGATGGCCACGGAGCAAAGGGAAAGGGCTTGTCCTCGCTGTTATAAGTCACAAACAATAATGCCCGATAAACATACATTGCCAGACTCGCACCAAACTCACGCAAATTAGCATTGCATTGCCCGGTAAATACCGTAAACAAAAACTGGATCACCACCACCGCACCTGTCACTACTCGTGCCACCACCAATAAAAAAACAAACAACAACATAAACAGTCCGCGCATCCAGGTTTCAGAAGCTGTCATATTTTGCCTGAGTTTATCATCCATATTATTTATCCTGTAAATAAGTTGTGAACGTTTGTTTAAGCAGCGTTTTGTTCATAAAGAGAAACTCAAACTGCCAGTCACCTTCAACCATTTCAAAATCTTCATTGATGCTATAACCAACCTGGTCTTCCACCATGCCGTTATTAAGCTTTAAATGTACGTTATAGCGATAGCCCGAGGAAATGGAGCCATCAGACTTTTTCATTTCCGGGTGTACAACAACCAGCTCCAAGGGAATAACACCAATATTTCTATCGATCCCGGAGATATGAAAACGAAAGCCAAACAAGCGCCCTATTTCCAAAGGAATACGCTGCGTATCTTTCACCAACTCGGCTTCGCCACGTTTCACATAACCTGAAGAAATCAACGGCGATGCCAGACGCTCGGTCTCATCGATAAAGTTATAATAACCACGTTCAACAACTTTCGCCTGTGGTGCAGCCTGTACTGTAACCATAACTGCTGACAAAAAAACAAAGCCCAACACACGAAAATATGTATTTTTCATTTCAAAATCCTGTTTGTTACCTGCTTAAACAAATATGTCCCACGAAAAAGTTTTCATTATCCACTTCCTGGGCAACGATACCCTGAGCATTCTACGCAAAAAACCGCATCATTTCCGCCCAACCGTACTGCTGTCAGTTGTTTACCCCACAGGCACCCCGTATCTAGCGAGATAATATGGCGTTCCCGACGTAAACCCAGTGTGGACCAATGCCCAAAAACAATACGCAAATCTTCGCTACGCCGCCCAGGTATTTCAAACCACGGCAGATAACCTTCAGGCTGTGTACCCGGTTCACCCTTGGCTTTAAAATCAAAATGCCCTGTGGTGTCGCAATAACGCAGCCGTGTAAAACTGTTGGTAATAAAACGCAATCGGTCCCAGCCTTCCAGGTCATCACGCCACACATCGGGCTGGTTGCCGTACATGTGCTGAAAAAAAGCCGTGTAATAATCACTACGCAAAACGATTTCCACTTCTTTTGCGCAAGCTTGCGCCATGGCCAGATCCCATTGCGGCGGCAGACCCGCATGAACCAGAACGACATTCAGTGCCGGATCGTGATGCATCAACGGTTGTTGGCGTAACCATACCAGTAATTCATCACGATCCGGGGCAGAAAGAATATCACCCAGCGTATCATTTTTGTGAGGAGATCTGCTGCCTTCAGCCACAGCCAATAGATGCAAGTCATGATTACCCAATACCGTTATCGCACTGTTGCCCAGCTCGCGCACCGTACGCAGCACCTGTAACGATGCCGGACCACGGTTGACCAGATCGCCGACAAACCATACCTGATCATCTGCCGGATCAAAATGAATCAACTCCAGCAAGCTCATCAGCTCGTCGTAACACCCCTGGATATCACCTATTGCGTAAATCGCCATTTTTCAACCTGTGGAGCCCATTAAGCAAATATTCCTGCGTAGAATAACACGCAAGACACACAGTTCAGGTAAACTCCAGCCATGGATAAAACCCTGATTGTTCACCCGCCCAAAAAACCAAATCACTGGCTATCAATGAGCGCATTGTTGTTTGTCAGCTTTTTTGTTATCGGTCTGGCTGCCATGGTCCTGCTTAATGGAGGCATGGTCAATCACATGCTGTTCCCCATCGGGGCCGACATCGCCATGTTCCAACTCATCTGGCAGGAGCAACCACTCAGCGCACTGAAATTTATTGTTACCAAATCGCTGTTTGTGTTTATCCATCAGGATCCACGTAGCGGGTTGAATTTATGGACACTGCAATACGACAGCATTACTCTCCTGGTTTACCTGTTTGCTGCCCTGCTCGGTGGGCAACTGATCAATCGTGCCCGACAAACTGCGCAACACAATACCGGCCTGTTGCGCGGACTGTTGGGGGTTGTGCTGCTGGTAACCGCTTTCACCTACATGACGGCCATCGAACACTGCTCCGGTGCTACCTGGGTAGGTTTTGTGGCCTTTTATGGACTGGGCTTTAGTGACTTTGAATTCTACCCTTACTACCAGGGCACATTGTCTTTGCTGGGCTTGGGTTTGCTGACATGGGGACTGGTTAAACAGGCTCAGGCAAACAGATAAATCAGCAGCCCCCCCAGCAATAAACGATAAATCACAAAAGGTAACATGCCGATGCGTTCCAGCAGCTTCAGAAAAAAGTGTATACACAAATAGGCGGTAATCGCCGAAGTCATCACTCCGATAACCATAGCCCGCCAATCCACCTGACCGGGATCCTGGATCAAATCCAGTGTCAGCAATCCCCCGGCCAGGGTAATCACCGGAATCGACAGCAGAAATGAAAAGCGTGCCGCCGCCTCACGCGACAACCCCAGCATCAATCCCGCCGTCATTGTCGCACCGGAACGTGAAGTACCCGGAATCAACGCCAATGCCTGAGCAACACCAATAATAGCAATATCACTGATACGCAGGCTGTATTCATCACGCTGACCCCGGCCTTTGCTATCCGCCCACCACAGCACTAGAGCAAAGCCTATGGTTGCCGCAGCAATGACCAACTCCGAACGCAAGTTATTTTCAATAAAACCTTTTAACAGCAGGCCTGCCAGCCCTACGGGAACAGTACCCCATAATACCGCCCAGGCCAGCCGACTATTTGCAGTTTGCTTACGAGTAAGCACTGACTGCACCCAGTCCTGCGTCATGGGCACCAGCTCGCGACGAAAATACAATACCACCGCGCTCAGCGTGCCAACGTGTACAGCGACATCAAAGGCCAGCCCCTGATCCGGCCAGCCCAGCAAACGCGGCAATAAAATAAGATGTGCGGAACTGGAAACGGGAAGGAATTCAGAAAAACCCTGTACCAGAGCAAGAAAAACAGCGTGTAATGCATCCATAGCGGTTTATTTTTTCTCCGCGACAAGGCGCGCCATGCGCCCTTCCTTCAGCAGTGTTTTTTCCAGTACGCGGAAGCCAGTGTTTTCCAGCATGAAGGCCAGGTCATCAACACTGAACCGATTGTGTTCAATAAAATGAATAAACAGGTCTTCCAATTCCTCTTCAGGTGTCTGCCGGTCAAATACGGCCAACTCACTGTCTGCCAGATATTGCGCCAACGGTGCGCGCACCCAGTCCATCACATAAAAAATACCGCCGGGTTTCAGACAGCGCTGCATCTCTTGCAAAGTGCGCACAGGCTGGTGCATTTCATGCAGCACGACAGAGGCAACGACTGCATCGACACTGTTATCAGCCAACGGCAAATGAGGGTCGTGTAAATCGGCTGTGATAATTTCACAACCCTCCGGCAAATCGCTGGCAGCCTCCAGCATGTATTCTGCACACTCCACGCCAATGGCACGGGCCTTCGGATACCGTTCATGTATGTCACGCAAGAAGGTGCCTGGGCCGGTGCCCAAATCCAGAATCACTGGTAATTCGCTCAACATTGGCGCTATGCGCGTATTCCACAATGCCCAGAAATCCTCGTTAAAACGCCCGGCATAAGTGTCCTTCATCAATTGTACAAAAACGTCGCCATCCCGATGATGTTTGGCGAGCATATCCTGAGTTTGTTGTAATTTATTACCCATTAACAGTTCCAATGTTTTTCCATTTAAATGTGAATTAAGTGTTAAAAATATCCAGGCGAATAAAGCCATTGGTTTACATTCAGCAGAGCAGGCCATCCCCCGGCTACGAATCACCGCATCATAAAATCTGACGCAAAGGCGCGGAGATGCAGAGAACGCAAAGCGATACCTTTGCCCGTTATCCCTTCATTCTTTGCGCGCTCTGCGTCTCCGCGCCTTTGCGTTGGGTTTTCATTGCCCAGGCTCTGCTGCAACGCTGAAAACAGGGCAATTTAGCCCTTAATTCACATTTAACCCAGGTTTAAAGCTGATGACGTAAATCTTGCATGACAAAACCACACAAGGGCTGATGATAGTCTCGTGCCAGGGCAATTACTTTAAAACGCTCCCCCATTTCAGTAGGCAAGGTAAGGGTACGCAATTGTTGTGCTTGTAATATCTGCTGCCGCTCATCCAGCTCGTCAAAGGGTTGCGCCAGTTCACTGATGCCACAGCCCAACAGAAAAATTCCCTGAGTATTGTAACCACGCACATCTAACCCCGCAGATACCGCCGCTTCGGCAATGGCAGTAAAGTCCACATGGGCGGTAATATCCTGTAACCCGGGATAAACAAACGGATCATCATGGGCACGATGCCGATAATGGCACATCAACGTACCGCCATCACGCTGGGGATGATAATACTCGGCAGTGGCATAGCCATAATCAATCAGCAACACCACCCCGGCATCCAGCAAATTAGCAATGGATTGAATCCAGCCGGTGGCTGCAAAATTGATTTCTGATGTGTAACCCGGAGGCAGTTTTGCAATGATTTCTGTTAGGTGCTCTGGCAATAACAACTCATCCGTCTCGTTGTTTACCCATTGAAAACGACCCTCGGCAAAACTCACACAACGTTCCTGCAAGCCGTTTTTGTGGGTGACAAAGCAGTGAACAGGCAATGCATCCAACAATTCATTGGCCACCACTGCCCCGCGAAAACCGGGTGCAGGTAATTCGTGCAACCAGTACACTCTTTCCAGCAAATGCGGCACCCGTGCAGCAAGGGTTTCACGTTGACGTTCCTGCAAGTCTGCGCTCAACTCCAAAATAAGATATTGCGCAGGCAATGCACCGAGGGTTTCCAACTCGGCCAACATA
>WFQM01000319.1 GCA_015487095.1 Gammaproteobacteria bacterium | reverse complement strand
GTGGCAAATCGTGAAGAGTATGTGGTGGGGATTGCAGTTATTTCTGTGGGTGACAGTTTGACCATTTATTCTGGCAAGCGTCATTTGACGCTCAAGCCCAGAGATATCGAGCACTACGAGGGTGAGCGTGGCCGCCGTGGTTCCAAGCTGCCGCGTGGTTTTCAGCGGGTGGACACTATTTCTGCCAGTGGTTCAGCAAATGCCGCAATCGGGGTGGTTGAAAAATAGTAATGCCGATTGATTTGTTGCAATGGTGGGATCGCTTGCCTTATGTGGGCACAAAGGGCGAAGTGGTTGCGCCGCGTGTTATTCCACTAAAACTGGATGTGCCGACGTTGCGTGTGCGCAACCGGCACAAGCAGGAAAAGTTGCAGCCACCCCCCGACAGCTGGAAAGACCTGAACAAGTACCCAACGGAATTGCTGCGCAAAATTGATGGTTATTTACAACGTGTTAATACAGAGAAAATGCGTAATAGCAAACGTATGGCCTGGGTTGAACATGCCTTGCAGTATGCCTGCCCAGCCATGCGAAAAATCTATTCTGAGCACTACAAATCCGAAGCATTGCCGGAATCACATGATAGACGTGAAGGATTGATGGCAGCAATTAGTGTGTGCAGCCAATTGGCAGTGGGTTATAAACGTCAGCTCAATGAAGATTTTGCCTTACCCGATGTCCGCTATGCCCGAGTGCGTCCCCGAGTGCGTCATCATGCCTTGCGTATTTTAGAATTGCTGCGTATGGAGCAACGGTTACGTGCCATGCGTTATCAAAAATTATCAGAAAAGAGCTGGCAGGATTGTCACCAGATATTCTTTGCCCTTTCCCAATGCGAAGACATTGATGAAAAACGGTTGTCGCTAAATTGTTTGCAGGTGTTGCTGGACAGTTCTGCCAATGACAGCACACGCCGGATGCCGATAATGACATCATTAAATCTGGTTTATCTTTCTATCCAGTTTAATGGTTTGTTTAACATCAGTGCCTTGTTATGCCAAAAACTACATGTGGTGGATGCACAAATTGCAAACGTCATCGACTCGATTACCATTATTCCAGATCATGGAAAAAAACTGGGGCGTGGTAAGTTATTGATTTACCATGGGCAGGATTGTCCACCGTATTTTAAACGTCAGGATGAGATACAGCGGGAAAAACAGCTTGCATGGTTAAAAGCCCGTGGCGAATTTTGTACGGGTGAGGCACTTTCATCAGAATATAAACTGAGGGCTGTCATCGTTGATATCTCGCCGTTGGATGCAATATTGATGAAAGAACATCAGCGATTGTTGGCACGATTTGAGTCGCAGGATTTTATTGAGGGAGTGAAAAAAAAAGAGACAAAAAATAAATACAATACCATTGCTGATCAGGATGATTTGGCCAATTTGTTGACCATAGATGCCATGTGTGATGGCTTGCAATTGAAACAGCGTAAGGAGGAAAGAGAATATATTCTTGGCCAGAAAATACTGTATGTGTACAACGGGTTTATGTCGGTTTACAAATTGCTGGTGGATCTGGCGACAGAAAAAAACAACGAAAACCCTGGTCTGGCAAGTGATAATGACTTGCGTGATGCGTTGGCCGGTCGTTCGGCATTGATTGCTGCGGATTTGCAGGATAATGAATTTGGTCAGTGGTTTGTAGTCGATAAAAGTGAGGGTGGAGTTCACATTAAAACACGAGAAAGTGAATTCACTACGGCCTTGTTTATTGGCCAGGTAGTGGCATTTGCCTACTCACGTGAAGAACTTGCCAAGCCGACGTTGGGTTATGTGGTGCGCCTGCGCCGCAGTATCAGTAAAGAAATCGAAGTGACTATTCGTATTTTATCAAAAAACATTGTTGCCACCGCTGTGCAAAATGATTTTTTAACTCAAAATGACATGGCTTTACCCGCCATCGTGCTTGAGAATGATGACACGGCTGGGCGGCGCTTGATGTTGCACCACAGTCACCGTTTGTCATCAGGCACCCTGATAAAGACTGAGCTGGACCAGCAACAAACAGAAATTATTTCCGAGATGCTGAAAATCCAGCGGGAGTTTGTGGTTTATTCGCTACTTGAAAAATCGTAATCCAGTGATGTTTCCGGTTGTTGTAAATAGAACCCCTGAATAAAGTTGACACCATGCTGCCATAATACGGCCAGACAGGCGGGGTCTTGCACATGTTCGGCAATGGTTAATATATTATGGGCCCGGCCAGCTTCGGCAACTTGCTGAATGATACGTTGGCTTTCTTCACTGGCTGCGTTGTTGATATGGCTGCCGTCAATTTTCAGGTATTTCAGTTTCAGGTGTTTCAGGTAGGCAAAATCATCTGATTCTTTTCCTGCGTGGTCGAGCGCCATGTTGCAATGTAACTGTGAGAGCCCGTCGGAGAAGGTTTTGGCGGCTTTGATATTTTCCTGAGCTATTTGTTCGCTGATTTCAAATACCAAACTGTCGCCGTGTAAACGCGCAGCCTGTAATAATTTACTGATCCACGCCAGCAGACTTGGGTCGCGTAAAGAGTCGGCCGATATTTTAATAAAAAACTGGATTTCTTTACCTACTTTGCGTTTGTCCAGAATGGCCTTGGCGGCATTTTTGATCACCCATTTATCAATTTCTTTCATAAGCCCGGCCTGTTCGGCAGTTTCAAGAAAATCACCGGGCATGATGATGCTGTTGTCCTGGTCTTGTAAACGTAACAAAACTTCGTAACGTTCACCTGGCTCAGCATGCAGGCTAACGATAGGCTGATAGTGCAATACGAAGCGATTGTTTTTGAGTGCAAGTTCCAGCAGTGTAGCGATGCGTTTGTCGGCCTCCAGGCTGGCCAGAGCATCTTCTTCGGAAAATATATGTATCTGATTGCCACCTTTTTCCTTGGCAGTATTGCAAGCCATTTCTGTTTGAGATACCGCTTTTTTGGCATCGGCAGTGGTTTCGGCGATAGTTGAGATGCCAATACTAAAGGTTGTGGTAACAGCTTTTTCTTCTACCTCAAATATTTTTTCAGCCAGTCCCCCACACAATTTTTCAGCCAGTTCTTCAGCCAGTTTTTGTTGTTGGCCGGAAAGAATGACGGAAAAAATAGTGCCGGCATACCGGGCGATGTGGACGTTGTCTTCAGGGAGGATTTCCTGAATATATTGAGCAATATCAGACAGCACCAGATCACTTTCGGCGATGCCAAGCGTGTCTTTGATGTTTTTGAAATTGTCCGGCTCGATATACAGCAGCGCAAATTTTTCTTTGTTTTTATTGGCCTGGTTGACCGCATCCTGTACTTTTCCCATGAAATACTGGTTATTGTACAGCCCGGTCAACAAATCCTGCTGGCGAAGTTGTTCAATCTCTTTTTCGAGCGCTTTGTTGTTGCTTTTGCGGTGAATCATTACCTGGGTGCAGGCTTCACCATCAATGCTGGCGCGTGAAAACTCCATGGTGGTGGCAAATACTTCTCCATCTTCACGCACGGCCTGATATTCGAGCGTACCTTCCGGTGGCTGGTTGTTATTGATGCCGCGTAATACGTCTTTGAAGCCCTGTTGTTCGTCCGGGGTGATAAGATCCATGATGGGGATGCTTCTCAGATCTTCAATATCTTCATATCCAAAAATATCCTGATAGCTTTGGTTGGCATAGATGTGCATGCCTTCATGGATGTAAGCAATGGGATCGCGGGAGCTGTCGATCAACACACGGTTACGTTTTTCACTTTCGTGATAGAGACTTTTGCAGCGACGGTGCTCACGACGTTCACGGAGATTGTTGATTTCTCTTTCTATGACCAGAAGGAGATGTTCTTGTGCTTCGTCGGAAACAACATTGGTAGCACCGGCTTTCAGTAGTTCAATCGTGGTGGCATTGTCAGGCTCGTGACCAAAAACAATGCTGGGAATATCATTGCCACTTTTTTTGATGATGGAAAGTGCCTGAATGGCCGGGAAGGTGCCCGTTTGTTGGGCAGCAAGTAGCAAATCCCAGGTTTGGCTCTCCAGGGCTTCTTGCAGGTCTTCTGCATCTTCGATGTATTTGTGACGAATGGCGTAACCCGCATTTCTTAATGCACTGACCAGTGTTTCTGCTTCGTTGGCAGATTCTTCCAGAATGAGAGGGCGGATGACATTTCCAGTATCCAAAAGAGGCTCCTAAAATTATTAGTATTGGGGCGACAGAACTAACCCGAGGTATTTTGCATAAGGTTATTTTTAACGAAAAGGTTGTTAAATCAGTGTCCATACGGCATCGAACTCGTCATCGGTCTTAGTATCGGTCGATGGTTTTGTTTTTTTCTGAACATTTTCAAGTACGATAAATTCAAACTGAGAGAATACACCAGTGGATTCCAGTTGTTTAGTGAGTTTGATGCGTGTGCGGCGTCCGTGGACGTTGGCAATCAGTTGGTCATCAGTTTGGTGCCAAGCATGTGTGATCAGTGTGGCAGGTTGGTCAATGCTGGACAATCGGGGTAATACTAAACTGCGCTGATATTTTTCCGCAGTGTCATTTTTGGTAATGGCAGAAAGCGCGATAGCGTCGGCACAGGGTGCCAGTTTCTGGATGCCAAGTTCAAGCCCGTTTTTCCAGTTTTTTATGCGGCGGATAATGCCAATGCTGAGTTGTGTGCCACTTGCGGCAATATTATCGCGGATGCCGACCAGTTCGCCCACCTGGACTTTTTGTGAATCTTTTCCATAAACCAGATAACCCAGCAGGCAGTAACCACCGGCACTTTCGTTGACACCTTTGCAGGGCAGAGGAGTGTGCGCATATAAAGAGCTTTTGTCCTGAGTTTCGTCTCCACTGGCTCCTGACGTATGCTCGGGGTTATTCGCCCGGTAGGTGAAATCCGGATCCCAGATATCCGGCGTATGGTCATCCAGATTGCTGATACCAAACACGGGGCTGCTGGTGTAGTGGGCAGGCTCATCCAGCACAAAATCCTCATCATCGTCCGTTGTTGAAACAGGGTTGCCCATTTGTAGGGCATCTGTAGCTGTGGGACAACTTGCTGTTGGGTCTTTCAACAAGGGGCGAATGACTTCATCAATGTAATGATGGGTTGCGCTCAGGCCAAGAGTGATGGCAATTTCGTTGCTTTTTGAGGTGCGCGGGAAAGTGCGGTGCGATTTTCCGCTCCAGGTGACGATCAGGCGTTTTTGTACATCGGGTGGGATTTTTGGGGCACCATCACCACCGGAGAGCATGGAGTTACTCATAGCCTGCACCAGTTCGCTGGTATCCACGGTACGGCAGAAGGCGGGGTTGACGGTGCCATCGTCACGAAAATAACCGGGAGCGGCATCGCTGTTCATATTGATGTTAAAGGCGTAGTTGTCGTCCAGGATTTCGCCGTAAGGGTGGATATGGGCATTGGTTCCCCAGGTTTCCAGTGTCCGATACACAGCCTCAGTGACATGTTGGCGCAAGCGGTAGGGGCCGACCAGGGCCAGCAGCAGGATTTGTTTGTAAATATCAGCGATGTTGCTGTCCAACATGGTTTCGGGGGCAACATGATCCTTGATCAGCGCGGCGTGCAACTGGCGATTTTCCGCATACAGATAAAGGCGATGCACTTGCAGCCAGACATTTTCCGGGTGCTGGATATAAATCTGATACGAGCACAGCAGCACATTACTGAGATAACGAATGGCACGATGCAGGCAGACGCCCAGAGTTTTGTTGTTCAGGCGTGAAAAAGCCTTGCTGAGTTTGCTTTGAATGATGGCCTTATAGCCAATGGCCATTTCCGAGTTCAGTTGAATAGCCAGCTCGGCAATTTTTTGATTTTTGGGAGAAAGAGGCAGGTTTTGATTAATGTAGTGTGTTTTTAACACTTCGGTAATCTGGTAAACCGGTTCGCGCAGAAGCTCCATGGATTTATAGCGGTCATGTGCAGACATGCTCAGGCGGTTTATCCCACACAGTGTTGTATAAATAAGGCGTGCACTTTCGCCGATGTTGGCCATCGGTAGTGAGGCGATCCAGACCTCAACCTGTTTTGGACGAGGGTCGAACGAACCCGCAGTGGGTTTGCTTTGTTCCGGGATGTTCAGTAATCCTTCAGACATGCTGTTTGCCACGGGTACTCCTACTCACTCATTTGGATCAGGTCAAACAATGGTATTGAATTCATCAGATATATTAAAAAACAGCGTACCTGTGAGTTTCTCTGCTCAGAGAGTATACGATGCTGCGGCCAAAACGCCACACTGATGCACTTTTACAACGGGTTTTGTGATTATTTCGGCAAAGAATAGACGTACTTTAGCTTGACAGGCAGGTAATATTCCCGGTAGCACGGGGTATTTTTTGCTAAGTGACCGGGGTTGTTTTCCATTAACTTGACAAAAAACGGGACATCGCAGGTTAATGGTTGATGGGCGTTTTGTGGGCTTCTCCGGCAATTTCACGCACCAGCTGAGGCACCAGAAATCCGGGCAGCCGTTGGCGAATTTCATTCATCAGTGATATGGCTGTGGTTTCGGGTACGTCAAAATGTTCCGCACCCTGCACGCGGTCCAGAAGATGCAAATAATAGGGCAGTACGCCGCTGGCAAACAGAGACTCATTAAGTCTGCACTGTGCATTGACGCTGTCGTTCACATCTTTTAACAACACAGCTTGGTTGAGCAGGGTAACGCCGATGTGGCGCAGCTTGTTGAGCGCGTGTTGTACGTCATTACCGAGTTCATTGGCATGATTGCAATGGGTAACCAGTACAATCTGCCAGGGCAAACCGGACAACCAGCGTAAAAAACTGTCATTAATGCGTTCAGGTAACACGATGGGCATGCGGGTGTGGACGCGTAGCCGTCGCAAGTGAGGAATGTGACGCAGGGCATTGCTGATTCCTCTCAGTCGTTTTGTGCTGAGTGACAGCGGATCGCCGCCACTGAGAATGACTTCGGTGATTTCCGGGCGAGCCGCGATGTATTCGGCCACTGCCGTCCATTGATGATCACCAGGCCGGTTTTTTGTGTAGGGAAAGTGTTGTCGGAAGCAGTAGCGGCAGTGGACAGGGCAGGTACCAGTAGTGATTAACAGCACTCGGCCGTGGTATTTATGCAGCAGGCCAGGAAGGGTTGTCGCAGCGGTATCGCCTACCGGGTCGTGCAGAAAATCAGGCTGTATGGCCGATTCCAGTTGACGTGGTAATACTTGCAGCAGCAGAGGGTCTGTGGGGTCTCCCGTGCGCATACGTGCCACGTAATTACGTGGCACGCGCAGAGGGAAGGTTTGCTGTGGGCTGATGCCTCCGGGAATGTCATCGGCACTGAGTCCTACCGCAGCCAGTAACTCAAGCGGGTCTTTGATGGCACAGGCCAGTTCTCTTTGCCAAAGGCTGTTTTCTGCGGATTCGTTGTCATCTGACTGACAAAGGCTGACAGTAAGCGGTATCATGCGTCGTCTTTCGGAGATGAACTCTCCACGGAAAAAACAGGTATGTTCCCAGATTGAGGTAGAAATGGCTAATTACGCAACCAATGAATTTAAAAACGGCCTGAAAGTCATGGTCGATAACGATCCCTGCTCGATGATCGATGTCGATATGGTGAAACCGGGCAAGGGTCAGGCTTTCACTCGTGTCAAACTGCGCAACCTGATTTCCGGGCGTGTGGTGGAGCGTACTTACAAATCCGGAGAATCCCTGCCAGGGGCCGACGTGATGGATACCGACATGCAGTACCTTTATAACGACGGTGAATTTTGGTATTTCATGCATCCCGAAACCTTCGAGCAGGTGGCCGCCGATGCCGCCGCCGTGGGTGATCAGCATAAATGGCTGAAAGAACAGGACATGTGTGAAGTGACCACCTGGAATGAGCGGCCCATCGCTGTTACCACGCCCAATTTTGTTGAGTTGCGCATTACCGAAACCGATCCCGGTCTCAAGGGTGATACCGCCCAGGGCGGCATCAAACCTGCAACGCTGGAAACGGGGGCTGTGGTGCGTGTGCCACTGTTTATCGAGACTGACGAGATGATTAAAGTGGATACGCGCAGTGGTGAATACGTGGGGCGGGTGAAAAGTTAACGGCGGTCTTGCCAATAGCTGTGATTGGTTGGGCGGGTAATGACTGAACAGGTGACTGACTGGCAACCCACGGCTACACTGGCAGCGTTGCGTCAACGGGCTGAATTGCTGGCCCGGTTACGTCGGTATTTTTCCGGGCAGGGTGTGCTGGAGGTGGAGACCCCGCTGCTGTCTTCTGCGGGTATTCCTGATCCGCATATCCCCAGTTTTACCACCATGCCGGGCCCGGATGGCGAGGCATCACGTTATCTCAATACCTCCCCTGAATTTGCCATGAAACGTCTGCTGGCAGCAGGGGCAGGGCCGATTTTTCAAGTTTGCAAAGCCTTTCGTCGTGGTGAGCAGGGCAAATATCACAACCCCGAATTTACCCTGTTGGAATGGTATCGACCGGGTTTTGATCATTTGCGACTGATGGATGACGTGGATGTGCTGGTACGGCATTTGGCCGAAGGGCATCGTCTACTGGGTCGCTCAGAGAAACTGAGTTACCGGACCTGTTTCCAACGATATCTGGAAATTGACCCGTTTAAGGCAGATGTGTCTATGCTGAAGTCCTGCGCCCGGACACAAGGGCTGGAGGAAGTGGCAGGATTGTCAGATGCAGACAGGGACACCTGGCTGGACTTGCTCATGAGCCATTGCATTCAGCCTCACCTGGGTAAAGAAGGGCCGATGTTCGTTTATGATTACCCCGCAAGCCAAGCGGCTCTGGCGCGCATTCGTTCCGCTGAACCGCCTGTGGCCGAGCGTTTTGAGTTATTTATTGATGGCATTGAGCTGGCCAACGGTTTTCACGAATTACAGGATGCTCATGAACAGCGCGAGCGTTTTGAGGCTGATCTGGTACGTCGTCAGGTTGAAAAGCTGGAACCTGTCGTCCTGGATGAGCGTTTACTCAAGGCGTTGACGGTAGGCTTGCCTGCCTGCGCAGGTGTTGCCTTGGGTTTGGATCGATTGCAACTTGTACTGACAGATTGTAGTCACATACGGGACGCCCTTGCATTTTCCTACGAGCGTAGCTAATTTTGAGCATGCGGGTTTGGTTTAACACTGTTTAGTAACATGAAATTGTCGAAGTTTTTTACATATTTTACTGACTCACCGGGTAGGCGATTATAGTTTGGTATGCTAACTCCATGACTTTACAGAGTATTTTCTGATTTTTTGATGCTTGGCTTGTAAATTGCAACTAATGTGGAGCATCAACAGGCTGGAGATAGTTCCGTTTTTGTCAGGTATGAAGACGACGTTCATTTTGACAATGGAAAATGAGTGATGATCTGCACCAGTGGGTGTGGGTTGTCGGGTATATTCAGATACCGGATGGTTACGTATTTCCGAGAAGTTTTCGGTAGTTGGAACAGTAGTGGAACTGATGGTATCTTACAGCCTCCAATGGAGGGGAGAGACGAACATGGAAAAACGCTGGAGCGAAAGAAAATTATTGCAGGTTGATGTTGATGTGTATCAGCAGGGTGAGCTGTTAGGCACCTGCGTCTCAGCAGACATTGGCCTTGGAGGTGCTTTTCTCACTCGGGAATGCACGTTTGCCATGCCTTATGAGGCAGGTGTCGAGCTGGTTTTCAGTCTGGCTTTCGAAGACCAAAACACTAAGCATAAAATCAACGCGCGCGTGGCTCGGGTTTCCGACATGGGTGTTGGTTTGAAATTTTGTGATTTTGATACGGGTGTTTTTCGTTCTTTGCAGGAAATTATGTTGTATAAGAAAAACACGCCAGTAGAGAGCATTATCAGCCAAACCGGTACTCACTGACACCTGTCATTTAGTGCCGCCTCATTAACGTTAATAATGTCGCAAGACACACAACTTCGTTAATGGGACGGCACCGATATCTTTTATTTTCCCGTTTGAGACTTTTCAGTCTTGTTGCGCCATTGGGTGTAGCATTCAATTCCACAAAAAAATTGAGTGTACTCATCAGCTTCACTGCTCATTGCAACCGACTCAGGAATTTCTGTTAAACAGATGTTACAGGTAACGTTGCCGGGCTTGATAGATGGAAGCTTTTCTGCGGTGTTGGTTTTTTGAGACATGATAAATACCTCGTCTATATAGCTGTTTTAAGTATAGCTGACTCGGTTGACAGTGCTTGGGAATGCACGCCAATGTCAGTAGGTCAGGAAATGAATGCTTGTTTTATCGGTTAAGCAAACATTGGGCAGTCAGCGCCTGTGGCGGGTGAAGTCTAGAGGTTTAGTGTGTACCCACAGAATGTGGAAACAAAAACACAGTGTCTGTCACACAGAGATCGCAGAGACACAGAGGCGCAGAGTTTTTAGTGTTTTTCTCTGCGTCTTTGTGCCTCTGTGACCTTTGCGCTTACAAAGCACTGGACTTGATAAAACAACAGGCTTCCAGGCAGTGACAGATCCCGGTTTAGCGTTTCATCTTCAGCCGGTCCTCATCACAAAAGCTTAAAATAGAAGACTATTTCCACATTTTTGTTCAATCAGAACAAATACACACTGAATCTGACTACCAGACCGGGAGGTTATTACGCGTGCCTGAGAGAGAGCGACTCAACATCGTTTGGCGATGGCTTGTCCCATTTGCACGCCGTCTGTTGCCTGAATACTGTCAAGCCAGTGAATGGCATTCTTGCCGGTTAACAAAATGACCGTTGAGCCCATGTTGAAGCGGGCAATTTCGTCACCTTTCTGAAATTGATGAGCAGGTGCTGCACTGTCGTAATCCCAGTGGCGAATTTGACGACCTGCGGGTGGGGTGACTTCACCGGCCCATACGGTTTCGATGCTGGCCACAAAAATGGCACCCACCATCACCATGGCTAGAGGGCCGATATCGGTATCAAAATAAGCGACCACACGTTCGTTACGTGCAAACAGGCGGGGTACAGCGCGGGCGGTGGACGGGCTGACACTGAACAGGCGGCCAGGGATGTGTGTCATGGCCGTGAGTTTACCGGCAATGGGCAGGTGAATGCGGTGATAATCCCGTGGCGAAAGGTATATTGTGGCAAAGTCGCCGCCTTCAAACTGTTGCGCCCTTTTTATGTCATCGCCCACTAACTCCAACAGGGTGTAGTCACGTCCTTTGGCCTGAAAAATACGGCCGTCTTTTATTGTGCCTAATTGGCTGATGGCACCATCCACTGGACAAGCCAACAGATTTTCATCAGTAACAACCGGTCGTGCATCGGCACGCAAGGCACGGGTAAAAAAGGCATTGAAATTGGGATAGCTGTCCAGGTCTGGTTCCAGCGCCAGGCTCATATCTACTTTGAACTGCTTGACGAACCAGCGGGTGAACGCTGTTTTCCACCAGTGGATTTCACTGCGGGTAATGGCATGCATGATGCGTGACAAGGCATGGTGTGGCAGCAGATAGCTTGGCCATGCTTTGGCATAGTCGAGCAGGCTTGCACCGTGTTGGGGGCGGGAAGTGGACATGGTTTTCTCGGTATTTTTAATGTTGATGTGAATGTGAGTCGTGTTGTCCGTTGTGCAGGGTGTGACGGGTATTTGCTGTTACCTTTTTAACGGGCAGGGAAATTTCCAGCGAACTTTTTGTTGAATGCTCATCGCTAAAAAACAGGGTGAGGGTTATGTTGTCACCCGCTTTGAGAGGTTTTTTGGGGTTTATTAGCATCAGATGCATACCACCGGGTTGAAAGACGACATTTTCTTTGCTGTTTAGCATGACCTGTGGGACAGGCAGCATTTTACTCATTCCGTCATGTTGTTCTGTGCGGTGCATTTCAATCCGTTTGAAATCAGGTGAAGACAGGCCGGTCAGAGTATACGCTTTAAGCGAAGGGTTTTGTAACGTTAAGTAGGCAGCCATTACGCTGGTTCCAGGAGGGGCTTCCCGTGCCCAGGCATCATGCACCTGGAGTTTGTCAGCCGCGTTGATGCTGGTCATCATCAATAAAAAAACCAACGGAAATGTTTTTGTCAGTGCCATCATGAGTTGTTTCAAGGAGCCATTACGGCGTGTTGGGTGAATAGTTGTTACGCAATGCCAAGTATTGTGCAAGAATTTCTTCAGCATAGTGTGGTGCTTTGAGGCGTGCATAGTAGTGGGCTTGCGGGTCGATCAGCAACATGGCACTGGAATGGTTGACGATGGGTTCACCCGCAGGATCGGTTTCCAGGCTGAATTTGGAGTCCAGCTGGCGGGCAAATGTGGTTAGTGCATCGATGCTGCCGGTGGCACCGAGAAAAGACTCGTTGAAATAACCGACATATTCAGCCAGTGATTCGGGGCTGTCCCGTTGAGGGTCCACCGAGACAAACACAAATTGTGTATTGTCCAGTACCTCTGGTGGTAGTTGTTGGGCCATTTGCGCCAGCTCGGTGAGCGTAATGGGGCAAACGTCAGGGCAGTGGGTGTAACCAAAAAAGAGCAAGGTCCATTTGCCTTTCAGACGTTCAATATTCAGTGGTTTCAGGTCGTGGGCGGTTAGCTGAAAAGCTGTTAACGGTTTTGGCGTCATCAGGCGTGCTTCGGTGCCAGGCACTGCGTTGTCGTTCTGTTGTACCAGGCCGGCAGCGGCACCGATCAGCAAAATAGTGATGATCAGGCTTAGTGTTATTTTTACGGATTGGGACATGAGGTGAATTATCGCACGATAATTCACCTCAGGCGGTTTATACTGTGCGTCTTTTTTTAGGCGACAGTAGGTTGGTCGCAGCAAACAATACATGAGTGAATAGAGCAACTATGTCCGCAAGTACACAATTTCGCCACGATCAGCCTATTACCACCGGTGTGCTCATTACCAATCTTGGTACTCCGGATGCCCCTACTGCGCCTGCATTACGACGTTATCTGGCTGAATTCCTGTGGGACCCGCGCATTGTTGACAGTCTGCCACGACCTGTCTGGTGGCTGGTTTTGCATGGGCTGATTCTGCGTTTGCGGCCATCTCGCTCAGCAAAGTCGTATGCCAGCGTGTGGACAGATGAAGGTTCGCCGTTACTGGTTATTGCGGAGCGTCAACTCGCTGCCTTGCGTGAGTCGCTGGCGCAGCGCTTGTCCGGTCCTGTGGTGGTGGAGCTGGGCATGCGTTATGGCAATCCATCGCTCGCGTCGGCGATGCAAAAACTGCGGGATGCCGGGGCGCGTCGTGTGTTGGTGCTGCCGTTGTATCCGCAGTATTCCTGTAGCACGACGGCCTCCACTTTTGATGCTATTGCCGCAGAAATGGCCGGTTGGCGCTGGATGCCCGAGCTGCGCTTTATCAATCAGTATCATGATGAAACCGGTTATATCGAAGCACTGGCCGCCAGTATTCGTGAATCCTGGGAGCAGCGCGAGCAACCACAAAAATTACTGTTTTCTTTTCACGGTACGCCTAAACGCTTTTTCACCGAAGGTGACCCTTATTACTGCCACTGCCAAAAAACCGCACGTTTAGTGGCCGAGCGCTTGGGGTTGGCGGAAGATCGTTGGCAGCTGACTTTTCAGTCTATTTTTGGTCGTGAGGAATGGTTGCAGCCCTACACCATCGAAACGTTACGTGAGCTGGCTGGCAGCGGCGTGAAATCCGTGGATATTGTTTGTCCCGGGTTTTCAGCAGATTGTCTGGAGACGCTGGAAGAGATCACAGTGGAAAACAAGGAGGCCTATCTCAAGGCGGGTGGTGAGCAATTTCATTACATTCCGGCGCTCAATGACAGACCGGATCACATCAAGGCATTGTCAGGACTGGTGCAAAAACATCTGGCGGGTTGGCCGGAAGCATCACCGGACTGGAATGCTGCGCAGCATGAAAGCGAAAATACTGAATGTTTAGCGCGGGCGAAAACAGCCGGGGCTGAGGTTTAAGCTACTACATCCGTATTTATAAACGCTCTACTTTTAAAAAATCACCGGGTATTTAACGCAGAGGCCGCAAAGTTTTTAATGTTTTTCTCTGCGACCTCTGCGTTTATAACATGCCACTTGTTAGCACCACTACAACATAACCTCCCACTGTACTGGAACGTTTGTCGAGGAGGTTAAACCTCTGGTAAGGCAATTTGCTATTCCATATCTTCAAAGTCATCCATCGGCGGATCACCATCGTACACATAATACTGTCGCCTTTGCAGGTAAGCTTCCCGGGTATAGACATAATGATCCATGGCAGCCGTTTCCAGCAATCGACTGGCTCCCAGAAGATCGGCACGGGTATCCACGAAGCTGGTCAAAAATAACGCACTGCGTGAGTTGATGCTTTTGACATTATTGGTCACCGGATCAACATAAGTGTAATCAACAGCCAGGCCCGCTGTGTCCCGAATAGTGCTGGGCCCCAAAAACGGTAATACAAAATAAGGGCCGCTGGGCATTCCCCAGTAGCCCAGGGTTTGTCCAAAGTCTTCGTTGTGTTTGGGCAGGTCCATGTGTGAGGCGACGTCGATAAACCCCAATAACCCGGCTGTGGTATTGAACAGGATGCGGGCAGCGTCCGAGGCGGCTTGTTGGAATTTGAACTGTAGCAGGTTATTCGACAGTACCAGCACATCTCCCAGGTTGCCGAAGAAATTGGTGACGCCTTTATCAGCCCAGTCGGGCATTACTGTTTGGTAGGTCTCGGCGACCGGTGTGGCAACCGTTCGGTCAAAGCCCTGATTGAAGCTGTGTACGGCGCGGTTATATGACTGGAAGGGGTCGTGCGCGTCACTATCATCAATGTCATCATGATTTGCACCACCAAGACTTGCGCAACCGGTTGTGGCGGCGCTGATGAACAGCGTCAGGCTGAAAGCCCGTAAATAAGATAAGTTAGCCATCTTGCTTGTTTGTTGTTTCGTCTGACCCTCTTTCCAGTTTCTGTTGCAAACGTTGCAGTGCCTCTTGAGTCTGGCGCAGTTCCCGCAAAATTTCATCTTTACTGGCGGGGGCCTGGAGTTCGGCCAGTTGTTCCTGTTTG
>WFQM01000318.1 GCA_015487095.1 Gammaproteobacteria bacterium | reverse complement strand
CTGCTTGAACGGGAGCCTG
The DNA here is from genome assembly GCA_015487095.1 of Gammaproteobacteria bacterium. Lineage (GTDB taxonomy): Bacteria > Pseudomonadota > Gammaproteobacteria > SZUA-152 > SZUA-152 > SZUA-152. The sequence continues at coordinate 20,345 of WFQM01000318.1, read as the reverse complement.
ATGTTTTTTTGCAGGGCGGTGATGCAGGAGGATTATCTTGCGCGGCTATTGATAGCTTTATTGCGCAACGCCTGGAAGCGCGTGCTAACAAAAACTGGGCCGAGTCTGATCGCATCCGTGACGAATTGGCAGCGCAGGGTGTCGTGTTGGAAGACAGTGCGGGTGGTACAAGTTGGCGCAGAGAATAACGTAAATATTAAATGTGAATTACATGCTGAAAACACTTTTTTAAAATCACCGGGTATTTAACACAGAGATCGCAGAGACGCAGAGGGCACAGAGTGTTTAGTGTTTTTCTCTGCGACCTCTGCGTTTGTAACACGCCACTTGTCAGCAGCACGATAATATAAGCTCACAATGTACTGGAGCGATTATCCGAGGATTTAAACCCCTGAATTCCGGTTAACAACATGCCGAATGACGGTATTCCCAGTAAAAAAGCGCTTATAGAGTGATTCAGCCCTTATAAACCCATTCCTTCATCAATGTTTTGATTTGTGTCTGGTATCTCAGGTTTTCCAACTCACATTTGCTGCGAAAGGCCTTTAACAAGGATTCTGGGATTTTCAGGCTAATGAGTTTGCTTTTGTCTGCGGGTTGCTGCATCAGCCGAAAGGCATCGAGAAATTCCACGATGTGCTCGGTTGACATGGTTTTGCATTGTTCCAGGTACTGATCTGAAAAATATTGCACCGGCCTCATTCCACTTCCTCTGAGAGTATTTTCTGCAAGGCTTTTACGTCTTCGATGTCTTGTGGGCGGCCGCTACGTGTTTTCATGGCAATCAGGCTAGCAATGTCGGCAACCCTGATATTTTTACCCATGATATTTTTTATCACTGGCTCCATGTCATTGAGGTCTTCTGTGATAATGATGTCCAGAATTTCAGTCGGGTTATCAGGGTTGCTGAAAGACCAGGCAATGAGGTTTTTGTTTTTGATGTATTCCTCACGGAAAAGAAACACATCATCTGCGGAGACAGGGAGGCGAGGTTGTAACCCAAGTTCCATGAGTGCCTGTTCAGCCTTGTTAAAGGCGCTTTGCTTGAGCTGGATAACAATATCGACATCCACTGTGCCCCGCACTGCGCCATGTAGGGCAACAGCATAGCCTCCGACCAGCGCATATTTGACTCTGTGTTTATCGAGGGCGTTGGTGAGTGCTAAAAGAAACATACTGAAAGTATATTCCGGTATATACCGGAGAGCAAGGCGATAGAATATACGTTAGTGCTGGGTTATTTGTGTAACTGATCCGCCGCATCCACGGTGTTTTGCAACAGGGTCGCCACAGTCATTGGCCCTACGCCACCGGGCACAGGGGTAATCCAGCCGGCATTTTTGCTTGCTGACACAAAATCCACATCACCCACCAGTTTGCCGTTTTCTTTACGATTGATGCCAACATCAATGACGATGGCACCGGGTTTGATCCATTCTCCTTTCACTATGCCGGGTTTGCCCACGGCTACCACCACGAGATCGGCGCGGCGTACATGGGCTTCTATATCTTTGGTAAAACGATGACAGGTGGTGACGGTGCAACCGGCCAGTAGCAGTTCGAGGCTGGTGGGGCGGCCAACGATATTTGAAGCACCCACCACCACTGCATCCATGCCGCGAATATCTTGTCCGGTTTTTTCCAACAGGGTGACGATGCCGCGTGGCGTACAGGGGCGCAGTATTGGCTGGCGCAGAGCCAGACGGCCGACGTTGTAGGGATGAAAGCCATCCACATCCTTGTCAGGGTGAATGCGTTCGATGACATTTTCGGTGCCTATGTGTTCTGGCAAAGGAAGCTGCACCAGAATGCCGTCGATGTCTGGGGCATTATTGAGTTCATCAATGAGTGCCAGCAGAGTTGCTTCGCTGGTGCCTGTGGGCAGGTCGTGGGCGACGGAGACAAAGCCCACTTCTTCACAAGCCCGGCGTTTACTGCCGACGTAGACTTGCGAAGCGGGGTCGGCACCCACCAGTACCACTGCCAGTCCTGGCGCACGTTTGCCTTCGGCCAGCCGTTGTTTAACACGCGCCTTGATATCCAGGCGAAGTTCAGCGGCGATGGCCTTGCCGTCGATAATCTGTGCGCTCATGTATTACTTTGCTCCCACTTTGTCAACGTCAGGTAAAACACTGTTCTTTCAGGGGGCGCTATGATCGCACGGCGTCTTTACCTTCGACAACGGGTTTTTTGCAACAGGTTTTCGTCAGAATTATACGTCTGTTTTCCAGCACAAACTGCTTCGGTTATCACTCAAATGCACTTTTCCTGCAAAAGCCAATAGCATCTGGCGGATTCTGCCGCTATAATGCGCCGCCTTAGTTCGGGGTATAGCGCAGTCTGGTAGCGCGCCTGCTTTGGGAGCAGGATGTCGGGAGTTCGAATCTCTCTACCCCGACCAATTTTTAGTGTCTGGTTTCCAAGGGCTGGTTTCCCGGTACTGGTCTTAAGATGCGCCCGTAGCTCATTTGGATAGAGCATCGGCCTTCTAAGCCGAGGGTAGCAGGTTCGAACCCTGCCGGGCGCGCCATTTTTTCTGCTTTGGCAAAGTGAGGTAGTATTCAATTATCTGCCGCGTCATGTATAATCGCGGCCCGGTTTGTTGACCGATGGTGGGCGTAGCTCAGTTGGTAGAGCCCTGGATTGTGATTCCAGTCGTCGTGGGTTCGAGTCCCATCGTCCACCCCATATTTTAGTAATGCGCGCGCGGCACACATCGGGTGACTTCATCCTGATGATAGTGGTTTGGGGCCATTAGCTCAATTGGTAGAGCAGTTGACTCTTAATCAATTGGTTGTAGGTTCAAGTCCTACATGGCCCACCAATAAAAAAGCCCGGCCTTGGTTATGTGCAAGGTCGGGCTTTTTTATTGGTGGGCTGGATGCAGTGGCAATTGAGTAGATGCGCCGGCATGATTTTTTATGAAGCCGTCCTGGTGAAATTGGTATACACGCCAGATTTAGGTTCTGGTGGGGCAACCCGTCCCGGTTCGAGTCCGGGGGACGGCACCATTATTTTTTGTTTTTAAAATATGTATATTTTTATGTACACAGTTGAGTGGGGAAAACGCAATGCAAGTCTCTGTTGAAACGACCAACGGTTTGGAACGTCGCATGACGGTAGTAGTGCCGAAAGAGAATATCGATGGCGAGGTGCAAAAACGCCTGAAAGATTTGGCTGGGCGTGTGAAAATTGACGGTTTTCGTCCGGGCAAAGTGCCATTCAGCGTGGTACGACAGAAATTTTCAGGTCAAGTCAGTCAGGAAGTGATGGGCGAAGTGATGCAGAACAGCTTTTATGAAGCCGTTCTTCAGGAAAAACTGCGCCCCGCAGGTATGCCGCTGATCGAACCGGGTGATGCGAAAGAAGAATTTGAGTTTACGGCGACGTTCGAGGTTTATCCGGAGTTTGAAGTGACAGGGCTGGATAAAATCAAGATCGAACGCCCGGTCGTTGACATCGGTGATGCGGACATCGCCCAAATGTTGGAGACCATTTGTAAGCAGCGTAAAACCTGGGGTGAAGTGGATCGTGCCGGGCAGGAAGGTGATCAGTTGACCATCGATTTTGTGGGTACGCTCGACGGTGAAGAATTTCAGGGTGGTACGGCCAAGCAAGTGCCACTGGAACTGGGCAGTAAGCGTATGATTCCTGGTTTTGAAGAGCAGCTAATGGGAACCAAAGCAGGCCAGGAACTGACGCTGGATGTGACCTTCCCTGAAGATTATCAGGCCAAGGATCTTGCTGGTAAAGCCGTAAAGTTTGCCACCACCGTGCTCAAGGTGGAAGAGCCGGTACTGCCAGAATTGACCGATGAATTTGCAGTGGAGTTTGGGGTCAAAGAAGGTGGACTGGATGCACTGAAACAGCAGGTGCGCGAAAATATGCAGCGTGAGTCTGAACAGACCATTGCCGTGCGCGTTAAAGAACAGGTGTTTGATGGCTTGATGGGATTGGAATTGCTGGATATCCCCAAGGCGCTGGTGGACAGTGAAATCGAAGTGCTGGTGAAGCAGCGTCAGCAGGATATGCAGCAGTATGGCGCGCCGGCACAGGATATTGATCCCGCACAATTTGAGACACAGGCGCAGCGTCGAGTGTCACTGGGTTTAATTCTTGCCGAAGTCATCAAGGAAAATGATATTACAGTGCCCCCCACGCGCTTGCGCGAGGCCGTAGAAAAAATGGCGGCCAGTTATGAACGCCCGGAAGAGGTGGTGAAGTATTATTACGGCGACAAAGATCGCCTCAAGGAAGTGGAGAATGTGACGCTGGAAGAAATGGCTGTGGAACACATTATTTCACAGGCCAATGTGAATGATAAAAATACATCATTTGACGCTTTGATGAATCCGGGGCAGACTGCCAGCTGACTCTGATTTCTGCATTAGTCAGCTTGAAAAGTGCCGGTTGCACACCAAATTGCACCCTAACGAGAGAATGCATAAACTCATGAAAAACTCGCCTTTTTCCAATATAAGTTCTGTTACAAACTCTGTTGCAAATAATGAAATCAGTAATCTGAATCTGATTCCTATCGTGGTCGAGCAGTCGGCCCGTGGCGAGCGTTCTTACGACATTTATTCGCGTTTGCTCAAAGAGCGGGTGATCTTTCTGGTGGGCCCGGTGGACGACCATGTGGCCAATGTGATTGTGGCACAGTTGTTGTTTCTGGAATCGGAAAACCCGGACAAGGACATCAGCTTTTATATTAATTCACCCGGAGGTTCGGTGACAGCTGGTTTGGCCATTTATGACACCATGCAGTTCATCAGTTGTGACGTGAGCACTATGTGCATCGGTCAGGCCGCCAGCATGGGTGCCCTGTTAATGACGGGAGGGGCCAAAAACAAGCGTTTTTGCCTGCCACATTCCCGGATGATGATCCATCAGCCGCTGGGTGGTGTGCAGGGACAGGCAGCCGATATCGAGATTCATGCCAAAGAAATTTTGCTGATACGTGACCGGTTAAACAAAATTATGGCTGGGCATACGGGGCAGGATCTGGAAACCATCGCCAAGGATACTGATCGTGATAATTTTATGAGTGGTGAAGAATCAGTGGCTTACGGGCTGATTGATGAGGTTTTGAACAGCCGTGCCATCCCGGAAAACACCGATATTTAGTGCGGTTGCAGCGCTCGTCCGGTGACGCTAAAGTAAAGCCCAATTCAAGACGATATTTAGCCCAAGGGGGAAGGCCATTTTTGATGGGTTTTCCGGGTAATCTCCGAGGTAATCATGAGTGACGACAAGCAAAGCAAGGGTGATGACAGCGGCAAGCTGTTGTACTGCTCTTTTTGCGGAAAAAGCCAACACGAAGTACGGAAGCTGATTGCTGGCCCCTCTGTTTTTGTGTGTGATGAGTGTGTAGAGCTTTGCAACGATATTATTCGCGAAGAAGTCGATGAAAAGGCTTCCAGTTCTGGCGAGAGTAAATTACCCACACCGCGTGAAATCAACCAAAGTTTGGACGAATATGTTATCGGCCAGCCGAATGCAAAAAAGATTCTTGCTGTTGCCGTTTACAACCACTACAAACGGCTTGAAGCGGGTATCAAAAAAGACGATGTCGAGCTTTCCAAAAGTAACATTCTACTGATTGGTCCTACAGGCAGTGGCAAAACTCTGTTGGCTGAAACGTTGGCCCGCTTGTTGAATGTACCGTTCACCATTGCTGATGCCACCACCCTGACCGAGGCCGGTTATGTGGGTGAAGATGTGGAAAACATCATCCAGAAGCTGCTACAAAAATGTGATTACGATGTGGAAAAGGCACAAACCGGCATCGTGTACATCGATGAAATCGACAAGATTTCCCGCAAATCGGACAATCCGTCCATTACCCGTGATGTGTCGGGTGAGGGTGTGCAACAGGCTTTATTGAAGCTTATCGAAGGCACCATTGCCTCGGTGCCACCGCAGGGTGGACGCAAGCACCCGCAGCAGGAGTTTTTGCAGGTGAATACCGCCAATATCCTGTTTATTTGTGGTGGCGCGTTTGACGGTCTGGACCGGGTCATTCGGGATCGCTCTGAAAAAAGTGGTATTGGGTTTTCCGCCACAGTGCAGAGCAAAGCTGATCAAAAGAGTATTGGCGAAATTCTGGAAGGCGTGGCACCTGAGGATCTCACTAAATACGGCTTGATTCCGGAATTTGTGGGCCGCTTACCGGTGATTGCCACGCTGAAAGAGCTGGATGAAGAGGCCTTGGTACAAATTCTTACCGAACCGAAAAATGCCATTACCAAGCAATATGGAAAATTATTCGAGATGGAAGATTGCGAATTGGAGTTTCGTGATGAAGCCTTGCACGCTGTTGCGAAGAAGGGCATGGAACGTAAAACCGGTGCGCGTGGTTTGCGCTCTATTTTGGAAAAAGTGTTGCTCGACACCATGTACGACCTGCCAACGCTAGAAGGTTTGAGCAAGGTCATTGTGGATGCCGATGTGATCAACAATAAATCCAAACCGTTGCTGATTTACGAAGGCGGCGAACAGCACAGAGCAGCATCTGATTGAGAAAGTGCTTGATACCTAAATCCTGCAAGTGATCGTACTTGCAAGATTTAGGTAATAAAACACACATTTTCCCTTCAAAAATCAATGTAATACGACAAAATACCGGGTTATCCCGGTATTTTTTTGCCTGAAATCCATAAAATCCACCTAACAAGCACTCTTTTTGCTGAGAAACCCGGTAAATATCGTTTTAAGCCTTGAATTTTGGGTGCAGAAGCCGCAGATTGTTACCGAGAGTGCTAAAGGCTGATGTGCCGGGTGCCGATTATGCAGTTAAGGTACCACGTTGTTTTTGCAAACTGTTTTCGCAATGCGATTTTTTTTGTTCACTTTTTGTTTTCACAGCGGCCGATTTACGAATTTTCTGAGGGAAGCCCCAAATGTCCGACAAAGACAAATCATCTGATGTCATCAATGATCAACCGCAGCTCATGCCGGTACTACCGTTGCGTGATGTGGTGGTATATCCCTACATGGTTATTCCTTTATTTGTGGGGCGTGACAAGTCCATTAGCGCGCTGGAAGCCGCGATGGATGATGACAAGCAGATTCTGCTCGCAGCACAAAAAAATGCCTCACAGGATGAGCCTGAGCCGGAGGACTTGTATCGCACGGGTACGGTGGCCAATATTTTGCAGTTGCTGAAGCTGCCGGACGGCACCATAAAGGTGTTGGTGGAGGGCAGTGAGCGCGCCAGAGTGCTGAATTATCTGAGTACCGATGATTATTTTCAGGCACAGGTCAGTCTTGGTGACGTTGAGACTGTGCCACAGGATGATCGCGAAAGTGAAGTGTTGATGCGTTCTGTGCTTGCGCAGTTTGACCAGTATGTGAAACTCAGTAAAAAGGTGCCGCCGGAAATTCTTTCATCGTTAGTGGGCATCGAAGAGCCGGGGCGTCTTGCTGATACCATCGCGGCACACATGTCTCTGAAAATCGACGAAAAGCAGCATATTCTGGAAATTGGTGATGCGCGCAAGCGCCTTGAGCACCTGATCGGATTAATGGAGGCGGAAATCGATCTGCTACAGGTTGAAAAACGTATCCGTGGACGTGTTAAACGGCAGATGGAAAAGAGTCAGCGCGAGTATTACCTCAACGAGCAAATGAAAGCCATCCAGAAAGAGCTGGGTGATATGGATGAAAGTCACAATGAGCTGGATGATCTGGCCGCCAAAATCGAAAAAGCGGGCATGTCCAAAGAGGCGCGTGAAAAGGCGGATACTGAATTAGGTAAACTGAAAATGATGTCGCCTATGTCTGCCGAGGCGACGGTGGTACGAAATTATATTGATTGGCTGGTTAACGTGCCGTGGAAAAAACGCACCAAGGTGCGTCATGATCTGGCCAAGGCTATGGAGGTGCTGGAGGCTGACCATTACGGTCTGGACAAGGTCAAGGAACGTATTCTTGAATACCTTGCGGTACAGCAGCGGGCCAAGAAGGTGAAGGGGCCGATCTTGTGTCTGGTGGGGCCGCCGGGAGTGGGTAAAACCTCATTGGGCAAATCTATTGCACGCGCCACCAATCGTAAATTTATTCGTATGTCGCTGGGTGGAGTGCGTGACGAAGCTGAAATCCGCGGGCATCGTCGGACTTACATTGGTGCCATGCCGGGCAAGATTATTCAGAACCTGTCCAAGGTGGAGACTCGTAATCCGCTGTATCTGTTGGATGAGCTGGACAAAATGTCCATGGATTTCCGGGGCGATCCGGCGTCTGCGTTATTGGAAGTGCTTGATCCCGAGCAAAATAACAGCTTCAACGACCACTATCTGGAGGTGGATTACGATTTGTCCGACGTGATGTTTGTGGCCACGGCCAATTCTTTGAATATTCCTGGGCCGTTATTGGATCGCATGGAGGTTATTCGTCTGGCCGGTTATACGGAAGATGAAAAGGTGAATATTGCCGAACGCTATTTACTGCAGAAGCAAATTGACTCTGCGGGCCTGAAAAAAGATGAAATTCGTGTCAGCGAATCCGCTATTCGGGATATTATTCGCTATTACACCCGCGAGGCCGGTGTGCGCAATCTGGAGCGTGAAATTTCGAAAATCTGCCGTAAGGTGGTCAAACAGATTTTGCTGGAGTCTGACACTAAAAAAGTCAGTATTACCTCACGCAACCTGGAAAAGATTTTAGGTGTGAGGCGGTTTCGTTTTGGCTCCGCCGAAGAGACGGATCAGATTGGACAGGTTACCGGTTTGGCCTGGACCGAAGTGGGTGGCGAGCTGCTCACTATAGAAGCTGTAAAGATGCCCGGTAAGGGCAAACACAGTGTCACCGGGCAGTTGGGTGATGTGATGAAAGAGTCTGTGCAGGCTGCCATGAGCGTGGTGCGTAGTCGAGTGAAGACGCTGGGGCTCGACCCTGAATTTTACAGTGACAGCGACATTCACATTCATGTGCCGGAAGGTGCGGTGCCCAAAGATGGACCCAGTGCCGGTGTTGGCATGTGTACAGCGCTGGTGTCAGTGTTGACCAATATTCCGGTGCGAGCCGATGTCGCTATGACAGGTGAAATCACGCTACGCGGCGAAGTATTGCCCATTGGTGGCCTGAAAGAAAAATTGTTGGCGGCACATCGTGGCGGTATTAAAACCGTGTTGATTCCGCATGAAAACACCCGGGATCTGACGGATATTCCCAAGAATATCAAACAGAATCTGGATATTCGGCCAGTGCGTTGGATTGACGAAGTCTTACAGGTGGCATTGCAACATATGCCCGAGCCGCTGCCGGAAAACAAGGCAAGTGGCAAGGTAGGTGCGGGTCGAAAAGAATCAAAGCGTAAATCCATTCGTACACATTGATTGTGTTTTGCTTTTTGCATAAAGGGCCGCCCCGGTTTGTTCCTGTGGCGGTCGCTTTATGTTAAACGTGAAAAAAAACAGGGTGTTATTTTGGAAGTGGGACTATGCTAAATAATACCTAATTGGCCTCAAATGCCCATGAATCCTTGACATGGGGGAATTGCCATTGGTATAAACCCATGCGAAAACATATCGGCCGCTGATACATGATGGTTACACTGAAAAAGCAGCAGAAATAATAATCGGACTGGCGGCGTTTTTGCGGGACTGTTCGAGAATGACAATAAATTATTGAAAATCACACAAATAACCACACAGAGAGAGGTATTCTAAGTGAATAAAGCAGAATTAATCGATGCAGTTGCAGAAAGTGCTGATATTTCCAAGGCCTCAGCAGCTCGCGCTATTGATGGTATGGTTGCTGCAATTACCGGAGCCCTGCAAAAAGGAGATCAAGTTGCTATGGTTGGGTTTGGCACGTTCAGTGTGAAAGCCCGCGCAGCCCGTACCGGCCGTAATCCCCGCACAGGTGAAGCCATTGAAATCAAAGCTTCCAATAATCCTACATTCAAGGCTGGCAAAGCATTGAAAGATGCCGTAAACTAGTCGGCTTTCCTGGGGTGCTTAGCTCAGTTGGGAGAGCGTCGCCTTTACACGGCGAATGTCGGGGGTTCAAGTCCCTCAGCACCCACCATTAGCTCATATTGAAGTGATTGAACGTGATCGTGTTTGAGCTGAATGATTGGGTTAAAGCCAGGTTTTTGTTGGGGAGTGGTAGTTCAGTTGGTTAGAATACCGGCCTGTCACGCCGGGGGTCGCGGGTTCGAGTCCCGTCCACTCCGCCACTATTAGTATTTAAGGCGTTCCTATCTGATGTGGGAGCGCCTTTTTACTTTCTGCTGTTGAGTTCTTGAAACGATTGATAAAACAACCATATCGGAATATACCGGAACCTTAAGTTGAAATATTCAGTCGAAACAACAGCCAGATAAAATATATTTTCAAACTAATACATATTCAGAATTAACCACGAAGAAAAAATATGCTGAGTTTTATTCGAGATCGTGCCCAGGGTTGGATCGCCTGGGTAATAGTAGGCTTACTGATAATCCCGTTTGCACTTTGGGGTGTTAACGAATACGTTGGCAATAGTGACAAACTAGTGGCAGCCACCGTTAATGGCACTGACATTGGGCAACGTGAATTTCAACAGGCTTTTTATGATCAACGAGGCCGTATGCAGCAAATGCTGGGTGGCCAGTATGACGCACAGCTTTTTGACCCACAGATAAAACAGCGGGTCATTAATGAGCTGGTTGATCGTGAGTTGTTATTGCAAAATGCGGATGACATGGGTTTCCGGGTCAGCGATCAAACAGTGGTAGCAGCGATTCAAAGCATTGATGCCTTTCGTGAAGGTGGTGCCTTTTCTGTCAGCCTGTATCAGCAACAGTTACAAACTCAAGGGCAGTCACCTACTGCATTTGAACGGTATGTAAAACGCATTATGACAGCCGGACAATTGCCTGACGGTTTGGCAAGCTCTGCATTTGTGACGGATGCGGAACTGGACGCAGTGATCAGGTTGGAGCAACAACAACGTGATTTGCAGTATTTTGTTTTGAATACGTCGCAGTTTCAGGATGAGTCGCTGGCCGACGATGCGGCAATCAACAGTTATTATGAGCAACATACAGACCGGTTTTTGACGGCTGAAAAAGTGCGTGTTGAATATGTGGAGTTATCGGTTGCTGCATTAAAAAGTGACGAAGAACCCAGCGAAGAAGAGCTGCATGAGTTTTATGACACGAATCAGAGTCAGTTCAGTGTGGAGGCAGAACGTCAAGCCAGCCATATCCTGATTCAGCTGGAAGAGGGTGCAGATGAGACGGCTATCACAGCGGCGCGCGAAAAGGCCGAAGGTTTGGTGGCAAGACTTAATGCCGGTGAGTCTTTTGAAAAACTGGCTAAAGAAAATTCGGATGATCCTGGTTCTGCTGAAATAGGCGGAGATCTGGGTTATTTTGGACGTGGCCTCATGGAACCTGATTTTGAGGAGGTTGCCTTTTCCCTTAAGCTGGATGAAGTTAGTGAGCCGGTATTAACCTCGTTTGGTTATCACATTATCAAGGTGACCGGGATTCGTGAAAAAGAGGTGAAACCCTTTGCTGATGTACGCGATGAAATTCTTGCGCAATTTCAAAATGATGCCGCAGAGCGCCAATACTTTGAATTGGCTGAGCAGCTAACGAATCAGGCTTATGAGGTACCGGACTCTCTCAGTGAGACAGCAGATGAATTAGGGCTTGAGCTTAAGCAGAGTCCATTTTTTGAACGGCGTGGTGGCACAGATGTATTTGCCAACCCTCGTGTTGTGGCCGCAGCTTACAGTGATGACGTATTGAGTCAGGGCTTTAACAGTGAGCCTATCGAAGTTGGCGAAAATCATGTGTTGGTATTGCGTTTGCTGGAGCATCAGAAAGCGGATCGACGTCCACTAAGTGAAGTAAAATCACAGGTTAGGCAATCGTTGATTCAAGAAAAGGCGCGTGAAGCAGCGAAGGCTGCTGGAGAGAAAGCCTTGCAACAACTGGAAGCGGGCGAGTCTGCCGAAACTGTTAGCAAGGCATTGTCAGTAGACTGGAAGGGTGCAGGTGCGGTTACGCGTGAGACAAAAGACCATGATGCTCAAATTATCAAACAGGCTTTTCGTTTAACGCGGCCATCGTCACCTGATAGTCCACGTTATAGCGGTGTAGTATTGAACTCAGGCGATTATGCTGTGATTCGTTTGAATAAAGTGGTTGATGGCGATCCGGCTGCAATGGATGTTGCTGAACGCGAAACATTAAAACGTCGTTTGGCGGGTGAGCAGGGAGCCAATGCGCAATTGCATCTTATCTCGCGACTTAAAGCCGATGCTAAAGTGATTGTACAGAACGATGACTTGTAGTTATTACAAGTAGTGACTGTCAGTATCTGCCGTCAAGTTTTTCGTTTTCGGCATACCCAAAGAGCGATCAGGTTTTGGGTATGCCGTTTCAATGTGAATTAAAGGTTAAATCGTTCTGTAGGCACTATTAGTTAGTGACTGAAATATTGTCGTCCCGCCGTTTTTAGCTGAAACCCCCAAGCTTAAGTTCTCGGACACTCGTTCCAGTATATTGGGAGGTTATGTTGTCGTGGTACTGGCAAGTGGCGAGTTATAAACGCAGAGGTCGCAGAGACGCAAAGGACGCAGAGAAAAACATTAAAAACTTTGCGCCCTTTGAGTTAAATGCTCGGTGATTTTAGTACTTAATTCACATTCAGCTTGATTGCGCCATGCCGGTGATGTTGTAACCCCCATCCACATAAGTAATCTCGCCAGTAATGCCGGAAGCCAGATCGGAACAGAGGAAGGCTGCTGCATTGCCTACTTCTTCGATGCTGACATTACGTCGTAGCGGTGTATTTTGCGCACTGTAGTTCAGCATGGATTTGAAGTTTTTGATACCGGCGGCTGCGAGTGTACGAATTGGCCCGGCGGAGATGGCGTTGACTCGAATATTTTCCGGCCCCAGATTGGCGGCCATGTAACGTACATTGGCTTCCAGGCTGGCCTTGGCTAATCCCATCACGTTGTAATTAGGTAATACCCGTTCGGCACCCAGATAACTCAGTGTCAACAGAGCGGCATTACGTCCCTGCATCATGTTGCGTGCGCCTTTGGCCAGCGCGGCAAAACTGTAGGAGCTAATTTCGTGCGCGGTGTTGAAGCCTTCGCGGGTCACGCTGTCAAGATATTCGCCTTCCAGCTCTTCACGCGGAGCGTAGGCTACCGAGTGAATCAGAATATCCAGGTGATCCCAGAAGTCATCCAGTTTTTCAAAGACGGTGGTGATATTTTCATCGCTGGCGACATCGCAGGGCAGCACAATATCTGAGCCGCATTCGGCAGCGAGTTTTTCCACCCGGCTTTGCAGTTTTTCATTTTGGTAAGTGAAGGCCAGTTCAGCGCCCTCGCGGTGCATGGCTTGGGCAATACCCCAGGCGATGGAACGATTACTGGCGCAGCCGACGATCAGCGCGCGTTTGCCATTTAAGAATCCCATGGTGGATATCCTTTTTTGATTGGTGTCTGTTATGTGGGGCAGGGGCGCAACAGGTTTGCGTGAATACCCTGCCTTAAGTTGTCGTATTATACGCAATGGTGCCCCAAAAGTGGTACGTTTTGTCCGTCCATGAATGATTGGGTCTGTGGACAGAGAGCAAATGTTTACGCTGTGTGTTTTAAACTGGTGGGGAGCAAGGTTTGATATTCAAATTGAGAGGAGTCTGAATGGTTTATCGAGGCCACAGCAGGACGACAGGCGCTTTGCTGCAAATAGAGTCTCTGCAAACTAGCTTTGCCACTGTTGATGGCATGGTGCATGCGGTGGATGGTATCAGCCTGGAAATACGACGGGGACAAACGTTTGCGTTGCTGGGCGAATCCGGTTGTGGAAAATCCATGACAGCATTGTCTACCATGCGCCTGCTACCCGAGCCTGCTGGCCGCATTACTCAGGGCAGTATTTATCTCAATGGGGATGATTTGTTGCAATTGTCTGAAACGGCCATGCGTAATGTGCGCGGCAAACGCATTGCGATGGTATTTCAGGAGCCCATGACCAGTCTGAATCCAGTGCTGACCGTTGGCTTGCAAATTGCCGAAAGTATACGCGGGCAAAATAATGCACAGGCGGTGCGTGCGCGTGTATTGGAATTGCTGGAAGCTGTGGGTATTCCTGATCCAGTGCAACGTTATCATGAGTACCCGCACCAACTGTCGGGTGGCATGAAGCAGCGGGTGATGATTGCTATCGCGCTTGCCGGTGAACCGGATTTGTTGATCGCTGATGAGCCTACTACGGCACTGGACGTGACCATTCAGGCACAAGTGCTGAATCTTATGCGCCAATTGCAAAAAGATACGGGTATGGCCATCCTGCTGATTACCCATGATCTGAGTGTAGTGTCAGAAATGGCAGATCGTGTGGCAGTGATGTATGCCGGACAAATTGTAGAAGAGGCGGATCGCGCTGCATTTTTTGCCAACCCCCAACACCCTTATTCAAAAAAACTGTTTGCCTCCCTGCCTGACATAAAAAAACGCGGACAACGTTTGGAGATAATACCGGGGAGTGTGCCCTCATTGGCTACCGGGTTTAGCGGGTGTCGCTTTGTGGATCGTTGTGATGACGCGATTGATGTCTGTCATGCCCAGTCACCGGTATGGGTCACAGCGGCATCATCGGGGGGTGTGCGTTGTTTTAAATTTGATGCGGCTTATCAGCAGGAGTTTTCAATAGCGGATAAAAAAGAAACAGTGCCGGATCGTACTGTTGAACAATCAACGAAAAGTAATAAGGCATTATTGACGGTCCAAGGACTCAGGGTACATTTTCCCATTCGCAAAGGTTTGTGGCAACGAGTGGTGAACCATGTCAAAGCAGTGGATGATATTTCCTTATCGATTCCCGAAGGCCATACACTGGCATTGGTGGGCGAGTCGGGCTGCGGTAAAACCACAGCAGGAAAAAGTATTTTACAATTGGTGAAACCTACTGCGGGCAAAGTGCAATTTGCAAATGCAGAGTTTACTGCTTTGTCACCGACGCAATTACGCCAGCACCGCAGTGATATCCAAATTATTTTTCAAGACCCTTTTTCCTCCATGAATCCGCGCATGAAGGTGATGGATATCATTGAAGAAGGGATGATTACCCAAGGCATAGGTGGTGATGCACAGGCGCGTGCCGCGCGTGTTGACCAATTGCTGGAACAAGTAGGTTTGTCAGCCGATAGTAAATACCGTTATCCACATGAATTTTCCGGTGGCCAGCGTCAACGTATCTGCATTGCTCGTGCTTTGGCGGTGGACCCCAAGCTGATTATCTGTGACGAGCCTACTAGCGCGCTGGATGTTTCTGTGCAGGCACAAATTCTCAATCTGTTGAAAGACCTGCAAGATGAACTGGGTCTGGCTTATTTGTTTATTACGCACGATTTATCGGTTGTGGAATATTTGGCACACGAAGTAGCCGTAATGTACCTGGGACGCATTGTAGAGCAGGGTGATGTGCAGGAAGTCATGGAAAACCCATTGCACCCCTACACTAAAGCATTACTGGCTGCTGTGCCGGTCATTGAAAAATCAGTGGAAAGTGTTGAACGAAGTACTGTGAGTGTGCAGGGTGAAATGCCATCACCCATCAATCCACCCTCAGGTTGCCACTTTCATCCGCGTTGTGAGCAGGTTATGCCAGAGTGTAAAATTGATTATCCTGCTGAGCGCATAAGTGGTGATACGCACATGACAAGGTGCTTTCTTTATCAATAACAGACAAGATAATCAAATTGAACCTGGATCTTATTTCTTCGCAGGTTAATGGAATGAGTTTCAGTTAAATGACAAAACCACATCATAATTGGCCGCGCTTCTGGATTCCATCAGGAAAAACCATCCAGCTGGATGGTTCTGGTTTTTTGTATGACCCAGAAGATGAACATGCCATTTTTTACTACACTGATGGCCAACCTGATCGTCTTGAGCAATTAGTCAGCACCCCTGTTGCTATTCTCCTGGGTGAACCGGGCATAGGGAAGTCCACGGTACTGAAGGAAGAGTCCAAGCGTCTACGGGCCGAAAATGAGGCTTACCTTTATCGGGAGTTGAATCAGTATCAGAGTGACAGTCGGCTCATCAATGACATTTTTGATTCAAAAGAAGTTCAGGCGTGGAAACAAGGCTCGTACCGCCTGACGCTCTTGCTGGATAGTCTGGATGAGTGCAACTTATCTATCCCCACGGTGACAAGAATTCTGGTTGGACAGCTGGAAAGTTTGCCGAGACAACGTTTGAACTTACGCCTGACGTGTCGAACAGCAGATTGGCCGACACATTTCACCGACGAGCTACGAGTGCTTTGGCAAGGCGAGGATGAAAATTCATCCAATCTTTTGGGTGTGTTTGAGCTGGCTCCTTTGCGCAAAAAGGATGTTCAGCGTGCGGTGCTGGATCGCAAGTTGGACACGGATGCTTTTTTGCATGAAATCTGCCTCAAAGAAATTCAACCCCTTGCCAGCTATCCCAATACTCTTAACATGCTGCTTGGGTTATTTGGCCGCCCTGATGGCCTTCCTGGACAACGCGCCGAAATCTATCGCCTTGGCTGTGAAGCGTTAGCGAAAGAACGTAGCACATTTCGCCAGGAGTCCCGTCAAACCGGCAGATTTAGTGCATGCCAACGCATGGCTGTTGCTGGCCGTATTGCCGCACAAATGGTATTTGGGCACCGCTCGACCATTTGGCGCGGTGATGTCCTAGACGCTGCAATCACCGACCTTGTCGAAGGTGATGTTGTGGGCGGTACAGAGCGAGTTGATGGAGAGGAATTTCCTGTTGATATCCATATCCTTCGGGAAACCATCGAATGTGCCCTGTTTTCTGGACGTGATGAGCAAAGAACCGGTTTTTCTCATCAGTCTTATGTCGAGTTTTTGGCTGCTTGGCATCTGCATTCTCATAACCTGGAAACCCAACAGCTTACACTTCTTTGTCATCCCGATGATGGCCGTATTCCACTTCAACATGCTGAAACAGCAATTTGGCTAGCTTCTCTGAACAAGAATATTTTCACCGCGATGGTAGCAACGGAGCCTCTACTCTTGTTGCGTGCCGACCTGTCTGACATGGCTGATGATCAGAAAGCCGAGTTGACGGAAAAGCTGCTTGATTCATTTGCTGCTCAAACTGAATTTGATACAGATTGGAGTTTGCGCCAACATTATCGTAAGTTGGCATGCCCTGATTTGGCGAAACAGCTTCGCCCTTACATTGTGGGCAAAAATATGGCTTTCGCAGCTCGTCGAGCAGCTATGGCTATTGCCGCAGCCTGCCATGTTCGGGAATTAAGGGAAGATCTGGTTTCTATTGCGCTTGATCAAAAGGAAAAACAGCAACACCGGCTGAATGCAATTGATGCTGTTATTGATTGTGCCGATGTCCAAGAGCTTGCCAGCTTACGTCCCCTCGCAATGGACAATGCTGGCAACGATTTGGAAGACAAGCTCAAGGTCGCTGTTATTCCATCCCTCTGGCCAGATCATATTTCTACGAAAGAAGTTTTCGAGTTACTTTTACAAGCTCAGAGTGAAAATTGTCTGGACAGACTTCGTCACTCACAAGAAAAATTTCTGAGTCAGCTTGTCAACGATGATTTAATCATTGCCCTACAGTGGGTTACCGATGCTGGTAACAATCTCGGTGATTACGAAGTTGATTGCTTCAAAGATGACATCATGGTTGAAGCATGGAAAAAAGTTGATAACCCCCATGTGCTTCGTGCATTTGCTGATACAGTCTGGGTGTGTCTGGGACGAGATGAGCCAGTATTTAATCGTTGCAATGAGCAGGAAAAGAACTGGTTTGAGCAAGACTCCGAAAAAAGAAGAGTGGTTATTACCGCACTATTGGAGGCCCATTCTGAATCAGTGAAAAAGAGTAACTCCGTAAGCCTGGCTTATGCAGAATGCCAAATTATCTTACCTGAGGATAATTTTTGGCTGCTGAGTTTTTATCAAACCAGTTCCGATCCGGGTTTGCGTGCAAAACTGGCCAAGTGCATTGACGCTTTTATATCCTGGGATGTCGATATAGTATGGTTTGACGCACTTGTTACGGCCGCTTGTATTGATGCCTCCAATGCTGAATCACCTTTGGCAGATGTTATGGCTTCTTATCTGGAGCCCATTGAGCTGGATTCAGAAGCTGCCCGTGTGTGTAAAGACCAGTACGCTCAGCAATTGGCATGGAAGAAAAAACGCTCGCGGCTTCTTGATCCACCACCTTCCGTGCGTGTTGAACAGGCATTACAGGAGTTCGAATCTGGAAAAAATACTGCCTGGATGTGCTTATGGAAGGAGCTTTCTTTGCCGGATGAGGCCATTCGGTATCCATGGAAATTCGATAACATTACAAAATTACCAGGGTGGTTACGCGCAACATGCTTAGAACGAACACGTATTGTACGTTGCGCTGAAACGTGGGTTATGAAATATCCTCTTTCCCAAGAGGATGTTTTTTGTTTTGACAACCGAAGCAGCGACTTACATACAGCCACCTATCTGGCGCTTTGTCTCTTAAGTGAAGAAAGTCCGCAATTTCTTGTAAATGTTCTCGGAAATTGGCCTAGATGGGCAGAATTAATCGTAACTTTCCCTCGCGACAATCAACACGAACCGAGAAGAGCTTTGCTCAAGCAAGCCTATTCAAATGCTCCTGCAATAGTATCAGGCGCTTTCCAAGATCTGATCGACCAGGATATTTCTGCCTCCCGGCCACTGTACAGGGTGAGAGAATTGGCGGTAATTTGGGATGAGCAAATTGCAGGGATGCTAAACAAGTTTTTAGCAAAACCCGGTTTGACGCTTTTCCACGTATCCACATTGCTGGATGTATTGCTAAAGCATGATGATGAGGTTGCCTTTGAGTTTGTCCGCAAATTGATTATGTCAACTTTCTCCTTTGTTGGGCCACCCAATTATCCGCTGATTTTGGTTGGTGCCCAAAACCTTGTGGCCCATCAATTGCAAAAGAGTTGGCAAATTATTTGGGAAAAAATGTTGATCGATTCCTGTTTTGGCAAGGGCTTGATGCTTGAGTACGCTGATCGTCCGGGCAGGAATGATCGCTTCTTTGCCAGTTTTTCGGAAGCACAGATTACTGAATTGTATTTTTGGCTTGAGAAACATTTCCCCGTAGCCAGTGATATTCACTATCTTTCTGGTAAAGCTCAGAGTACGGCTCGTGATGAAGTGGGGCAGTTACGCAACAATTGTTTGGATTATTTGTCCGGTCTGGGTACACAAGTCGCTGTAGATACATTGTGTTCAATTTATGATCATTTTCTGGAAAGAGACTGGCTGATTCCGGAAAGAGACTGGCTGAAGTATTTGCTAAATGAGGCAAAGCAGGTGTTTCGGAAGACCTCTCTTCAAGCGCTCTCTCCCACTGAACTTGTAACTTATACCCGGCACCGAGATGCACGGCTAGCCAGAAGCAGCAACGAGTTAATGGAAGCCGTGGTATTTTCTTTGCAGCGGTTGCAGAAAAAATTACATGGCCAAACACCACTTGCGCCGTTCTTGTGGAACATATTCGAGAATGGAGATTCAGGGCGTCCCAAGAGCGAGGACCGCTTTTCGGATTTCATTAAACATCATCTGGAAATTGATTTACCGACTTTTGTGATTGATCGGGAAGTTCAGATAAAGAACTTGCGAGAACATGGTATTGGTGAACGCACAGACCTGAAAATAGAAGCCAAAGACCCGGAGGGGCGCTCCCTGTCTGTTATCATCGAAAGCAAAGGATGCTGGGACTCGAAGTTATTAACTGCCATGGAAACCCAGCTTTTTGAGCAATATTTGAAACTGGTGCCTGAGGCATGTGGCATTTATCTTGTTGGCTGGTTTCATTGTGAGCGTTGGGATAGCAGAAATAAAGGTCTATTCAAGGGGACAAAGGAAGAGTTAATCTACGCACTGAATATGCAATCCAAAGAGCTTTCAAATGGAAAAATGTGCGTATCAGCATTTGTTTTGGACGCATCTTATTAAGAGACCACAAAGCCGTAGTGATTCCCCTGGGCGGGAATTTATTCAGATTTAAGTGTGTTAGTGAGTGCTGTTGTGAGGCTGCTATACAAACTATCTATACTGGCAAGGGTGAGTTCTTACGCTACCCTATTGTTTTTTAGTTTAGGGCTGTTACGACTGCCGAGTCACATCCACATACAGTGTCAACCGTTGCCCGGGTTGCAGGTATTTGCCTTTTTTCAACGAATTCCATTGCCGAAGTTTGGCGATGGTAACGCTGAATTTCTGCGCGATGCGTGCCAGTGAATCACCTTTGCGTACACGGTAATGTACCTGTTGGTGGGTGACACTACGTGGCAGGGACACAAACTGTCGGTCTGCACG
>WFQM01000317.1 GCA_015487095.1 Gammaproteobacteria bacterium | reverse complement strand
GTTTATAACACGTCACTTGCCAGTACCATGACAACATAACCTCCCAATGTACCGAAACACTTGTCCGGGGGGGTAAACCTCTGGATTCCGGCTAAAAACATGCTGGAATGTCGGTGTTTGCGGTGAGCTGTGGGGCGTTGAGTTTTCGGGAGTTGTTCCGGGTTTTTCAATGTGAATTAAGTGCTGAAAACACGCTGCTTTTAATAATCACCGGGTATTTAACGCAGAGATCGCAAAGGCGCAGAGGACGCAAATTTTTTAGTGTTTTTCTCTGCGTCCTTTGCGTCTTGCGACCTCTGCGTTTATAACACGTCACTTGTCAGTACCACGACAACATAACCTCCCAATGTACCGAAACACTTGTCCGGGGGGGTAAACCTCTGGATTCCGGCTAAAAACATGCCGGAATGTCGGTGTTTGCGGTGAGCTGTGGGGCGTTGAGTTTTCGGGAGTTGTTCCGGGTTTTTCAATGTGAATTAAGTGCTGAAAACACGCTGCTTTTAATAGTCACCGGGTATTTAACGCAGAGATCGCAGAGATCGCAGAGACGCAAATTTTTTAGTGTTTTTCTCTGCGTCCTTTGCGTCTCTGCGACCTCTGCGTTTATAACACATCACTTGCCAGTACCACGACAACATAACCTCCCAATATATCGGAACACTTGTCCGGGCGTTTAAACCTCTGGATTTCGGCTAAAAACGTGCCGGAATGACAGTATTTGCGGTGAGCTGTAGGGAGTTGAGTTATCGGGGATTGCACCACTACAACTGAAGAAACACCGCAGAGGTATGTCCGGGTTAATTGCCCTTGTTGGCCGTGACATCATACAAACTGCCCGAAACATATTTATGCAGAATGCTGGCTACCAATGTTTGGTAGGGAATGCCTTCTTCCAAAGCTCTTCTTTGAATCGCAGACAGATCCCTTCCAGATAACCTTATATTAATTCTCTTATCTTTTTTGAAAGTGGTCGCCGCTATTTGCTCGATTGATTTCTTCCTTTCATCAGTTATGACTGATTCAAATTCACCTGACTCGTAAGCATCCAGAATTTCCTGCTCTTCTTTATCTAATTTAATTTTTTTCATGGTTTCTCTCCAAGGTACTGTCTGGTTGCTTTTCTACTGGGCACTACTGTTTTAAGGAATATCTCATCATCATTTTCAACGTAAGGAACCAAATACGCGTAATCGTCTATTGCAACAATGAACACTCGTTGGTGGGAATACTTTTCCTTGCCAGAGTGTGCAACATCGTCAAGCAAACAACCCTCTTGAAGAGAAAAGACAATCTCTTCAAATGAAATCCCTCGTTCCTCGATGAGCTTGCGATTTTTGTCAGGATTCCAATTAATAGGTTTCATAAGAGCAATTATAGTCACAATGTGTGCCTATTGCCATCACGGGTAGAGGTTGATGCAAGGCAATCGGGCTAATACTCAACCCGCTTGTCAGTTCCGCTCCGCTTGCGTAAGCTTGCCGCCGGAAGTCGGCTGAGCAGTCGCGGCATCCCCCTTTTCGTTTTATGACGGGAAGGCGGGTGCGGAGGAAAGTCCGGGCTCCACAGGGCAGAGTGCCAGGTAACGCCTGGGGGGCGTGAGCCTACGGAGAGTGCAGCAGAAAATACACCGCCGATGGCTTCGGTTTTCGAACCGGGGCACAGGTAAGGTTGAAATGGTGCGGTAAGAGCGCACCGCGCTGCTGGTAACAGCAGTGGCAGGGTAAACCCCACTCGGAGCAAGACCAAATAGGGGGACATTGATGCGGCCCGCATAAGTTCCCGGGTAGGTTGCTTGAGCTGCGTGGTGACACGTTAGCCAGATGAATGACTGTTCACGACAGAACCCGGCTTACAGGCCGACTTCCACTTTTTTCTTTTGGGCAGATGTTTGCTTTGTTCCGGTTGGGGCGGGCGCGCTGCCGTTTTTCTTTGCGGGTCCATCGTTGTTTTAATCCCACAAGAATCCTGCAAGGTGTGTTTATATCCCGGAACCCTGGCTGTTTAAGCGTAGGGTGGGCACGTAGTCTGTGCCCACGCGTTGATTCTGCGTTTGAGCGGTTTGCCGCCAGTGCCGCATGGGCACAAAAAACGTGCCCACCCTACGTGATTATCTTCATTTAGCCTTTGCGGTTTTATTCGCTTTTTGCATGATCAAAAAATGATCATATTTTCTTTTTGGTAATATTTCCGACCCCTCTTTTGGTTTCTTCTTAAGGTTTTACTTTAAGTTCATTTAACAACGATTTGATTACATAAAGCTACTCGGATTTTGGTTGGACGAGTTTTGAGCAGGTTGCTCTAAGTCATTGTGTAGAAAGCAGGTTTTTTCTCTTATTCCGGGCGTTATTTTCTTGACAGTAGGGGAATCGGGTACCTATAGTGGTGCAATATTGTGGAGAATAGTGGTTAATTGTGGATTTTTTGAATTCGCGGCCGCTTAAAGGTGGAGATCACTACGTGTTAATGCGTGAGTGAGTACACAGCCACACCGAGCGTAGCACTGACTGATGGTTATACGAGGAGTCGGAAAAATTGTTTCGAGGGGTTAACGCTCTCAATCTGGATGCCAAAGGGCGCGTGGCTATGCCTACGCGCTATCGTCAGCGGCTGTCTGATACTTGTGATGGGCAGATGGTGATTACGGTGGATAACAGTGATCGCTGTTTGCTGTTGTATCCCTTGCAGGAATGGGAGGTGGTTGAGCGCAAGTTACAAAAACTGCCTAGTTTCAACAGGCAGGCCCGCCGTTTGCAGCGGATGTTGATCGGTCACGCTACTGAGGTGGAAATGGATGGTACAGGTCGTTTGCTGGTGCCGCCGCCGTTGCGTGAATTCGCGGATTTGGAAAAGCGCGTGGTGTTGATCGGGCAGAGCAATAAATTTGAGTTATGGAATGAGGAGTTATGGACAGAAAGCCGTAGTGACTGGATGGCGGCGGGCGATGATCTCGGTGATCTGCCCGCAGAGATGGAGACGATGTCGTTATAACGCCGATGAGCGAAGACTTCGCGCATAAGCCGGTGTTGTTTGAAGAGGTGTTGACGGCGCTGGCCATTCGGCCCGACGGCATCTACATAGACGGCACTTTTGGTCGGGGTGGTCACGCCGGTGCCATCCTGGATCGTCTGGGTTCTCGTGGGCAGTTGCTGGCCATCGATAAAGATCCTCAGGCGGTGGCAGCAGCAAAGGACCGGTTTGGTGCGGATTCACGTTTCAGTATTGCGCAGGGTTCATTTACCGAATTGGAGCGTCTGGTGCGAGAGAAAGGTTGGCGAGCGTCGGAAGCAGGTGGTGTGGACGGGGTTCTTCTGGACCTCGGGGTGTCGTCTCCCCAACTGGATGACCCTGAACGGGGTTTCAGTTTTCGCCATGATGGTGATCTTGATATGCGCATGGACCCGGGAGCTGGACAGAGCGCGGCTCAGTGGCTGGCGCGGGCTGAAGAATATGATATTCGCCGAGTGTTACGTGAGTACGGCGAGGAGAAGTTTGCCAAACGCATTGCTTACGCCATCGTGAAGGCGCGTGAGGAAAATCCTATTAGCACGACCCGTCAATTGGCGACATTAATCGCTGAGGCTAGTCCTGTGCATGAAAAAGGCAAAGACCCGGCGACGCGCAGTTTCCAGGCGATTCGTATTTTTATTAATGGTGAGTTGGATGATCTCAAAAAATGTTTGCCGCAGGCACTTGATGTGTTGCGGCCCGGTGGACGATTGGCGGTGATCAGTTTTCATTCTCTGGAAGACCGTATCGTTAAACGCCTGTTGCGTAAAGAGGCGCGGGGTGATGATTTTCCGCCGGATTTACCGATTCCGCAGTCGGCGTTGTCGCCGCGCGTCAAGCTGATTGGCAAGGCGATCCGTGCCAGCGAGCAGGAAATCGCCGCCAATCCGCGTGCCCGCAGTGCGGTGTTACGTGTGGCGGAGCGGTTGCATTGAATGGCTGTGTTGAATGAACAAATTGCTGGTGGTGATGATTTTGGCGGTGCTGGTGTCGGCGGTGGGTGTGATTGAGGCCAAGCATCAGAGTCGTAAACGGTTTGTGGCATTGCAGGCGCTGGAGAAAGTGCGCGATCAAATGAATGTGGAATGGGGACAGTTGCAGTTAGAGCAGGGTACCTGGGCGACGCACAGCCGGGTGGAACGTCTTGCCCGGGAAAAACTGCACATGGTGAATCCCAAAATGGATGAGGTGGTGATTGTGGAACAGGTGGAGCAGAAACCGTGAATGTTTCAATCGCTTCTGTGTGTTTTACCGCTCACCCCGATCTTCTTCTCTCAAGGGAAGAAGGCGTGTTTTTTATTAAAGGCATGAATGCATAAATGAGTGAACAGATCTCCACCCCTACCTATCGTGGCCGACGCTTGTTGGTGCTTGCGGTGCTGAGCCTGGCGGGTTTGGCTCTGGTGGCGCGCGCGGTGGATTTGCAGGTGGTGCGTAAGGATTTTCTGCAAGGGCAGGGTGATGCGCGTTATTCGCGCGTGGTTTCCGAGCCTGCACATCGCGGCATGATTACAGATCGCCTTGGTGAACCGCTGGCCATCAGTACGCCGGTGGATTCGGTGTGGGCCAATCCCCAGGAGTTGATTCTGGCGCGTGACAGTTGGCCGCAACTGACCAAGGTGCTGGGACTCAAGCGTGGTGCGCTGGAGCGTCAGTTGGCGGCAAAACGCGATAAGGAATTCATGTATCTGAAACGCCGGGTCGCTCCCGATCTGGCACAAAAAGTCATGGCGCTGGAAGTGCCAGGGGTGGCTTTGCTGCCGGAATACAAGCGTTTTTATCCGGCCGGTGAAGTTACCGCCCATGTGGTGGGTTTCACCAATGTGGATGACCAAGGTCAGGAAGGTATGGAGCTGGTATACGATGCGCGGCTCAAAAGCATTGCGGGAGCCAAGCGGGTGATCAAGGATCGTATTGGCCGCGTGGTGGAAAACGTCGAGCGCGTTTCCGAGCCGCAGCCGGGCGAAGATATTGTGCTGAGCATTGATCGCCGCTTGCAGTATCTGGCCTACCGCGAACTGAAAGCCGCCGTAAAAAACAATCGTGCCGATGCCGGTTCGGTGGTGATTCTTGATGTGCGTACCGGTGAAGTGCTGGCCATGGTTAACCAGCCTGCTTATAACCCCAACAATCGCAGCAAATTGAAAAGCAGCCATTTGCGTAATCGTGCGGTAACGGATGTGTTTGAGCCCGGCTCTACCATCAAGCCGTTTACAGTGGCGGCGGCATTGGAAACAGGGCGTTTTAACAGCAACACGGTAGTGGATGTGCGTCCGGGGTATTTGAAGGTGGGCCGTAAAACCATTCGTGATTTCCGTGACTACGGTGTTATTGACGTTTCCACCATCCTGCAAAAATCCAGCAACGTGGGTGCCAGCAAGCTGGCATTGTCGATTACCCCGGAACACCTGTGGCAGGTTTTTGCCAGCGTGGGCCTGGGCACAGACTCTGGCAGCGGTTTTCCGGGTGAGCCGTCGGGGTTGTTAACCGACTTTGGTGCCTGGCATGACATTCAGCGTGCCACCGTGTCGTACGGTTACGGGCTGTCGGTAACGGCCA
This sequence comes from Gammaproteobacteria bacterium, assembly GCA_015487095.1. GTDB lineage: Bacteria > Pseudomonadota > Gammaproteobacteria > SZUA-152 > SZUA-152 > SZUA-152. The sequence goes on along the minus strand of WFQM01000317.1, from coordinate 19,512 downwards.
TGCAACTGGCCCGTGCTTACGCAGCGCTGGCCACTGACGGTCGTCCGTTACCGGTGAGTTTTTTGCGCCGTAGCGAAGCACAGGCCGCAGAACTGGCCTCGCTGTACGAACCGGTATTGAGTGAAAACAGTTTACGCAAGGTGCGCCGAATGCTGGAGCGTGTTGTCGAGGAGGGTGGCACAGGCACTCGGGCTGCGGTACCGGGTTATCACATTGCCGGTAAAACCGGCACGGTGAAAAAGTCCGGTGCCGGAGGATATGTTGAAGACAGCTATCTGGCGTTATTTGCCGGTCTTGCGCCAGCCAGCAACCCGCGTCTGGCCATGGTGGTGATGATTGACGAGCCCCGCGGTGAAAAATATTACGGCGGTGCCGTAGCGGCCCCGGTGTTTTCCAAGGTGATGGCGGGCGCTTTACGCATGCTGGATATTCCCCCGGATAACGTAAACCCGGACCCTGGCCATCGACTGGCATTTTTGGGCGGGACGCAGTGATGAGCGTGCAACCCACACCAAAACCATTGACCTTTGCCGAGCTGATTGCCGGCATTTATTTTATTCGTCAGGCACCCACGTTGGCCATTGGCGGATTATGTCTGGACAGTCGGAAGGTACAAAAAGGTGATCTGTTTTTTGCCCTGGATGGCGAGCAGGTACACGGCAAGGAATTTATCGATGACGCTATTGCACGCGGTGCGAGCGCGGTGTTGTGGGCGTCCTCGATAGCACGGCAGGAAGTACGGAGTGACAGGCAGGTGCCGGTGTACGGCGTGCCGGATCTGAAAAACAAGGTGGGCTGTATTGCCGAGCGATTTTATGGCGAGCCGACGAAAGCACAGTTTGTGATTGGGGTTACCGGCACCAATGGTAAAACCTCGGTGACGCAGTTTATCGCTCATGCGCTGCAACAGGACGCACCTTGCGGTGTGCTTGGTACGCTGGGTAATGGCGTGTTTGGCCAACTGGAAAAAGGCGGTTTTACCACACCGGATGCGATTACCCTGCATACCCTGCTGGATGATTTGCGTTATGAAAATGTGAAGCAGGTGGTGATGGAAGCATCCTCGCACGGCCTTGAGCAGGGGCGGGTGGCTGGCGTGGCATTTGATGTGGCGGTGTTCACCAATCTCAGCCACGAGCATCTGGATTATCACGGCACGATGGAAAATTACGGCCAGGCTAAACGACGCCTGTTCGAGACCAAAGGTCTGAAATACGCAGTGATCAATATCGATGATGATTATGGTCGGAATATGCTGACTTCGATGCCGGGTGCGGTGGGAACGGTGAGTTATGGTTTTGGTGACGGCAAGGGGGGGGATGATGTGTTGCCTTCCTTGCTGGGTTCCAATTTGCAGTTAGATCGTAACGGCCTGCGCATGCATGTGGAAAGCGACTGGGGTAAAGGTGATTTACAGGTGCCGCTGCTGGGCGCGTTTAATGCGTCCAACCTGTTGGCGGCACTGGGTGCATTACTGGCCAGTGGCATTGCTTTTGATGATGCCCTGCAACGTTTGTCTGACGTGCAGCCGGTACCGGGACGCATGCAGGGTTATGGTGGCACCAATCATCAGCCTTTGGTGGTGGTGGATTATGCACACACTCCGGATGCCTTGCAGCAGGTGTTGGTTGCCGTGCGGGCACATACCGCCGCACAGGCTGGTGTCGTAATGGCTCCTGATTTGTGGTGCGTATTGGGTTGCGGAGGTGACCGGGATCGCAGCAAGCGCCCGTTAATGGCGGCAGCAGCGGAGCAGTTGGCGGATAAAGTGATTGTGACGGATGATAATCCGCGCACAGAAAATGCGCAGGTCATTGTCGCCGATATTCTTCAGGGGTTTACCCGGGTGGATGATGTGCTGGTGATTGCGGATCGTGCCAGTGCCATTGAAAAAGCAATTCTTTCCGCAGCGGAAGATGATGTGGTGCTGATTGCTGGCAAGGGACATGAGGAAGTACAGATTGTCGGTGATGAGCGTTTGCCATTCAGTGACGCTCATGAAGTTGAGCGGGTGTTGGCTCTGCGCAAATCCACCGGAGGGCTGTCGTGATGAATATCCGTCAGATTTCACCCGGCATCAATACCGTGGGGGCCGCTTGCGAACTGTTGCAGGGCGAACTGCGGGGCGATGTAAAAACACTATCCTTTTCCGGTATCAGCACAGACACTCGTGAAGTGGTACCGGGCCAGTTGTTTGTGGCATTGAGCGGACCGCATTTTGATGGCCATGAGTTTGTTACCCATGCTGTAAAAAAAGGCGCGGTAGCGGTTGTCGTCGCGCAGTCGGTTGATATCGATGTTCCGCAGATTATTGTGAGTGATACCCAGCGCGCCTATGCGCAACTGGCGGCCAACTGGCGGCAGCAGTTTGCGATTCCACTGATTGCAGTGACCGGCAGCAATGGCAAAACTACCGTCAAGGAAATGCTTGCAGCGATTATGTCGTGCAAGGGCAGCGTATTGGCCACTCAGGCTAATTTTAATAATGAAGTGGGTGTGCCACGGACCTTGTTAGGTTTGCGTACGGAACATGTTGCAGCGGTGGTTGAAGAAGGGGCCAGCGGCCCGGGTGATATTGCTTACCTGACCGCATTTGTGCAACCCACTGTGGCTATTGTCACCAATGCAGCAGGTGCGCATCTGGAAGGTTTTGGTTCAGTGGATGTGGTGGCAAAAACCAAGGGTGAGATTTTTGAAAACCTGCCTGCAAATGGCGTGGCCATTATTAATGCCGATGATGCCTTTGCCGGGCTATGGCAGACGCAAGCGGAACCGCGTTCAATGGTGCGTTTTTCTCTGTCTGCGGAAAGCGATGTTGATGCCGAAGTGCGTGGCGTATTAACCGCCGATGGCAGCCTGCAAATGGTGACTCCGGCGGGTGAGGTGCAAGTGAATCTGCCATTGGAAGGTCGCCATAACGCCGCCAATGCATTAGCGGCCACGGCGACTGCACTAGCCGCAGGTGCCAGTATTGCGGATGTAAAAACCGGTCTGGAATCCATGCGGACGGTACCGGGCCGCTTGCAACGCAAGGCGGGCATTCATGGTGCACAGATTATTGATGATACTTACAACGCCAATCCGGCATCGTTACATGCCGCGCTGGATGTATTGACGCAGTGTCACGGTGATCGCTATCTCGCATTAGGCGACATGGCGGAACTGGGTGAAAAGGCAGAGGAATATCATCAGCAGGCGGGCCAGCAGGCACGTAAGGCGGGTGTTAGTCGTTTGTACGCAGTGGGTGAGTGCTCACAATATGCTGCACAGGCTTTTGGTCAACATGGCCAGCACTTTGCCGCACAGGATGAATTGATTTCTTGCCTGCAAGAAGATTTGCACAAAGACGTAACGCTATTGGTGAAAGGCTCACGCTCGGCACACATGGAAAATGTGGTGGCTGCGCTGTCTGTGGCCGGGGCTGTGGAGGGGATGAGCTGATGCTGCTTTATCTTGCCGATTATCTGGCCCAGTTCCACAGCGGCTTTGGTGTGTTTCAGTATTTGACCCTGCGCGCCATTCTTGGTGCGTTAACGGCGTTGCTGATTTCGTTTGTGGTGGGTCCGGCGATGATCCGCCGACTCAATCATTACCAGATTGGCCAGACTGTGCGTGACGACGGCCCGGAAAGCCATTTACAAAAAGCCGGTACACCTACCATGGGCGGTGCATTGATTCTGGTGGCGATTTCGATCAGTACATTGCTGTGGTCAGACTTGAGTAATTCCTACATGTGGGTGGTGCTGTCAGTCACCATTTTGTTTGGTGTGGTTGGATGGGTGGATGACTACAAGAAGTTAGTCAAAAAAGACTCACGCGGATTGATTGCACGCTACAAATATTTCTGGCAGTCGGTGATTGCATTAGGGGCTGCCTGGTTTTTATATGACGCTGTCACCATTCCGGCGCAGACACAATTGTTTGTCCCGTTTTTCAAAGACGTGGCTATTGTGTTGGGGCCGATGTTTATCGTGCTGGCGTATCTGACCATTGTGGGCTCCAGTAATGCAGTGAATCTTACTGACGGTCTTGATGGTTTAGCCATTTTGCCCACGGTGATGGTGGCCGGTGCTCTTGGCATCTTTGCCTATGTCACGGGGCACATGAAATTTGCAGAATATCTTGCCATTCCTTATATCCCCGGCGTGGGTGAAGTGGTGGTTTTTTGCGGCGCTCTGGTGGGTGCCGGTCTGGGATTTCTCTGGTTTAACACTTATCCCGCCATGGTGTTTATGGGGGATATCGGCGCGCTGGCACTGGGCGCGGCACTGGGTATTGTTGCCGTGGTCACACGTCAGGAGCTGGTGCTGGTGATTATGGGCGGGGTGTTTGTGATTGAAACCCTGTCGGTGATCATGCAGGTGACATCATACAAATTAACCGGCAAACGCATTTTTCGCATGGCCCCGTTGCATCATCATTTTGAATTAAAAGGCTGGCCGGAACCACGGGTGATTGTGCGTTTCTGGATCATCACCGTCATTCTGGTTTTGGTCGGTTTGGCCACGTTGAAAATACGTTAACTATTTTGAAATGAACGCAACTGTGAACTCAGCCCTGAACATGATAAACGCCACAGCACATAACAACGGTTTAACTCCCGTGCCGACTCTGGTGGTCGGCCTGGGACAAAGCGGTTTGTCCTGTGCGCGTTTTCTGGTTCAACAAGGCGTGCCGTTTGCGGTAACAGACAGCCGCGAACAGCCGCCGGGTATTGTCGCCTTGCGTGCTGAGTGTCCCACAGTGAAAACCGGCCTGGGTGGTTTTGATGAAAAGCTGTTTGCCTGGGCGCAGCGCCTGATTGTCAGCCCGGGTGTTTCATTGCGCGAGCCGTTGATTGTCGATGCGCAACGTCGTGGTGTGGAAGTGATTGGCGATATCGAAGTTTTTGCACGCATGGCGCAGGCACCCATTGTGGCTATTACCGGTTCTAACGGGAAAAGCACCGTCACTTCACTGTTGAGTGAAATGGCAAAAACGGCGGGCCGGGATGTGCGCACGGGCGGCAACATCGGCACACCTGCGTTGGAATTGCTCACGGAAAACGAGCCGGACTTTTACCTGCTGGAATTGTCGAGTTTTCAACTGGACAGCACACATGCCCTGCATGCCGCAGCGACGGTGGTGCTGAACATCAGTGCAGATCACCTGGATCGTTACGATGATCTGGCCCATTACGTGGCCAGCAAGCAGCGTATTTACAGTGATGCCGGACTGGCTGCACAGGGTGTGGCGGTGTTTAACCGTGATGATTCACAGGTGGCGGCGATGCTGGCGGGCAACGTACAACAGCAAAAAATCAGCTTTGGTCTGGGCGTTCCCGCTGAAGACCAATTTGGGCGCATCAGCCTGAATAACGAAAGCCTGAATAGCGAAAATAACGAATTATGGTTAGCGCGCGGTACAGAAGCCTTGCTGCCGGTTGCACAGATACGCATGGCGGGTGAACAGGCTCAGGCCAATGCGCTGGCAGCACTGGCACTGGGCGAGGTGATGGGCTTGTCCATGGCAGACATGTTAGCCACGCTGAAAACTTTTCCGGGGCTGCCGCATCGTACGCAGTTTGTTGCTGAGATTGATGGCGTGCGTTGGATTAATGATTCCAAGGCTACCAATGTGGGGGCCACGCTGTCTGCGGTACAGGGTTTGGCCGGGCCGCTGGTATTGATTGCAGGTGGGCAGGGCAAGGGTGCTGATTTTTCACCGCTGGCGGATGCCGTAAAAGACAAGGTGCGTGTTGTTATTTTGCTGGGTGAAGATGCAGCGCTGATGGAAAAAGCTCTGGCAGATGTGGTGCCCGTGGTGCGCATGTCTTCTGTGAAGGGCTCAATGGAAGCAGCCGTGGCTCAAGCGCAGTCGTTTGCACAACCCGGCGATACGGTGCTGTTGTCACCAGCCTGTGCCAGTTTCGACATGTTTTCCGGTTTTGTTGCGCGAGGTGAAGCCTTTATGGCAGCCGTACGTGCATTGTCAGCTGTCGGAGGAGATGAGTCATGAGCACGGATACGATTCCCGTACTGCGTAATTTTATCCATACCGCGAATGTGACAGCGAATCAGCGTCATGGGCGTTTTCCGCTGGATGCAGGTTTGCTGGCAGCAGCCATTATGTTGCTGGCCGTGGGGCTGGTGATGGTGGCCTCGGCCTCGGTGTCCATTGCCGAACGCCAGATGGATGACCCGCTCTTTTATTTATGGCGACAGAGCGCTTTTGTGGTACTGGGTTTGCTGGTGGGTTTTGCGGTGTTGAATGTGCGCCTGGTGTACTGGGAACGCCTCGGCCCCTGGTTTTTGCTGTTGGGCATGAGTTTGCTGGTGGCGGTGTTGCTACTGGGGCGTGAAATCAACGGCAGCGTGCGCTGGTTATCGCTGGGGCCGGTGAATTTTCAGCCGTCGGAAATGATGAAGTTGTTTATCGTGATTTATCTAGCGGGTTATCTGGTGCGACGTGGTGACGAAGTCCGCGAATCCGTGAAGGGTTTTCTCAAACCTATGTTACTGGTAGGCCTGATCGGTGTGCTGTTATTGCTGGAACCTGATTTTGGTGCTGCTGCTGTTATTACTGCCACAGTACTGGGCATGATGTTTTTAGGAGGAGTACGGCTGTGGCAATTTGCGGTGTTGTTCCTCGGCATGTCCGCCGTGGTGGCTGCGGTGGCAGTGTCTTCTCCTTACCGGGTAGAGCGTCTAACGTCATTTGTGAATCCCTGGGCGGACCCGTTTGACAGTGGTTTCCAGCTCACTCAGGCATTGATTGCCTTTGGTCGCGGTGAGTGGATGGGTGTGGGACTGGGGAGCAGCGTGCAGAAACTGTTTTACCTGCCCGAAGCGCACACGGATTTTTTGTTTGCCGTACTGGCTGAAGAGCTGGGCCTGATGGGTGTGGTGCTGGTGATTGGTTTGTTTGTGCTGGTTGTGTGGCGTGCCTTTGTGGTGGGGCAGTCAGCGGCGCAGGGCGGTAATCGTTTTGGTGCTTATACGGCTTATGGTATTGGCATATGGCTGGGTTTGCAGGCGTTTATTAATCTCGGTGTGAACATGGGTATGCTGCCCACCAAGGGACTGACTCTGCCACTGATGAGTTACGGCGGCTCCAGCATTGTGATGAGTTGTGTTGCGGTGGCGTTGTTGTTGCGGATCTCCCATGAGTATCCGGTGGATAAGCAACCAGCGGCACGACGGACGGTGCCTACCTTACAAAAAACAGCGCAAAAAGCAGCACAAAAAACGATGACCAAGCGGAGGCGCAGTTCGTGATGGTCAAGTGTGAAAAAATCCAACGCAGAGACGCAAAGGCGCAGAGAACGCAGAGGTTTTTGATGTTGTCTATGCAAATGCTACAAGTTTTGGATGCAATGAAAACTCTTCTGGTTTTTCTTTGCGTTCTTCGCGCCTCTGCGCCTTTGCGTTGGATGTTGTCTTTTGGCAAAAGCCACAAACAATTTGATTTTTCTTTGCGCTCTTCGCGCCTCTGTGCCTCTGCGTTGGATGTTGCTTTTGGGAGGCAGTCATGAGCAGCCAGCAACCTCTACGCATTATGGTCATGGCCGGTGGTACCGGTGGTCATGTGTTCCCCGCATTGGCGGTGGCTGATGAATTGCGTGCGCGCGGCGTGGAAGTCAGCTGGCTGGGTACGCGCCAGGGACTGGAAGCCGAAGTGGTGCCGCGTGCGGGTTTTCCCATTGACTATGTACAGGTGTCCGGCTTGCGCGGCAAGGGTGTGCTGAGTCTGCTGATGGCACCGGTGAAACTGCTGCTGGCCTTGTCGCAAAGTTTGAAAATTATTTCCCGACGCCAACCTGCGGCAGTGCTGGGCATGGGTGGTTTTGTGACCGGCCCCGGCGGGCTGGCGGCATGGCTGAAGCGGAAGCCATTGCTGATTCACGAACAGAATGCCCGTGCCGGGTTGACCAATCGTTTGTTGGCACCGCTGGCACGACGAGTGATGGAAGCGTTCCCCGGCACGTTTGCGGTGTCTAAAAAAGTGCTGCACACCGGCAATCCCCTGCGCAAAACATTCATTGATGCGGTGCCTGATAATGCGAGCGTCAATTCAGACAAACAGATACTGCGCCTGCTGGTGGTGGGCGGCAGTCTCGGTGCGGCGCGACTCAATGAAGTGGTGCCGCAGGCGCTGGCAGCACTGGACGCTGCCGCTCGCCCCGAAGTCTGGCATCAGGCGGGCAAACGCAATATCGACGATGCACGTTCTGCTTATGCAGCAGCGGGCATTGACGCACGACTGGAACCGTTTATTGATGACATGGCAGCTGCTTATGTCTGGGCTGATGTGGTGTTATGTCGTGCTGGTGCCATGACCATTGCCGAAGTGGCGGCTGCCGGTGTGCCGTCTATTCTGGTGCCTTTTCCTTTTGCTGTGGATGACCATCAGACAGCCAATGCGCGTTATCTGGCGGATGCACAGGCCGCCGTGTTACTGCCGCAAACGCAGCTGACAGCCGAATGTCTGGGTGAGATTTTGGTATCGCTTAATGCCGACAAATTAACCGCCATGGCCGAAGCCGCACGCAAACTGGCATTGCTGGACGCCACCACGCAAGTGGTCGAGCAATGTCTGGCGGTGGCGCGGGGCGACGACAGACAGGAGGTGGCCCATGGCTAAGCAAAAAGTCAAACAAAGGGTCGAGCGCAGAGGACAAGACCTCAAGGGTGAATCACATCCGGCCTGGGGACGAATTCATCGTGTGCATTTTGTCGGCATCGGTGGTGCGGGCATGGGTGGCATTGCCGAAGTGTTATCTAATCTGGGTTATGCCGTATCCGGTTCGGATCTGCGGGAAAATGCTGTGACTCGTCGTCTGGCCAATCTGGGTGCCGAAATATTTACAGGGCATGATGCAACGAACGTGCAGGGCTGCGATGTGGTGGTCACGTCTACCGCTGTGTCGGCAGATAACCCGGAAGTCGTGGCCGCGCGTGAAGCGCGTATTCCGGTAGTGCCGCGCGCTGAAATGCTGGCTGAACTGATGCGTTTTCGTTTTGGCATTGCCATTGCGGGAACGCATGGCAAGACCACGACCACTAGCCTGACGGCGAGCCTGCTGGCCGAAGACGGACTGGACCCCACCTTTGTTATTGGTGGTTTGCTCAACAGTGCCGGTTCCCACGCGCGCCTTGGCGAGAGTCGTTATCTGGTGGCCGAAGCCGACGAAAGTGATGCCTCGTTTTTGTACCTTGCACCGATGATGGCCGTGGTCACCAATATTGATGCTGACCATATGGAAACCTACGGCGGTGATTTCGCTAATCTGCGTCAGGCCTTTCTCGAATTTTTACATCACCTGCCTTTTTATGGTCTGGCAGTGATGTGCATTGATGATCCGGTGGTGCGCGAACTGCTGCCGGAAATCTCCAAACCGGTGCTGACCTACGGGTTTGAATCCGTAGACGCAGATGTGCGTGGACTGGATTTGCAGCAACAGGGACCGCACACCCATTTCCGGGTGCAGCGCAAGGATCATGAAACCGAACTGGCAGTGACACTGAACATGCCCGGTGCGCATAACGCACTGAATGCACTGGCGGCCATTGCCGTGGCCACCGAACTGGGTGTCAGCGATGAAGCCATTCAAAACGGGCTGGCCGGTTTTGAAGGTATTGGCCGACGTTTTCAGGTTTATGGTGAATTGCAAACCACCGCAGGTAACGTGCTGTTGGTAGATGACTATGGTCATCACCCGCGTGAAGTGGAGGCCACTCTGGAAGCCGCACGCAAGGCCTGGCCGGACCGGCGTTTGGTGCTGGCCTTTCAGCCACATCGTTTTTCACGCACCCGTGACCTGTTTGAAGACTTTGCCAAAGTGCTTGGTGAAGCGGATGTCTTATTGTTGCTGGAAGTTTTTGCCGCAGGGGAACAGTCGCAGGGCGGTGATGATGGCCGTGCCCTGTGTCGTGCGATACGCACCCGTGGACAACTGGACCCGGTATTTGTGGAAAATGTGGATGATCTTGCAACGACCCTGCAAGGCGTGTTGCGTGAAGGTGATGTGTTGCTGACGTTGGGTGCGGGTTCCATTGGTGTGGCGGCAGCGCAGTTGCCGGAACAGCTGAAGGAAGGTGCGTGATGATCCAGTTTGAAAAAATCCAACGCAAAGGCGCGGAGACGCAGAGAACGCAGAGGTTTTTGAGGCTGGCTGTATGTGAATCAATCGGGTTTTCTTTGCGTTCTTTGCTCCTCTGCGTCTCTGCGTTGGATTTTAAAATTCGGAGGCACGCATGAACGCACGGCCTCTGATGACCGAATTGCGTGGCAACTTGTTGTTAGACGAGCCCATGTCAAAACACACAAGCTGGCGTATTGGCGGCCCGGCAGACCGCTATTACCAACCCGCCGATATTGCAGATTTGTCACTATTTTTATCGCAGTTACCGGAAAACGAACCGGTTTACTGGCTGGGCCTGGGCAGCAATCTGCTGGTGCGCGACGGTGGCATTCGCGGCACGGTAATTGCGACCAGTGGCGTGGTGGATGGACTGGAACAGATTGATGAAAAAACAGTGCGCGCCGAGGCTGGCGTGGCCTGCGCCAAAGTGGCCCGTTTTTGCGCGCGCGCAGGTCTTTCAGGTGCAGAATTTCTGGCCGGTATTCCCGGCACCATGGGCGGTGCGCTGGCAATGAATGCAGGAGCCTTCGGCGGTGAAACCTGGGAGGTAATAACCGCTGTTGAAACGCTGGATCAACAGGGCCAATGCCAGCATCGCCAGCCTGAAGACTTTGACATTGCCTACCGCCATGTGACCGGTCCAAAAGGCGAATGGTTTGTAGCGGCACAATTACAGTTAGAACCGGGCGGTGAGCCAGAAGTATTGCAGGCACGTATTAAAGCACTGCTTGCCAAACGCGGTGACAGTCAGCCCACATCGCTGCCCAACGCCGGTTCGGTGTTTCGTAATCCCGAAGGTGATTTTGCGGCACGCCTGATTGAAGCTTGTGGTTTAAAAGGACAATGCGAAGGTGCGGCCTGTGTTTCGGATAAACACGCCAACTTTATTATCAATACAGGTGGCGCGACAGCATATGACGTTGAAACCCTGATCGAACGAATCATGCAAGAGGTTGAAGAAAAACAGGCGGTGCAGTTACAGCGCGAAATACATATCGTAGGTGAGGCAGCATGACACTCTTCGCAACGATTTTTTTAACAATATTTTCCTTTGCGCTCTCTGCGTCTCCGCGTCTTTGCGTTGGATTTTTTGGAGGTCGTTTATGAGCAGCGTTGGCAAAGTTGCCGTACTCATGGGCGGGCTGTCGGCGGAACGTGAAGTTTCCTTGCGCAGCGGCGCAGCAGTGCTGGCCGCGTTACAGCGACAAAACATTGATGTGCACGGTGTGGATGTGGGACACGACATTGTTTCGGTTTTACTGGATGGCCAGTTTGACTGTGCGTTTATCGCCCTGCACGGACGACGGGGTGAAGATGGTGTGATTCAGGGTGTGTTGGAAACGCTGAACATTCCTTATACCGGTTCCGGCGTATTAGGTAGCGCACTGTCCATGGACAAGGTACGCAGCAAACAGGTATGGCAGGCAGCAGGTTTGCCGACTCCGGCTTTTGCCGTGTTGAATGATGACAGTGACTGGTCCGCAGTGATTGATGAGCTGGGTTTGCCGCTGGCGGTAAAGCCTGTGCATGAAGGTTCCAGCCTGGGAGCAACACGGGTGGAGCATTTGAAAAACCTGGAACCGGCCTGGCGTAATGCGGCGGAATTTGATGCAACGGTAATGGCCGAGCCCTGGATCATCGGTGAAGAATACACCGTCGGTATTTTGGATGGTGAAACCCTGCCGGTGATTCGCCTGGAAACACCGCGTGAATTTTACGATTACGAAGCCAAATACAACGCCAGTGATACACGCTATCACTGTCCCAGTGGTTTGTCTGCGGCTGACGAACAACAATTTCAGGTATTGGCACTGAGTGCATTTACAGCACTGGGTGCGACGGGCTGGGGGCGTATCGATTTCATGTTAGATAAAAACGGTGCCCCCTGGTTACTGGAAAACAATACCGTACCGGGGCTGACGAATCACAGTCTGGTACCCATGGCTGCACAGGCGGCGGGTATTGATTTTGATGAATTGGTTTTGCGTGTTTTATCAGCAGCAAGGGTATCGGCAGTAACGGTGCTGGACAGTGAAGGGGAAGTAGGCAATGGGTGCTAAACGCATTGTGAAAAAAACCAGCGTGAAAAAGCCCCGCTCACCCGCAAAGCCGATGTTCGAACGTTGGCTGACACGCCGTTTGCTGGGCGGCGTATTACTGTTCGGTGGACTGGGTAGTCTGTTGGGTTTTACCGTGTGGCAATTGGCCCAGCCGGATACCCTGCCAATTCAGCAGGTACAGGTGAAGGGCGAGTTCGTTTATCTCGACAAACAGGACTTGTACAAAGCGATTGGTGATTTGGCGAATGCCGGGTTTTTTAATGTGGATGTGCGAGCGGTGAAACAGGCTGCCGAAACCATGCCCTGGGTAGACAGTGCATCGGTGCGGCGAATCTGGCCGGATACTTTGCATATTGATATTCGTGAGCAAATACCACTGGCTCGCTGGCAGGATGGCGGCATGGTTAATCGATATGGTGATGTTGTGTCGCTGGCAACAACGGATGCATTGAGTGATTTGCCGGTTTTTAACGGGCCGGAAGGCACGGCAAAAATACTTGCTAAGCGTTACCAGTTGCTATCGGTGCCCCTGGCAAAAATGGAGTTGGCAGTTGTGGCGTTAACCTTGAGCGAACGACGCGCATGGCAGGTGTCACTGGATAACGGCATGCACTTATTGTTTGGACGGGCGATGGCGGATACGCAGTTGTCACGTTTTGCCAATGCGTATAACAGTATGCCCATTGAAAAATTGGAAAACATTCAGTCAGTAGATTTGCGGTACACCAACGGTTTTGCGGTGCGCTGGAAAACGCCTGTGAATAAATCAAAGCTTGGTTGAAACAAGAAAATGATAAAGCAAAAACAGCTATTGGTCCGGGGAATGCGGCGATGAGTAAAAAGTCTGATCAAAATTTATTGGTAGGCCTGGATATCGGCACCTCAAAGGTGGTGGCGATTGTGGCGGACCTGACGCCGGAGGGTGAAATCGACATTATTGGTATTGGTACACATCCTTCCCGTGGTCTGAAAAAGGGTGTGGTGGTGAATATCGAATCTACGGTGTTATCCATTCAGCGCGCGGTGGAAGAAGCAGAGCTGATGGCCGGGTGTCAGATTGACTCGGTGTACGCCGGTATTGCTGGTAGTCATATCCGCAGTTTGAATTCTCACGGGATTGTGGCAATACGTGACAAAGAGGTTATGCCGGCCGATGTGGAGCGGGTGATTGATGCCGCGCGGGCGGTGGCCATTCCGGCAGATCAAAAAGTGCTGCACATTTTGCCGCAGGAATTTTTGATCGATGACCAGGAAGGCATACGTGAACCGGTGGGTATGTCCGGTGTGCGTCTCGAAGCCAAGGTACACATGGTGACCGGTGCGGTGAGTGCAGCACAAAATATTATCAAATGTGTGCGCCGTTGCGGGCTGGAAGTAGACGATGTGATTCTCGAACAACTGGCATCCAGTTATGCGGTATTGACGGAAGACGAAAAAGAGCTGGGTGTGTGTCTGGTGGACATGGGTGGAGGTACTACCGACATCGCGGTGTTTACCGACGGCTCGATTCGCCATACCGCCGTGATCCCCATTGCCGGTGATCAGGTGACCAATGACATTGCAGTGGCGCTGCGCACACCGACGCAATACGCAGAGGAAATCAAAATCAAATACGCCTGTGCATTAACGCAATTGGCCAGTCCGGAAGAAAGCATCGAAGTGCCCAGTGTGGGTGACCGGCCACCACGGCGTCTGGCGCGGCAAACGCTGGCTGAAGTTATCGAGCCACGTTACGAAGAATTATTAATCCTGGTGCAAAACGAATTGCGCCGCAGTGGTTTTGAAGAAATGTGTGCTGCCGGCATTGTACTTACCGGTGGCTGTTCAAAGATGGAGGGCGTGATTGAGCTGGCGGAAGAAGTTTTCCATATGCCGGTGCGTCTGGGGATGCCACAGCACGTTTCAGGGCTGGTGGATGTTGTGCGAAATCCGATTCATGCAACGGGTGTGGGTTTGTTGTTGTATGGACATAAACACCATGGTGAAAGCCATAGAGAACGTAAGAGTGAATGGAACGGCAAAGGTTTGTGGTCACGAATGAAGAGCTGGTTTCAAGGAAATTTTTAAATGATTTTTGAAAAAAGATATCAACAATTGAAAACTGAATTATTCAACAGGAGGGCAAGACAATGTTCGAACTGATGGAAACCAATATTGCAGGTGCAGTTATTAAGGTCATCGGAGTCGGTGGCGGTGGCGGAAATGCGGTTGAGCACATGGTAGAGCAAAGCATTGATGGTGTTGAGTTTATTTGCACCAATACTGATGCGCAGGCGCTGAAAAATTCTGCGGCGCGTACTGTGCTGCAAATGGGTAATAACGTCACCAAGGGATTGGGTGCAGGAGCTAATCCTGATGTAGGTCGGCAAGCGGCACTGGAAGATCGTGACCGTATCGTCGAATTGGTGGAAGGCGCTGATATGGTCTTTATCACCGCCGGTATGGGCGGTGGTACGGGTACCGGTGGTGCGCCAGTGGTGGCACAAATTGCCAAAGACCTGGGGGTGCTGACGGTGGCAGTGGTCACCAAACCTTTCCCCTTTGAGGGCAAAAAACGTATGGCCATTGCGGATCAGGGTATCAAGGAATTATCCGAGTATGTTGATTCACTGATCACCATCCCTAACGAAAAGCTGATGGATGTATTGGGCAAAGATGTTTCTCTGCTGGATGCGTTCAAGGCAGCCAATGATGTGTTGTTGGGGGCGGTGCAGGGTATTGCGGATTTGATTACCCGTCCGGGCCTGATCAACGTTGACTTTGCGGATGTGCGCACGGTGATGTCTGAAATGGGCATGGCGATGATGGGTACCGGTTTCGCCACTGGCGAAGGGCGTGCCCGGGCGGCGGCGGCATCGGCAGTGGCCAGCCCTCTGTTGGAAAGCGTCGATCTGGCCGGTGCGCGAGGCATTCTGGTGAATGTGACAGCGGGCCTGGACATGTCTATTGGTGAATTTGACGAAGTCGGCAGCACCGTCAAGGAATTTGCCTCCGACAATGCCACCGTGGTGGTGGGTACGGTAATCGACCCGGAAATGTCCGAAGGGCTGCGGGTGACTGTGGTGGCTACCGGCCTGGGACAAAAAGTGCAGGCCAGTGTGGAAAAACCGACAGTGCTGGTGGCTCCCGAAGGCCCGGATGGTACCGTGGATTATGGTCAGCTGGATCGGCCCACGGTGATTCGTAACAAAGTTGCCGGTGAACGCTATGCCACAGACACCGGCGGGAATCTGGATTATCTGGATATTCCGGCATTCCTGCGACGTCAGGCGGACTAAATACCTCTGGCTTAAATATGTCGGGTACTTGAAGAATTGTGAGTTTGCTCACTAGGTAGAATTAGGGGGGTGTGGTACCATTCCCCGATTCTGCGCGCCTGATTTGGGTGATGGCAGGAGATAATTGTGATTGGTCAGATGATTCGACAGCGGACATTAAAAAATATCATTCGTGCAACAGGCATCGGCCTGCATACCGGCGATAAGGTCTACCTGACCTTGCGCCCTGCGGCTGTGGATACTGGAATCGTATTTCGTCGGGTGGATCTGGACGAACCCGTGGAAATTGCGGCGACCCCGGATAATGTGGGTGATACACGGCTTTCCACCACGTTGATTCACAATAATGTGCGGGTTTCCACCGTCGAACACCTGCTTTCCGCCATGGCCGGGCTGGGTATCGACAATGCCTACATTGATGTCAGTGCTCCCGAAGTGCCCATCATGGACGGTAGTGCGGGACCGTTTGTATTCCTGATTCAGTCCGCAGGTATCGAAGAGCAGAATGCCGCCAAGCGTTTTATCCGCATTAAAAAAACAGTCATCGTGGAAGATGGCGATAAATGGGCGCGCTTTGATCCCTTTGAGGGTTTCAAGGTCTCGTTCAATATTGATTTTCAACATCCGGTGTTTCAGTCTCAGTCACAGACCACCACGGTGGATTTTTCCAGCACTTCCTTTGTAAAAGAAGTCAGTCGGGCGCGCACCTTTGGTTTCATGCGCGATATCGAGCAATTGCGTGAAAATAATCTGGTGCTGGGTGGCAGTCTCGATAATGCTATCGTGATGGACGATTACCGTGTGCTCAACGAAGACGGCCTGCGTTATCGTGATGAATTTGTTAAACACAAAGTGCTGGATGCCATTGGCGATTTGTATTTGCTGGGTTGCAGTCTGATTGGCGAATTCAGTGGTTATAAGTCAGGCCACGAACTTAATAATCGCCTGTTGCGTTCCTTGCTGGCCAACGAAGATGCCTGGGAAGCGGCAACTTTTGATGATCCTGAACTGGCCCCCATTTCTTATACTCACCCTCTCTTAGCCAATTAATCACGAAATCATTGTTTTCATAATGATTGTTTTGCATGTAGCCATTACAGAGATGGCTATATTGCTCGTTAATTGTCCACATTTCTTCCAAAAACCCGATATTTGTCATTCCTGACCTGAAATATACTTTTCTTGCTTGTCAGTCCGGATGCTTGTTGGTACCTTTGGCGGCCCGTTTTGCATCCCCTTCACAATTGTTGTCACGAAAATATGGCAGCAAAGCGTGGTGTCAGGGCCAAATTATTGTTTATTGGTGTTTTTGTGTCGGGAAAGACGATAAAGGGCTTCGGCAAGTTCGGGGTCTTCTGTGCCGGAGGCTGCGCTTTCCAGTAAATGTGCGCTGGTGGTGGACAAATTGGCGCGACGCGAGGGCGGTATCGGTGAGCTGAAACTGGCAGGTTGTATTTTAAATTGCACTTTTTGCAACTTTTGCAGGCCGGGCAGCGTTTTGAGTAAACGCAGGATTGCGGGTGCCTGATAACGTAATTGGGTTAACCAGGCAGGTGTGTCGGTGGTAATGACGACCGTTTGCTCGCGCAGGTTGGCCACAGTAACGTGTGCCGCAAGGTGCCCATCAAGGCTGTCGCGCAGCGCCTGTGTCAGTTGTTGCAGGTATTGGGCGCGCTCAAGCAGCGAGTTTAGCGCACTGTCTCGGCGTGAAAGAATTTTAGCGACGGGTTTGGATGACATAGCTTAGCTATTGTGGCAGTAATCCACTGAATTGTCTGGACTTTGGTGGCAAATGTTGTAGTTATCAGCAAAAAAGCCGATATACAGTGACAATGTGTCATTATTCGAAGTTTCGAAGTATAAGGGTTGTTTAAACGATGAACATCATTTTTATCGGTAAGCGTGGACGACAGACCAGAACCCTTAAACTGGGTTCTCCCCGCATTATTTTGGGTGCAACACTGGCGCTGACCATTATCCCCTCCCTCATGTTTTATGGGGGTTATTTTACGGCTACGCAGGCGACACCGAATCAGGAAAAAGCGTTATTGACTGCTTGGCAGGGTGAAATGGACGTGCAGCGTGAGGAAATTGCCACCGCCCGTCAAAAAGTCGATGCGGATATAGATGCGTTGGCACTGCGCCTGGGTGAATTGCAGGCCAGGGTGATCCGTCTGGATGCCTTGGGTGAGCGCCTTACCGAGATTGCCAAACTGGATCGTGGAGAATTTGATTTTTCCAGTTCACCTGCTGTGGGTGGGCCTGAAAGCAGAGCGGCTGTGGATTCCATTAGCGTACCGGGCTTTGTTGCGTCGCTGGAGTCACTTTCGAAACAGGTGGATGACCGTAGTGCCCAGCTGGGTCTGCTGGAAACCATGCTGATGAGCCGTAATCTTGAAGATGAGGTGAGTCCTGCGGGACGTCCCATCAAACGTGGATGGATTTCTTCCTATTATGGTATGCGTACCGATCCTTTTACGGGGCGTCGTGAGCACCATAAAGGGATGGATTTGGCAGGCAAGGAAGGCAGTGACGTAATTTCTGTGGGTGCCGGTGTGGTGACCTGGGCGGGTGATCGCTATGGTTACGGTAAACTGGTGGAGGTGAATCACGGTAACGGCTATGCCACACGCTATGGTCATAGTAAGCAGGTGTTAGTGCAGGTGGGAGATGCCGTGAAAAAAGGCCAAGCGTTAGCGTTGATGGGGTCTACAGGCCGTTCTACTGGCCCTCATGTGCATTTTGAGGTGTTATACAAAGGCAAGGCGGTTGACCCCAAAAAGTATATTTTGGCGGCGCGTTAGGCGTCTGTTTTTCGTTTAACTGATCACTTAGGCCATGCCGAATCCGGCATGGCCATTCTCTAAAGCCCTGATCCCCGCTATAATCCCCAAGCTTTGACAGGGACGGATGTTGCCGTCGCCGACATATTTTCCGTATTTTGCACAGACAGGCACAAAAGCATTAGCTTGAAATTACAGCAAAACACACAATAAAAACTGACAATAAAAGACGCATAATCCAAAACTATGGCAAGTAACTTTTTGAATAAAATTTTCGGCAGCCGTAACGCTCGGTTGCTTAAACGTCTCAACAAAGTGGTGGCAAAAATCACCTCAATGGAAGCCGAAGTCGAGCCGCTTTCGGACGAGGAGTTGCGAGCCAAAACCGATGAGTTTCGTGAACGTATCGCTAATGGCACAAGCATCAATGACTTGCTGCCCGAGGCCTTTGCCGTGGTGCGGGAGGCGGGTAAGCGTGCATTGAACATGCGTCACTTTGATGTGCAGCTGATCGGCGGCATGGTGCTCAATGATGGCAAAATTGCAGAGATGCGCACGGGTGAAGGTAAAACCCTGGTGGCGACGCTGGCAGTGTATCTCAATGCCTTGTCCGGCAAAGGCGTACACTTGGTGACCGTTAACGATTACCTGGCAAAACGTGATGCCGAGTGGATGGGTAAGCTGTACAACTTCCTTGGGCTTTCTGTCGGGGTGATTCTTTCCGGTCAGGATGCTGAACAAAAACGCGAAGCCTATGCGGCAGATATTACCTACGGCACCAACAATGAGTTTGGTTTCGATTATCTGCGTGACAATATGGCCTTCAGCACTGAAGACAAGGTGCAGCGTGATTTGCACTTCGCCATTGTTGATGAGGTGGACTCCATTCTCATTGATGAGGCGCGTACCCCGCTGATTATTTCCGGTCCTGCGGAAGACAGCTCCGAGTTGTATGAAAAAATCAACGCTATTGCACCCAAATTGGTGCCACAGGCTGGTGAGAAGCTCGAAGAGGGTGAAGAAGAAGGCGATTATTACCTCGAAGAAAAGAGCAAACAGGTATTTCTCACCGAGCTGGGGCATCAGCATGTAGAAGAATTTCTGGTTGAGGTGGGTTTGCTGGGCGAAGACGAAAGCCTTTACGATGCTGCCAACATCAAGCTTATGCATCATGCCACTGCTGCGTTACGTGCGCACACGCTGTTTCAGCGCAATGTGGATTACATTGTTAAAAACAATGAGGTGATCATTGTTGATGAATTCACCGG
>WFQM01000316.1 GCA_015487095.1 Gammaproteobacteria bacterium | reverse complement strand
CCTCACCACTGGAATATTATTATTCCCCACCCTCCCCTGGCATACTTGTGCTTGCTACCGGTGGCCTTTTCTTTATTGGCGCATTGTTTTATCTGCCACGCGCCCTTCGCCAGCAACAAGGCCTGTATGTGTTGGCCATTGCATGGGTCGTCATCACCCTGTTACCCGCCCTGCCCATCGCCCTGTTTGACGAGCCGGTATTTGCCCAGCGTGTACTGTATTTACCCTCGGTGGGTTTCGCCCTGCTCATCGCCTGGGCCATACGACAGGCACAACAACGTAGCCACGCTACCGGAGCCGTCGTAAAAACCACCGCTATCATATTTTTGATTTCCTTTTCAATCGCATCCATGACAGAAATAGCCGACTGGGAAAATGACACCGTGTTTTACACTCAAGCGATGAAAAGCAATCCGGACTCTTTCCAGCCTGTTGTCGGCCTGGCAACTGCTTACGCACGTAACACAGACCCAAACACCGAAGCAATCATCGATCTCTATTTAAAAGCTGCCGAGCTTGCCCCGCGTGAAACCGACAAAGTTAACTTTCAGGAAAATGCGGCGCGCATTTATGGGCAAAGCGGAAACACCAGCAAAAGCGAGCAACTTTATCGTGACATTGTGCATCGTATGCCAAAGCGCTCATCCGCCTGGGTCGGCCTGGGCAACAACGCCCTCGCCCGGGGAGAACAGCAACAGGCTTTGAGGTTTTATCAACGGGCCTATGAAGCTGACCCGAATAACCGTATCGCCAGCCATAACCTTGCCCTGGTTTATCGACAACTGGGCAGGCTGGAACGTGCCGCTTTTTTTCGGAGGTTGGCTCAAACGCCACCGGCTACGCAATAAAACATAGACTAAAAAGCGATGTAACATATGACGTGAGTATCGATAGCCAGGAAACGAGCAACGTTGTTGTGGTGTCACAAGTAAACAACGTGTTGTAAACGCAAAGGCCGCAGAGGCGCAGAGGGCGCAAAGAAAAAAATAACTTCGCGTTCATTGCGTTCGATACTCGCTGTTTTTGGGATGAAAGTGTTTCAGTGCTTTAATGTGAACTAAGCGCTGAGAATATTTTTTTGAAATTACCAGGTATTTAACACAGAGCAAACCCGTAGGGTGGAACAAGCGCAGCGGTTCCACCAACAGGCTATAAAAAACAACCATTCACCGTCAAACGGCGAAGCAAGGTGGACGATGATAACAAATTAAACCTTGAATATGTCCCTTTCCCGTTTTGGTGGAACCGCTGCGCTTGTTCCACCCTACCCGGCTTTGCGTTTTTTGCGTTAAATACTCATTGACAGCCTGGAGTAACACCATCAAGGGTAATAGTGTTCTTTAAAATAACCATCCCCCCGTTTATTAAGCATAACAAGTGACAAATTTTCAAACTCGATCTTTCGCACCGTTAAACCCGATTCGCCAGAGTATCAACCTGTCATATAGATTTTTTATCCCGCTCTTTTCAACACCGAATAAATCCGGGTGGAACAAGCGCAGCGGTTCCACCAACAGAGTATACTGTTGATCAACAACAGAATATTTTCTCTGTGTAGCAGCATTAAAACAGACGGATACCAATAAAAGCCTGTCATCCACTGCGCCTCTTGATGATACAGACCAAATAACCGGATACGCTCTTTCACCATGCTCTCCGAAACCGACATGCTCGCCCTGTGGACCACACTCAAGCTGGCCGGATTGACCACGGTCATCCTGTTATTACTGGGCACTCCTCTGGCCTGGTGGCTGGCACATAGTCGTTTTCGCTACAAAGTGATTGTCGAGGCGCTGGTCGCACTGCCGCTCATCCTGCCACCCACGGTGCTGGGTTTTTATCTGCTCATCATGCTCGGCCCCAATGGTCCGCTGGGCCCGCTCATGCAAAGCCTCGGCATCCAGTCTCTGGCATTTACCTTCACGGGGCTGGTCATCGGTTCGGTGTTTTATTCACTGCCGTTTGTCGTGCAGCCTTTGCAAAATGCTTTCGCGGCCATTGGCCGTCGCCCGCTGGAAGTGGCCGCCACTTTGCGTGCCCGCCCCATGGATCAATTTTTCAGTGTTGTATTACCGCTGGCAAGGCCCGGCTATATCACCGCTGCGGTGCTCGGCTTTGCGCACACGGTGGGAGAGTTTGGTGTGGTGTTGATGATCGGCGGCAACATTCCCGGTGAAACCCAGGTGCTGTCTATCGCTATTTATGATCATGTTGAAGCACTGGAATACGGGCAGGCTCATGTGCTGTCTGGCGGTTTGCTCTTATTGTCGTTTATCTTGTTGCTTTCTGTTTATACATTGAACCGTCGTTACCGGCTAACATCCACATGACGATTGAAGCACAACTGCATTTACAGCGTGACGACTTCACGTTAGACGCCATATTCTGTGTGCCGTCTCATGGTATTACCGCCCTGTTCGGCCCCTCAGGCTGCGGCAAAACCACGCTGTTACGTGCCATTGCCGGACTGGAAAAAGAGACACGCGGCCGGTTTGTCATCGGCGATACGGTGTGGCAGGACGAAACACATTGCCTGCCCACCCATCAACGCGAACTGGGCTATGTCTTTCAGGAAGCCAGTCTCTTTGAGCATCTTTCTGTGCGACAAAATCTGGAATACGGCCTCAAACGGCTGCCTGTGGAAAAACAGCGTTTTGATTTTGATCAGGCGGTCACACTGCTGGATCTCGCCACGCTACTGCCGCGTCAGCCTGCCCGGCTATCCGGCGGTGAACGCCAGCGGGTCGCCATCGCCCGCGCCCTGCTCAGCAGCCCGCGACTGTTATTAATGGACGAACCACTGGCCGCACTGGACCAGCAACGCAAACGGGAAATCCTGCCCTTTTTTGCGCGCCTGCACAGCGAACTGGATATTCCCATACTGTACGTCAGCCACGCCGCCGATGAAGTGGCACGTCTGGCCGACCATCTGGTCCTACTCAACGACGGTCGCGTACAGGCCAGCGGGTCCATTGCGGAAATGCTCACCCGAGCCGACCTGCCTCTGGCCCATGACCACGATGCCGCCGCCATTATCGAAGCCACCGTGTCCGGCCACGATACCCCCTTCAACCTGACCCAATTGAGCTTTCCCGGAGGTCAGCTCAGTGTGCCGCACCCTGGTGCAGGCGACGGGTTGCCCGTGGGGCAAAATGTCCGCCTGCGGGTGCTGGCGCGCGATGTCAGCCTCACACTGGAACGACAGACCGGTACCAGTATTCTGAATATCGTCCCCGTTACCGTGACCGCATTAAACGAGGAAAATACCCGGCAATCTAAAGCACAATTATTGGTGCAGCTTGATGTCAACGGCGTACCGCTGCTCGCCCGCATTACCCGAAAATCCGCAATGGCACTGGCACTTGAGCCCGGCAAACCTGTCTTTGCACAAATCAAAGCCATCGCCCTGCTGAACTGATTATTCATATCATTTCGCTCAGGGCGTGTTTTCAGCCGCCTTTTTGGGTATCATAGCCGCCCCCTGACATGAACCGGATCATCGGTATCACGTCAAAACCGTTTTATGGCGACCCGTGTTGGTCCCCTCGCAACGATAAATTGTGAACCCCGTCAGGCCTGGAAGGGAGCAGCGGCAGCAGTGGATTCGTGTGCCGGGGTGTGGCTGGTGCGGGTTGCCACCCTAATTCTCAGCGGCGAGAT
>WFQM01000315.1 GCA_015487095.1 Gammaproteobacteria bacterium | reverse complement strand
GCAGCCAACGGCTGGAGAAAAATCACCCACACACTTACGCTGCCCATCGATATCGCCGAAGGCAACTATTATCTGGGCGTTATCCTTGACTACGCTAACCAGCGTATCGAAGCGGACGAGAGCAATAACACTCGCTCATTGGCTTTGACTGTTCAGTAGATTGTATTCGTAGAATCCATAAAAAAGCCCCGACTTCAGGGGCTTTTCTATTGGCAATTTTTTGCCTTGTTTAATAGGCCTAAACAACGTCAGCAACCGGTTTTCCCAAAAAAACAGTCATTTAACTGCCTCGTCGCCAGGTATGGAAACGTTCCACCCAACGTAACAGGGCTTCCGGTTTATGTTGCCGTTTCCACACACCCGCCACATATTTATTGGATTCAGCCATGGTGGGATAAATGTGGATTGTGCCAAGAATTTTGTTTAATCCCAGGCCATGTTTCATGGCCATGACAAACTCGGCAATCAGGTCGCCGGCATGGTTGCCGACAATAGTCACTCCGAGAATTTTATCTTTACCCGGTATCGTCAGCACTTTCACCAGCCCGTGCGCTTCGCTGTCGGCAATAGCACGATCCAGGTCATCAATGCCATAGGTGCTGACTTCGTAAGCAATGTTTTTTTCTTTTGCTTCCAGTTCATTGAGACCCACGCGCGCTACTTCCGGGTCGGTGAACGTTGCCCAGGGAATCACTGAATAATCCACACGAAAACTTTTAAACGGACTGAACAAAGCATTGACCGCCACGTACCATGCCTGATGTGCGGCGGTGTGCGTAAATTGATAGGGCCCCGTTACGTCACCACAGACATAAATATTCGGATAGTTGGTGCGTAAAAACTCATCGGCTTCAACGGTGCCTTGTGGTGCGATTTTCACATTCAGATCTTCAAGGCCAAAACCCTGCACATTGGCCTTGCGCCCTAGAGCAAGCAAAAGCTGATCGAATTCGATACGCACTTCTGTGCCTTTATGTTCGCAGATCAATACATGCTGCCCATTCGATATTTCAAAACGCTGTGCTGCATGGCCCGTGAGTACATGCATGCCTTCTTCACGGAAACGGGTCTCCACCATTTCTGCGACTTCCGCATCTTCACGGGGTAACAATTGTGCGCCACGCTGAATCAAAAAGACTTCACTGCCCAGACGTTGAAAACTTTGTGCCAGTTCGCAACCAATAGGGCCGCCACCCAGCACCACCAGTCGGCGAGGACGTTTGCGTAAATTCCATACCGTATCCGAAGTGAGATAGCCTGTTTCTTCCAGTCCCGGTATTGGTGGCACCGCTGGTCGTGCTCCTGTGGCGATAACAATATTTTTTGCAGTAACGATTTTTCCTTCCACTTCAACTTCGTATGGCGAAATGATTTTGGCTTCGCTTTGTATCACTTCCACGCCCAGGCCGGTGTAGCGTTCCACAGAATCATGGGGTTCTATTTGTTGGATAACGTGCTGCACACGTTCCATGACCTCGCTGAATTCAAATTCTACAGTGGTTGTTTTAAAACCGAAATCCTCGGCACGTTTTGCGTAATGCAGCATTTTCGCGGAACGAATCAGTGCTTTGCTGGGCACGCAACCGGTGTTGAGACAGTCTCCCCCCATTTTGTGTTTTTCAATCAGCAATACTTTGGCTTTTACCGCGGCTGCAATGTAGGCCGATACCAAACCCGCTGAGCCGCCGCCGATGACCACAAGGTTGTAATCAAATGATTTTGGTTTTGAATATTGTTTGAGAACCTTGCGTGATTTGATAAAACTCACCAGCTTTTTTGCCAATAGAGGAAAAATGCCCAATAACGCAAAAGACAAAATCAGTCCCGGCGATAAAATACCCGACAGTGATTCCAGTGCGCCTAATTGACTGCCGGCATTCACGAATACGGCGGTACCCGGCAGCATGCCAATCTGGCTGACCAGGTAAAAACGCCAGGTTTTCATTGGCGTTAAACCCATGACCAGATTAATTACAAAAAAGGGAAACAGGGGGATCAGTCGCAGGGTAAACAGATAAAAATCGCCTTCTTTTTCCACGCCGGCATTGATCGCTTTCAGTTTTTCCCTGAAGCGGTTTTGCACGGTGTCGCGCAAGACAAAACGCGAAATCATAAAGGCGAGAGTGGCTCCAATGGTGCTGGCAAACGAAATCAGTAACAGTCCGGTCGCCAAGCCAAATACTGCGCCGCCAGCCAGGGTCATCACTGCCGCTCCTGGTAACGATAGCGCCGCAACGGCAACGTAAATGGCAAAATAGATTGCCAGCGTGGCGAAACGATTTTGAGCATAAAAATCGAGAAAAGATTGTCGTTGGGATTTAAGATAATCCAGTGTCAAATACTGACCGAGGTCAAACACAAAAAAGGCTGCTATCAGTAAGACAACAACCAGTACGACCAGACTACGAGAGTTAAGCGCTTTTTTCATTTGATTCCCTGTCAGTTTCAGTTTTATGGTATCAACCCGTGCGATTGCCCGGTTAACCCCTATCAGTCACGAAACATCCCTTTCTGTTACAAAATGCCATCATCGTCAGTGTTGTCGGGTGTAAAGTCGTGTATCCACAACAGGCAGTACATTTGCTCTGGCAAATTATGCCAGACTGTTCCTAACTGATTTCACTTACATCATGAGCGCTCCGTTTATGTCTACAGAAACTGAATCCGAAAGCAAAGAACAGCGCATTCTGCGCATGGTCAAAAAGGTCATTACCGATATTGCCAAAGATACACACACTCCGCCCGGTATGCGTCACCCGCTCTCCGATAGCACTATCAACAGCATGCGTAGCTGCCTGGATCTGATCGTTTCACGCGAAGCCGAACTGGTCGCTCAGGGCGGCAATGTTTCCTCTGGGAAACCGCGTTTTGTTGACGAGCCCAGCGGCAATGTCATCGTGCAACTGAAGGGCGGCGGCAAGTCTGACAACAAAAAACAAAAATAAAGCAATTCTGGCATGGCAAGCGGGGATTGCTGGCCCGCATTTTTCACTCCGCGTATGACGGCTTGTTCATGCATCCTCTAAAGAACTCTCTTCGGTTGGCCGATAATTTGGTGAGCGTAGCGGGGTAACTATGGGTTTTCCCACAAGTTTATCGCACGGCTTCCCAACACACTTCAAGTTGTATAAAGTTTGACCGAATGACGGATATTTGTGCTTCCGTCTCTTGGGGGGTTGAATGTTGTATCTCTTCACCAAAACATATGTTTTGCGGTGCTTGTCTGCATTGTTGTTTCTGTTTCTTGTTGCTTGTGGCGGTGGTGGAGGCTCTCCTCCTGATCCTGTTACCGGCTCAGACCTGTCCCGTATCGAACTCACACCTGACCTGCCTTTCCTTGCCCAGGGCACAACTCTCAGTCTCATCGCAACCGGTGTTGACAGTGATAACAGCACACGCCCATTAACCAATGAGGTTGCCTGGCAATCCAGTGATGACAGCATTGCCACCATATCCAGCAGTGGCGTTGTTTCTGCTCTGACTGCTGGACAGGTCACGCTACAGGCCAGTTTAGACGGCATTGTTGCTAGCACCATCCTTATTGTCACCAATGCTTCTCTCACGAGTCTGGAAATCAGTCCTGGCAGCCTTCAGTTAGCGGCGGGTACCCACATGGAGGTTGATCTCATTGGGCATTACAGTGATGGCAGCACGCAAAATCTGGAAACCCAGGCAAGCTGGACAATTATGGATACCGCTATCGCCAGCCTTTCTGACCCGCTTGTCACTGGCTCGTTACAGGTGACTGGCCTCGCTGTTGGCAGTACCCAGCTGACGGCCAGCCTGGGAGGCAGCAATGCACAAATTGATATTACTGTCAGCGCTGCCAGTTTGACGCAAATTATTCTGAGTCCTGATACCCCGAATCTACCTCTGGGCACTCAGCTCAGCTTATCTGCAACCGGTTTGTACAGCGATGGCAGCAGTCAGAATCTCAGCAATCAGGTGAGTTGGAGCAATGCTGATAGCGGTATTCTGACCATTGATGCATCAGGTCTTGTGCAGCCGCAAGCCACTGGCAGCAGTATTGTGAGTGCCAGTTTGGCTGGCATTACAGCCAATACCCTTGTGACCATCAGCAATGCGCTGTTGACCGGTATCGAAATTGCCGCCACTTCCACCACGCTTTCTCTTGGCAAACAACAGGCGCTGCTCGCCCTTGGTCATTATAGCGATGGCAGTCTGCAAGACATTACCGAACAGGTAACCTGGCAGAGTACCCCCTCCGAGCCCTTGGGCATCAGTAATGCCAGCGGCAGTCGCGGATTGGCGACTGCGCTGGCCGTCGGTAGTCTTACGGCAACGGCGACTCTGGGAAATATTTCCGGCAACTTGGGGCTCAGTGTCAGCGCCGCTACGTTGAGCAGCATTGATATTTCCCCGCCCAGTGTTCGCCTTGCCCTGGGTACCCAGACAAATTTCCAGGCTATCGGGCGGTATTCCGACGGCACAATTCAGGATGTGAGTACGCAAGTTAGCTGGGTAGCTGTTGATACGGCCATTGCCAACATCAGTAATGCCCCTGGTAGCCAAGGCCTGACAACGACGCTGAATACGGGCACCACCGGCATTACTGCCACGCTGAACGGCGTGGTCGGCAATGCCGCACTGACCACCACCACTGCTCAATTAGTGTCCATTAATGTTGAGCCATCGATATTAAGTCTGCCCGCAGGCACGAGCCAGAGTCTGAGTGCTGAAGGCAGCTTTTCGGATGGCTCGCTACAATCCATCAATGGACAGGTTACCTGGGAATCCGATAATACGGATGTTGCCGCCGTCAACAATGGCGCACTGGATGCTCTTGTCCCCGGTAGTGCTCGCATTAGTGCCAGCCTGGGTGGAATCTCCGGTAGCACCACGCTCACCGTGACTAATGCGACTTTGAGCAGTCTGCAAATCAGCCCTGGTACACCTGCTCTGGCGATTGGTACACAAACGCAGCTTCAGGCCACGGCGACTTATTCTGATGGCAGCCAGAATGACGTTACTACGCAGGTTATTTGGAGCAGTGCTGACGACACTCGGTTGCTTGCACAAAACGGGGTGGGTCAACAAGGCCGGTTGGTTGCTCTGATGAGCGGCAGTGTCGAGGTTACAGCCAGTCTTGCCGGGATGCAGGACAGTGTTACCGTCAATGTGGGTGCTGCCTCTCTGACTGGCCTGAGTATTATCGCTGTAGGTAACAGTCTGGACAGTGCCGAACAGCAACAACTCATTGCCAGCGGGACTTTTTCTGACGGTAGCAGTCAAGACCTCACGGATCAGGTGATCTGGAGTTCTGATGATCCCACGTTGGCTTTTGTCAATAACACACCGGCAGATCGCGGTCTTGTTGAAGCGGGCATAGGTGTTGGTGGTACCGTTACTATCACCGCCAGTTACGGTGGTTTCAATCCCACGCTCAACCTGACGATCAACGACACGCCGCAGCGACCGATTTCGCTGGTTGTGCTTGCTACCCCCAATGTACTTCTCAATGATGGTAGTGATGCCAGTACCCTTGAAATTCAGGTTTTGGCCGCTGACCCTGCGGCTACCGTCGCTGATGGCACCTCTATCGAACTGCAAATCAGTCAGAATGGCATTGTGCTAAGCACACAAAATCTGGTTACCAGCGGTGGTATTGCCAGTACCAGCTTTACCACGACAGAAAATGGCGTATTGCAAATTCAGGCTACGGAAGCCGGAACGTCAATCAGTAACAGTACCGTGTTGTATACCTCAGCAACCATTGCTGAGGTAATTGCCTTTGCCGCTTTTGCTGATGCCCAGGTCTCGGGTGCGACAGTGTTCAGTGGTGGTCGTTTCGGGTTTTTCCTGTACAACCTGTCAAATCGGGATTTCCCTCTGTTGCAATACGAGTTGCGTAACGGTGGCGATATTCTGTTCAGCACCACTGACCCACTCTTCCTGAATAACAACGTATTGTCCGGCGGACTGAAGATGGGGCTTATTTATACGCTTCCCGCAGATATTACGGATCAGGGTCTCGAAGCGCGTTATTATCTTACCGACCCAGTCAGCGGAGCCACCTTTTTCTATCGCGTTACCTACAGTGCGCCGCAATAACAATGTGTGCTGGATAAGGTTGGTATCAGGGATGGTGCCGGTGAGAGGAGTTGAACCCCCGACCTTCGCATTACGAATGCGCTGCTCTACCAACTGAGCTACACCGGCGTATTTCTGATAGTGCATTCTGGAAAAGATGCATTGGGACAGAACAAGGTGCGCGAGTATAAAAGATGTACAGGGATGGAAACAACCGTGCTTCGTTATTCTGCTGTGCGTACCCGTACAATAATATCGATACTGTCCAGTTTCACACCTGCAGGCAATGTGGGTAGACCTTGCAAGTTCAATTCCTGATTCTCGATATCCTGTAACAAGCCAGTGTCGATGTTGTAAAAATGGTGATGAGCCGAGGTGTTGGAATCATAAAACACCTTGCTGGGGTCAACAATCACCTCACGGATTAAATTCTTGCGGGCAAATAGCCCCAGCGTGTTGTATACAGTGGCTTTGGAGGCCACGGTGCCATTTTGATTGACGCGCTCCAACACCTGATCTGCAGAAAGATGTTGCGGTTGGGCAAACAGGATTTGTGCAATTTGGCGGCGTTGCTGGGTTGGCGCGATATCGTGTTGTGCCAGCAGCTCACCGACATTCAACACATGTTGATCCTGCGTTTCGGTTTTATCAGAAATTCCTAGCATGTCGCTGAGTATATCGCCAGGGGGTGCTGTGTGCAATGTGACTTAAGGAAGTGTGACAAAATACCCAAGATAGATTGCGCAGGATATCGTTTCGTTTTCGAGGCGTACAAAGGGATGCATACTCACGGTATGCAACCCTTTATGCAACAGTGCAACGCGGAAGACGGGCTGAAGCAGAGGTGCCAATTGTATGAGTTATTGTGTTCCATTCCTAAGCTGCTGTAGAGCAGTTATCCAGCGCAAAAGGGCTTGCTTCCACCATGGTAGGCCGGTTTTGCACGATATCGGCTAGCAGTTGTGCCGAGGCCGGAGCCATCACCACACCATTGCGGAAATGCCCTGCATTAATGAATAGCCCGTCGATTTTGGGATGGGCACCGATGAAGGGCACGCCAGTGGGGGAGCCTGGGCGCAAACCAGCCCAATGGCGTTCCATGGGCACATCGGCCAGGGCAGGCACCATTTCATAGGCGACCTGGGCCAGACCATCGCGTGCCTCTTCAGTGACGGTTTTATCGAAGCCTACGTCCTCCATGGTGCTGCCCACCAGCACCCGGCCATCGCGCCGGGGAATAGCATAATGCCCTTGCCACAACACAATATGCTGCAATTGACCGGGTTGCATGCGGAATAAAATCATTTGCCCGCGTACCGGCATTACGGGTACTTCCTGGCCCAGCTCTTTAAGCAGGGCGGCGCTCCAGGCACCGCAGGCGACGATGACCTGATCTGCCGCTACTTCGCTGTATTCTGTTTGGATACCCCGGATGCGACCCTTTTTGGACAACAGATGTGTGACTTCAGTGTTTTCTGCCACACGTACACCCCGTAACCGTAAATCCTCACGTAGCGCCTTGATTAATAACGGGTTGCGGATTTGTGCCACCTGCGACATCCACAGGCCGGAAGGATGGTTTGCAGGTAACGCAGGTTCCAGGCGCTGGATTGCATTGGCGTCTACCACTTGCACATCGGCGTCACAGGTGGGTGCCCAAGCCAGAGCCGCCTCGTGCTGATCGCCATCCAATATCAACAGTCCGCTTTGCGTCCATTCTGCATCAATGCCTGTGGCTTGCTCCAGTTCTTCAATTAACGGGCGATAACGAGTCTGGCTCCAGGTTGCTAATTCATTCACCGCCGCAGGGTATTTCCAAGGGTACAGTGGCGAAAGTATGCCACCACCTGCCCAGGATGATTCTTGGCCCAGCTGACCGCGTTCGACAAGGACCACTTTTGCGCCACTGGCACTCAGTGCGCGCGCAGTCAGTAAACCGATAAGGCCGCCGCCGACAATTAAAAAATCTGCCATGGTTGAGGTTTTTCCTTCTGTCAGTTAGTGCTGTTTCAGCACAGTCCCTGGAATCCCTGTCGGGTACATTTTTGACCGGCCAATTGACAGGCATCACGCAGGCAATCTGCCAACGGCAGGCCCGCCAGTTTAGTGTGAATAATGGCTGCATTGAACGTATCACCCGCACCCAGGGTATCCACCACGCAAGGCAAATCCATCGCCGGGCTGTGCAATATTTTGCCTTGCTGATCCACACCCCAGGCTCCTTGCTCGGCCCAGCTGCAAATGTGTTCTGCTGTAGGTATTGTTTGCTGCTGTGTCTGCAAGAAAGCGACAGGATTATTCATTTCAGTATTTGTTATGCCATGGGATTGTGCATAGTTGCGCGAGTATAGCAGCAGCGTTGTGCCCTCACACAAGGACTCGATTGCTTCACGTGGTTTTTCGATTTCCACTGAATGTGGTACCGAGGGAACCTGTTGTTGAGCAATATCGAGCATGGCGCGGGTTTGTGCCACATTACGCCCTTCAAAGTGTAGCCAGTCAAAATCGCTGAGATCAATTTGCTGAAAGGCTGTCAGGTTGTATTCGGGTAAATCACGATAATGCACGATGGTGCGTGAGCCATTGCGCTGGTTCAGGGTGACATACGACGTTGGCGAATGTCCGCCTGCTACTATCTGTACTGCATCCATATTCACACCATAACCTGCCAGATCGTCGCTAATCATCACGCTGCTGGCATCGTCTGCCAGAGTGCCTGCCCAGCTGCATTGGTGTCCCAGCTGCTGCAAAACCACGGCAGTATTGCAGGCATTGCCACCACGTCGCATAACTTGGGTGCTGGCGCGTACTTCTGTATCTTCTTCAGGATAATCATCCACTGTGTTAATAATATCGAGGGTCGCAATGCCCACCACCAACACGCGCGCCATGGGACGGTCAGGAGTTCTGTTTTGGGTCTGTGGACGGGGGTTGTTCGTCAGAGGATGCTGCGCCGCCTACTGAGCGTAGTGGCGTTAGTGGCACATACACGGAAAAATAATCCAGAATCAGCCAGCCCACCACCATTGCCAGCAGATACCATAGCGAATCCAGATAGGCGAGATAGCCAAACAGCACTACATCCCACACGTAAAAGAAATATAATGCGGCCAATACTATGGGTTGTGCGCACACCCGGCCAGCGCATTGCTGGCAATGCACTACCCCCCATTTGCCAGTGAGATATTTGTGCCACCAACCGAAGGTTTTCTGCTCACAATGCGGACAAGGAATCGAGGCCATAATACAAAATTTCTCAACTGATAATCGCAGAATACGCATAGTAACCGAGCTATCCGTAATTGCCTATCCGTCGGGAAGAGATCTTTTAACCTGGATTAATCAGTTGAATGGTTAAACCTAACACACCAGTTGAGCCTACTGCGAACGTCTAATGCACTCAATCTAAATGACTTTTTCGAACATTTTGAACTCACCGTATGGGTGATACGCTTTCATTCAAAATAACCGAAAAAGTCATTGATCTTGAGCACCTTCGCCGCTCTCGCGACGGCTTAACTGGTGTGTTAGGTTTAATTTTGTAAATTTTTTTGAAATGCTCCTTGGCAGCCTGAATCTGCGGGGCTATCGTGGCTGGAGGAGGCATTCTGGAAAATACCTGACTTTTATGCTCAGGTAATATGGGTTACACTAACGCTGACTTTGATCCAAAAGTCCCTGCGTCACGGGCAGGATCATTGTGATTGTTTTTGTGAATTATTCAGTACAAAGCTAGTGAGGTTATGAAGCCAATGGACGTTTTGGAACGTATTAAACAACAAGTTGAAAGCAGCCCGGTGGTCATTTATATGAAGGGTACTCCGCAACTGCCGCAGTGCGGTTTTTCCAGTCGCACCGCCCAGGCACTGCAAGCCTGCGAGCAGGAATTTGCCTATGTCAATGTGTTGGCTGACCCGGAGATTTTTGAAAATCTGCCGCGTTATGCTGACTGGCCCACTTTTCCGCAGGTTTACATTAATGGTGAGTTGATTGGTGGCTGTGATATTACGCTGGAATTGTTCCAGCAGGGTGAGCTGAAGAAAATGGTGACAGAGGCAACGGAAAACGCGAAAGCCACTTAAGACAAGGTTTCACCCAAGTTGTAAAAAACGGCCCGAGAGGGCTGTTTTTTTGCATGGGCATTTTGTTGGCAAGCTGGAAAGCAACCAGAATTAAAATGTGACTTAAGCGTTAAAAACACGCCTCTCGTCAGTATCTGTCACACCAGCGTGACCGTCCATTAGTACAGGAACGTTTGCTGAAGGATGTGATCCTCTGGATGCCGACTGAAAACAAGGTGATGTAGAAAAGTTAAATCGGGCTGCCGCCCAGTTCTTTCCAGCGATTAACAATAGCGCAAAACAATTCAGCGGTTTTTTCCGTGTCGTAAACGGCGGAGTGTGCCTCATTGTTGCTCCATTCAATGCCAGCGGCGGCAATGGCGCGGGCCAGTACCGTTTGGCCGTAAGCAAGTCCTGCGAGCGTGGCAGTATCAAAGGTGCTGAACTGGTGAAAAGGGTTGCGTTTAATGCCAGTGCGTTCTACAGCGGCCTTGACGAAGGCGAGATCAAAGGATGGATTGTGACCAACAAGAATTGCCCGTGAACAATTAGAGCCTTTGAGTATGTTGCGAATGGGCTCAAAGATTTTTTTCAGTGCTTTACCCTCGGGCTCGGCGATGCGCAGTGGGTGATGTGGGTCGATGCCGGTAAAAGCCAGTGCAGAGGCTTCCAGATTGGCACCAGGGAAGGGTTCGACGTGAGCGCTGACAGTTTTGCCGGGGTAGACCAGTCCTGCTTCATCCATGTGAATGGGTACTGCGGCAATTTCCAGCAGAGCATCGGTGTCGGCGTTAAAACCGGCCGTTTCTACGTCTACCACCACGGGTAAAAAACCACGAAAGCGGCGTGCAATACCTCCGCCTGTCGGGGCGGGCGCGGCGAGTTCTTCAGGGGTTTCCGGAGCATCCGGGTTTTTTGTCGGAAGCTTGGTCGGAGGATCGGTTGGAGTGTTCATGATAATTTCCACGCCAGTGTTTTTCCGGCAAAAAAGGGCACCAGTGTTTCGTTGCCAAAAGTGATTTCATCAGCCAGAGTGTGCTCGCATCGTTCCAGGGTGACACTGCCGGTATTGCGCGGGAGACCATAAAAATCAGCGCCAAAATGGCTGGCAAAACCTTCAAGTTTGTCCAGCGCACCGGCATGTTCAAAGGCCGTGGCGTAAAATTCCAGTGCGGCATGGGCGCTGTAAATTCCTGCACAGCCACAGGCAGATTCTTTTGCCCCTTTTGCATGTGGGGCGCTGTCTGTGCCGAGAAAGAACTTTGCTTTGCCGCTGGTAGCGGCGGCGACCAGCGCCTCGCGATGGGTTTCGCGCTTGAGTACGGGCAGGCAATAATTGTGCGGATGTATGCCGCCAACCAGCATTGCATTGCGATTCAGTAATAGATGTTGCGGTGTAATGGTGGCTGCAATGTTATTGCCACTCTCCAATACAAAATCGACGGCATCTTTGGTAGTGATGTGTTCAAACACAATTTTCAGGCCGGGAAACTGCTGGGTGAGAGGGATGAGCTGCTGTTCGATAAACATTTTTTCACGATCAAACACATCCACAGCAGGATCGGTAACTTCCCCATGCACCAGTAGAGGCAGGCCGTAGGCTTCCATGGCCGCTAATGCAGAATAAGTCTTCTGCAATTGAGTAACACCGCTGTCGGAATTAGTCGTAGCGCCTGCTGGATACAGTTTAATGGCAAACACCACGCCACTGTTTTTAGCGCGGGAAATTTCGCCCGGCGAAGTGTCATCGGTGAGATACAGAGTCATCAATGGTTGGAAATCACTGCCTGTTGGCAGTGCGTCCAGAATACGCTGGTAATAGGCCTGCGCCAGTGCCGTCGTTGTTATCGGTGGACTGAGGTTGGGCATGATAATGGCGCGCGCAAACTGCCGGGCCGTGTGGCCAATGACGGTAGCCATAGCAGCCCCATCGCGCACATGCAGATGCCAGTCATCGGGGCGTGTCAGCGTGAGTTGGGTAATGGATGCATTCAAATGTGTGGTTCCAGCCTGAGTGTTCGGGAATGCTTACATTATGCCATGTTTGCTGCTGGCGCAGTGCGACGTGTCGGGTGACAATGCAGTTTATTTTATGCTTTGGAGGTTTTGTGCGTATTCCCCGAATCTATCAACCCATGCCGTTGGCCAGTGGTCAGACAATCAAGCTGGATGCTCAGGCGACGGTGCATCTCACCAAAGTGTTGCGCCTGCGGGTGGGTGATGCGTTGGTGCTCTTTAATGGTGAAGCGAATGATAAGGGTGAAAACGGGGAGTTTGCTGCGCGCGTGAATGTTGTGGAGCGACGGTCGGTAATGATAGACGTTGGTGAGTTCGTGGTGCGTTCATTGGAATCACCGTTGGAACTGGTGTTATTGCAGGGCATTTCACGCGGGGAGCGCATGGATTTCACCGTGCAAAAGGCTGTGGAGCTGGGTGTATCCCGCATCGTGCCGGTGTTGAGTGAGCGCACGGTGGTCAATTTTAAAGGCGACCGACAGGAAAAGCGCCGTACGCATTGGCAGGGAGTAGTACACAGTGCCTGTGAGCAGTGTGGCCGTAATCGGGTGCCAACGGTGGAAGCAGTGAAGTCGTTTGCTGTGGCTGTTGCCGAGATGGCAGAAAGGGATACCTTGAAACTGGTGTTACATCATCGTGCTGAGACAAATTTTGCCACGTTAGCAGCGCCACAAGGAACGGTGAGTTTGTTGATTGGCCCTGAAGGTGGATTTTCAGTGCAGGAAATTGCGACGGCGGAAGCCGCCGGTTTTGTGCCATGGAGACTTGGCTCACGGGTATTGCGCACGGAAACTGCGGCGTTAGCAGCGATTTCTGTACTACAGTGGCAGTGGGGTGATTTCAGCGCTGGGATGAAAAACAAATGAACGTGCTTACCTTTCTACGCAGGTTGCGTTTTTTGTCGGTGCGTCAGCGGCTGGAATGGTTTCCACCTTTTTTTCTGATGCGTATAAAAGTATTGGAGTTAACCGATGATTGGCAGCTCGTGCGTTTACGTCTGCCGCTGAATGCTTTTTCGCGCAACATGAGTAACAGCATGTTTGGTGGTTACCAGGCCTCGTTGGCCGATCCCATTGCTGCTTTGGCCTGTGCGTATCGCTATCCGGGGCATGAGGTGTGGACGCGCGCCATGCACATTGATTTTGTTGCCGAGGGCAATAGTGACCTGGAATTACGTTTTGAATTTGATGCCGCTATCGACCAGCAGATTCGTGATGATCTTGCTGCTCGTGGCCGCAGTACTCCGCAGTTTGAGTATGCTTTTTATCGACAGGATGGTGTGTTGTGCAGTCGGATAATGAATACAGTCGCGATTCGTCCCAAGGGTTATGTTGCTCCTTCCTCCATAATAGGGAACGAAAAAAAAGGTTCACTTGAAGAGTGAAAATTCACTCGCAGTTTCCGTTACAGCGGGTGTCATAACCGAGGGGTGCGGCTCGGAAGTAATGTAGCTATGCGCCGGGATGTAGCATTGTTTAATGAGTCACAAATTACTGTCATTTACAGGGATTTTCTGACAGAATTCGCGGCGCGCTACTGGCAGGGTTGGGGCAGGGTTAAGTCAGAGCGAAAAGCATATGGGAAGGATTTAAGGGAATAAATAAAAGCAGGCGTCAGGCAGCATTTTATATGCTGAGGGGTGTCAGCTAATAACATAGGATGAAACACATGCGTGAACAAGACACATTTGCCAGTCGATTAACCCAGCTGATTCGTGAACATAATATCTCCCACGCAGAAATTGGCCGTGTGGTAGGTGTTTCCGGCCAGGCTGTGGGCAAGTGGGCTAAGGGCGGCAACATCGAATATGACAACCTTAAAACGGTGGCCGCTCATTTTGATGTGAACTGGATCTGGCTGCGTTATGGGGATGACGCAATGACGTCCTTCAGTGAGCGTCGTACCGGTAGCAAAGTGCGCCGTGGGGTGATCAAGTCTATCGTTGATAATGAGCAACGCATGCGTCTGGCACTGGAAGTCGTTACCATCGGTACTTGGGATTTCGATATTGTGGATGATGAGATTGTATTGTCTGATGTCGCGGAAAAGCTGCTGGGAGTGGGCAAGAATGGTTTTCGGGGTAACAAAAACGATTTACTCGGGTATGTGACAGCAGCTGATCGTAGCCAAGTGGACGAGGCGTTGAGCGCGGTGATCGAAAGTCGGGAAGCAAATTTTGATGTAACCCACGGTCTCACTCATAGCGCAGGGCGAGTGCGACAGCGCGGTAAAATGGTTGAGGATGATGTCGGTCGGCCGGTGCGTATTATTTGTGTTATAACTGCGGTGGAGTCCTGATTCCGCTTTTTTCCCCGCGCGGAGCCCAGTGCGAATATTGATCTCTAGCCTATTGTTTTTAAAAGGGTTGCATCAGTAATTTGCGCTGGGCTTCGTGTGGCGCTGGCTTGACCTGTACGGGTAAAACAACGATCATACGCGGCTCTTTTTTGTTGCCGCGGCCTCTGCTTACTTCGTCAAAGTCACTTTGGTGGGGTTCGGGTGTCCTGGCCAATCAAGCAGGCACGAATTTCTAAAGAGGTTGGAATATGTCCCAGCAATTACAAACGTCGGATGTTGATGCCATAGAAACCCAGGAATGGGTAGAAGCATTGGCTGCGGTGATCGAACACGAAGGTGTCGAGCGCGCCCATTTTTTGCTTGAGCAGCTTATCGACAAGGCGCGGCGCTCCGGTGCTAATCTGCCGTTTTCCGCCAATACCGCCTATGTGAACACCATTCCTACACACCTGGAGGCTGAACTGCCGGGTGATCAGGCTATCGAAGATCGTATCCGTTCCTACATTCGCTGGAATGCCATGGCCATGGTGGTCAAGGCCAACCGTAAAAGCAGTGAGCTGGGAGGGCACATAGCCACCTTTGCTTCGGCGGCCACGCTGTACGATATTGGCTTTAACCACTTCTGGCATGCACCCAATGCCGATCATGGTGGCGACCTGATTTTTTTCCAGGGTCATGCCTCACCCGGCATGTACTCACGCGCTTTTCTGGAAGGCCGTTTGACAGAAGAGCAGTTGGATAACTTCCGCCAGGAAGTGGATGGCAAAGGCTTGTCTTCTTATCCGCACCCTCACCTGATGGATGACTTCTGGCAGTTCCCCACGGTATCCATGGGCCTGGGGCCGATCATGTCCATTTATCAGGCGCGCTTCATGAAGTACCTGCAACATCGCAGCCTGGCCAATACCGAAGCACGCAAAGTGTGGGCGTTTATTGGTGATGGCGAGTCCGATGAGCCGGAAACCCTGGGTGCCATTTCGCTGGCCGGTCGTGAAAAACTCGACAATCTTGTCTGGGTGGTGAACTGTAACTTGCAACGCCTTGACGGTCCGGTACGCGGCAATGGCAAAATCGTGCAAGAGCTGGAAGCCAATTTCCGTGGCACTGGTTGGAATGTGATCAAGGTCTTGTGGGGCAGCTATTGGGACCCTTTGCTGGCAATGGATAAAGACGGTTTGTTGCAGCAGCGCATGATGGAATGCGTGGATGGTGATTTCCAGAATTACAAATCCAAAGACGGTGCCTATGTGCGCGAGCATTTTTTCGGCAAGTACCCGGAGCTGAAAGCCATGGTGGCGAAGATGTCTGACGAGGACATCTGGCGTCTCAATCGTGGCGGCCATGATCCGCACAAGGTTTATGCGGCCTATCATGCAGCCGTGAATACCAGTGGCCAGCCTACGGTAATCCTGGCGCAAACCGTGAAAGGCTATGGCATGGGTTCTGCCGGTGAAGCTCAAAATCGCACGCACTCGCAGAAAAAACTGCAAGATAATGAAATGCTGGACTTCCGCGACCGGTTCAATATTCCGCTCAATGATGAAGATGCCGCTGTCGGTAAATATTATGTACCGGATGCAGACAGCGAAGAAATGCAATATATGAATGCCCGCCGTGCAGAGCTCGGCGGTCATTTACCGGTACGCAGTACACAGGCCGCGCCGCTGGAAATTCCACCCCTGTCGATTTTTGACGCGATGCTGGCGGGCAGTGGTGACAAGGAAATGTCCACCACTATGGCTTGGGTGCGCATGCTCACTATGTTGTGCCGTGATAAAAATATTGGCAAAAACGTGGTACCTATTGTGCCGGACGAGGCACGTACCTTCGGTATGGAAGGCATGTTCCGCCAGTTGGGCATTTACTCTTCGGTGGGTCAGTTATACACGCCGCAGGATAAAGACCAGATCATGTTCTACAAAGAGGACAAGAGCGGGCAGATTCTCGAAGAAGGCATCAATGAAGCCGGTGCTATGTCATCGTGGATTGCTGCCGCTACCGCGTACAGCTCGCACGGCGTCAACATGATTCCGTTCTATATTTATTACTCCATGTTTGGTTTTCAGCGCATTGGTGATTTGGCCTGGGCAGCGGGCGACATGCAGGCGCGCGGTTTCATGATTGGTGGTACCGCAGGTCGCACCACGCTGGCGGGTGAAGGTTTACAGCATCAGGATGGACACAGTCTAATTCTGTCCGGCACCATTCCCAATTGCATCAGTTATGATCCCACGTTCAACTATGAAATGGCGGTGATTGTTCATGACGGCATGCGTCGCATGTTTGCCGAGCAGGAAAACGTGTTTTATTACGTGACCGCGATGAACGAAAACTACGTGCATCCAGCCATGCCTGAAGGTGCCGAAACCGGCATTATTAAAGGGCTTTACAAATTCCGCGCCGCAGAAAGTACCAAGGCAACTTCAGCAACAACGGTACAGCTTATGGGCAGCGGTGCGATTTTGCGCGAAGTGATTGCAGCGGCAGATTTGCTGCGTGACGACTGGGCAGTGGATGCCGACATCTGGAGTGCCACCAGCTTTACCGAGCTGGCCCGTGACGCGCGTGATTGTGATCGCTGGAATCGTCTGCATCCTGTGGATGAGGCCCGCGTGCCCTATATTACTCAATGTCTTGAAGGTCATACGGGCCCGGTGATCGCCGCGACGGACTATATTCAGTTATATGCCGACAAGGTACGCAAATGGATACCGGCGCGTTACGAAGTATTGGGTACCGATGGTTTTGGTCGCAGTGACACTCGTGCCCAGTTACGCAAACATTTTGAAGTTAATGCTGTGCATATTGTCGTTGCGGCACTAAAAGCATTGGCGGATGAAGGCAGCATTGATGCCGTTACTGTGGCCGAGGCCATTGACAAGTATGGTATCGACCCGGAAAAAATTAACCCACTGCATGCTTGATTGCAGCGAGAAAAAACATGGCAAAAGAGATAGTAATTCCTGATATCGGTGATTTTGACAGCGTTGAAGTGATCGAAGTGCTGGTTGAAGCAGGCGATACCGTCGCCGCAGAAGACTCACTGATTTCCGTGGAATCCGATAAAGCCACCATGGAAATCCCTGCACCCGAAGCGGGTGTGGTGACAGAAATAAAAGTTGAGGTGGGTGACCAGGTTTCCCAGGGCAGTTTGATACTGTTATTGGAGCCCAGCGATGCTGCGCCTGCTGCACCCGTAACGCAGGAAGCCACTACAACTACACCAACGCCGGCAGCCAGTAAACCGGCGGCACCTGCGCCACAATCTGTAGCACAGCCTCCACAACATCGCCCCTCTCCCACAGCAAAAATTGATGAAGTCAGTTTTTCCCGCGCCTATGCCAGCCCCTCAGTGCGCAAATTTGCGCGCGAGTTGGGTGTGGATCTGGGCCGCGTCAGTGGTAGTGGCCGCAAAGGCCGGGTGATCAAGGATGACGTAAAGAGCTTTGTTAAACAGGCCTTGGCCCAGGGTACTGGCGGTAGTGGCTTGGCTGTAGCCCCCATGCCGGAAATCGACTTCAGTCAGTGGGGTGACGTTGAAACCCAAAAACTGAGCAAGATCAATAAACTCACGGGTAAATTCCTGCATCGTAACTGGGTCACCATACCCCATGTTACGCAGTTTGATCAGGCTGATATCACTGAGCTGGATGCGCTGCGTAAAAGCATGGCAGCGGAATATAAAGACAAGGGCATTAAAATCACCATGCTGGCCTTTTTGATCAAGGCCGTGGTCGCCGGGCTGCGTGAATTGCCACGTTTTAATGCATCGCTGGACGCCAGTGGTGAAAGCCTGATATTGAAAAATTATTTTAACATTGGCATTGCCGTGGATACACCGGATGGACTGGTGGTGCCTGTGGTGCGTGATGCCGATAGCAAAACCCTGGTGGATATCGCAGCCGAACTGGGTGAAATCAGCCAAAAAGCGCGAGATAAAAAACTTAAACCGGCTGACATGCAGGGTGGCTGCATGACGATTTCCAGTTTGGGTGGCATTGGTGGCACGCAATTCACGCCTATCGTCAACGCGCCGGAAGTGGCCATTCTTGGTGTATCGCGTCACAAGATGACACCGGTATGGAATGGTAAAACCTTTGAACCCCGACTGATGTTACCGTTGTCGTTATCTTACGACCATCGTGTGGTTGATGGTGCTGATGGCGCACGTTTTACCAGTTTTATGGGCCGGGTGTTGGCAGATGCCAACGGGCTGGTGAAATAAATCATGAGTAGTCTGATAGAAGTCAAAATACCCAACATTGGTGATTTCGACGGTGTTGAAGTCATCGAAATTCTGGTGGCTGCCGGTGACCGTGTTGCCGCCGAAGATTCGCTGATATCCGTGGAGTCCGATAAAGCCACCATGGAAATTCCCGCACCACAAGCGGGTGTGGTTAAAGAAGTGCTGGTATCTGTGGGTGACACAGTAGCCGAAGGCAGTACGATTTTGATGCTGGAAGCCGAAGAGGCCGGGCCATCTGCACCAGCGGACAACAGCAAACCGGTAGTAACTGAACAGGTACCAATAGCAGCCCCAACGGCAAGCCAATACAGCGGCGATGTCGATATCAGTGCGCAAGTTGTGGTGCTAGGCTCC
This sequence comes from Gammaproteobacteria bacterium, assembly GCA_015487095.1. Lineage (GTDB taxonomy): Bacteria > Pseudomonadota > Gammaproteobacteria > SZUA-152 > SZUA-152 > SZUA-152. The sequence continues at coordinate 8,570 of WFQM01000315.1, read as the reverse complement.
GGCCCTGGTGGTTATACCGCAGCATTCCGTGCCGCAGATCTGGGTTTGAACGTGGTGATGATCGAGCGCTACGAAAGTATTGGCGGTGTGTGTCTTAACGTAGGCTGTATTCCATCCAAAGCGCTGTTGCATACTGCGCAGGTGCTCAATGAAGCGGCAGAATTTGCTGACATCGGCGTCAGTTTCAACAAGCCCGAAATCGACCTTGATAAACTGCGTGCTCACAAAGATCGTGTGCTGGGCAAACTCACTGGTGGCCTCAAACAACTGGCCAAGCAACGCAAAGTGAAAATTGTGCATGGCTACGGAAAATTCACTTCTGCAAACACAATCGAAGTGGAAGCAGAGGAGGGCAGCAAAACCGTGGTGGGTTTTGACAACTGCATCATTGCCGCTGGTTCCCGCGTGACCAAACTGCCCTTTATTCCCTGGGATGACCCACGGGTGATGGATTCCACCGATGCACTGGAAATTGAAGAAATCCCGCAACGACTGCTTGTGGTTGGCGGCGGCATTATCGGTCTGGAAATGGCCACCGTGTATGATGCGCTGGGTTCAAAAGTCACCGTCGTAGAATTGTCCCCCGGTCTGATTCCGGGTGCCGACCGTGATGTGGTGCGGCCATTGGAGCGGCGCATTAAAAAACGTTACGAAAATATTTATTTGAACACCAAAGTGACCGCCATTGAACCCACTGAAAAAGGCATGTTATGTTCTTTTGATGGTAAGAAGGCACCGGAAAACGATATCTTCGACCGTGTACTGGTATCCATCGGGCGTAGCCCCAATGGTTTGTTGATTGATGCCGACAAAGCAGGTGTGTCAGTAGATGAACGTGGCTTTATTGCTGTGGATAAACAACAACGCACCAACGTGAATCATATTTTTGCCATCGGCGATGTGGTAGGTCAGCCCATGCTTGCACACAAAGCCACCCATGAAGGCAAAGTGGCCGCAGAAGTGATCAGTGGCAAAAAGACCTTTTTTGATGCACGCACCATTCCTTCGGTGTGTTATACCGATCCTGAAGTGGCATGGATGGGCAAGACAGAAGACGAATGCAAAGCAGAAGGTATCGTCTATGAAAAAGGCGTATTTCCCTGGGCTGCCAGTGGGCGCTCCTTGTCATTGGGGCGTGATGAAGGCATGACCAAGCTTTTGTTTGACGACAATCATCGTATTATTGGCGCAGCGATGACTGGCCCCAATGCCGGTGAATTGATTGCCGAAGCGGTGCTGGCACTGGAATTGGGTGCTGACATCGAAGATATTGCGCTGACTATTCACCCGCACCCGACCCTGTCGGAAACCTTCAATTTCGCCGCCGAGGTGGCAGAAGGAACGTGTACCGATATTTATGCGCCCAAAAAAGCAACGAAAAAAAGAAAGTGAAATTTAGCGCACCGGCCAGCGGATGACGAGCAAACAAAAACCATCAGATATATCATCCACCGATGATTATTTCTTGATAAAAGATGGCGTGGAATACTCAGGGACACACTTGTTGATTGACTTGTGGGGCGCTTCCCGGTTGGATGATCGTCGGTACATCGAAGAAGTATTGAAGCGCTGTGTTACGGCTTGCCACGCAACATTGTTGCACATTCACTTACATCAGTTTTCAGAAAGTGGTGGTATTTCAGGTGTTGCCGTACTTGCAGAATCACATATCAGCGTACATACCTGGCCGGAGCGAAACTATGCTGCCTTTGATGTGTTTATGTGCGGAGCCGCCACACCGTTAAATGCTCCTGCTGTTTTAAACAAAGCATTCAAACCCAGTGATTTGAAAGTAAAAGAGATATTGCGGGGGTGTAGAGACGGCAAATAAGATTTGATCTTAGGCTGAAAATCGCCGCAAAAGGCATTGGCAGTGCATCGTAGTGTCATTTTTATTTTGTGATGGGAAAACGGGTTGAATGCCCTATTGGTTATTCCCGCAGCAAAACCGAAATCTCAATCGCTACGGGTATATAATCCCTGCAAGTAAACGCTGAGCACAACAACAGGTATCCAAACAAAATGGCGCAAAATATCATTTTTGTTGGTCCCATGGGGGCGGGTAAAACCACCATAGGCAAACAACTCGCCCGTCAACTGGGCCGCACTTTTTACGACAGTGACCGCGTTATCGAAGAGCGAACAGGAGCCAATATTCCACTTATTTTTGAGCTGGAAGGAGAGGCGGGGTTTCGCCGCAGGGAAAAAATGATCATTTCTGAGCTAACACAAATGCAGAACATTATTCTAGCTACGGGTGGAGGTGCAATCCTTGATCCCGAAAACCGTGACCAGATTACCCGACAGGGTTTTGTAGTGTATCTCAATGCCCCTCTGAAACAGTTGGTCAACCGAACGGGTAAGGATAAAAGCCGCCCGTTATTGCAAACGGCTGATCCACACAAAAAGCTGGAAGAAATTCTGGCCATACGTGACCCGTTGTATCGCGAAGTCGCCGACGAAATTATTGAAACGGATAGCAGCCCGGTACGCAATGTTGTTAAAAAATTGGCCGAACTTGCGACCCAGCATAACCTTTAACACAAACAACACAATGTACTTATCATGAAAACCCTCACCGTCAATCTGAAAGAGCGCAGTTATCCTATCCATATTGGCCAGGGATTGCTTGGTCAGGACAAGCTGCTGGCTCCTCATATTCATGGCCATCAGGTTTTGCTGGTCAGCAATGAAGTTGTGGCACCGCTGTATCTTGAAAAAACACGCTCAGCCCTGGGTGCCTGGCAATGTGAAACCGTTATTCTTCCCGATGGTGAAAAATACAAAACACTCGATACAGCCAATCTGATTTTTGATGCGCTGTTGCAACACCGGTTTGACCGCCAGTGTACGCTCATAGCACTGGGTGGTGGCGTAGTCGGTGACATCACCGGCTTTGCCGCTGCTTGTTACCAGCGGGGTGTTAACTTCATTCAGATACCCACCACGTTACTGGCGCAGGTAGACTCATCGGTGGGCGGGAAAACCGGTGTTAACCACCCCATGGGCAAGAACATGATTGGTGCCTTTCATCAGCCACAATGTGTATTGATTGACATCAACACACTTGACACCCTGGATGACCAGCAGCTCTCGGCAGGTCTCGCGGAAGTCATCAAATACGGCCTGATTCAGGACGAAGATTTTTTTGGCTGGCTGGAAGGTAATATAAATAAACTGCTGCAACGCGATGCAGAAATGCTGACTTATGCCATAGAGCTCTCCTGCCAAATCAAGGCCGATATCGTTGCCGCTGATGAAAAAGAAAGCGGACAACGTGCATTGTTAAACCTTGGTCACACTTTCGGTCACGCTATTGAAGCGGGCATGGGTTATGGCACCTGGTTACATGGCGAAGCCGTAGGCACCGGCATGTTAATGGCGGCTGATCTGTCACATCGGCAAAACAACTTTAGTCAGTCCCAGCTTGAACGCACACGAACCTTGCTTGAAGCCGCCAGACTGCCGGTAAAAACGCCTGAGAAAATGGATGCGGCACGGTTTCTGGAACTTATGGCCGTAGACAAGAAAGTGCAGGCAGGTGTCATCCGCCTGGTTCTGTTGAACCACATTGGCTCCAGTTACGTCAGCGATGATTACGAGCCCAAACTGTTACAGGACACGCTCGATGCCTTCCATCACGCGGCCAACTGATTCTATTGCCTCTGACGGTCTCGCGCCCTGGGCCACGCACGAAACAGGCTCGCGCGGGCGTTGTTTTTTTGAACCGCCACCTAACACCCGCTCAGAATATCAACGTGATCGTGACCGCATTGTTCATTCCGGTGCATTTCGTCGGCTGGAATACAAAACGCAGGTTTTTGTCAATCATGAAGGCGATATGTTTCGCACCCGCCTTACCCATTCCATTGAAGTCGCACAAATCAGCCGTTCCATCGCCCGTGTATTGCATCTCAATGAAACCCTCAGTGAAACTATCGCCCTGGCTCATGATTTAGGGCATACACCCTTCGGTCATGCAGGCCAGGATATCCTCAACGAATGTATGCAAGACTATGGTGGTTTTGAGCATAACCTGCAATCACTGCGTATTATTGATGAGCTGGAAGAAAAATATGCCGAATTTAACGGCCTCAATCTCACCTTTGAGACCCGTGAAGGTATTCTTAAACATTGCTCTATAAGCAATGCAAAAAAACTGGGGGAGCTGGGCCAGCGATTTTTGAATAAGCAACAGCCAGGGCTTGAAGCACAAATCACCAACGTTGCCGATGAAATTGCCTACAATAATCACGATGTTGATGACGGGTTACGCGCCGGACTTATCGATATTAACAGCTTATGTGATGTCCGCCTGTTTAAAGAACAACATACTGCGGTGATGTCTGCGTATCCCGATATTCCTGAAAAACGTGCTATTCACGAAATCATCCGCCGCATGATCAACGATCAGGTCACCGATTTTATACACAATACCCGCGAATGCATCAAAGCGGCCAATCCGTCATCGCGCGACGATATCACCAGGCTCAACAAACCGCTGGTGGGCTTCAGTAGTGAAATGAAAGCCATGAACCAGGAACTTAAACAATTTTTACGCAAAAATCTCTACCGTCATTATCGCGTGCATCGAATGACCGCCAAAGCCGCCATTATTATTCGTTCCCTGTTCGATGCCTTTCTCAATGATCCGTTGCTGTTGCCCCCCGAGCAACAACAGCATGTCAATCTGCTCGAAAATGCTGAGGCAGACAGTGGGCGCGCACGCGGTATTGCAGACTACATTGCCGGTATGACGGACCGTTACGCTATTCGTGAATATGAACGTATCTTCAATGCAACCGAATTGACCTGAAACCATACCATGCGTATCTATCTGCAAACCCCCCCGGCGATGGACAGTCATCCGCGCTATTGTCACCTTTTTTTGCAGGAAGATTTGATTGGTGGCTGGACACTGGTCAAAGAGTCTGGCCGACAGGGGTCCTCCGGCCGGGCAAGCAGGCTACATTTTGACGATCACGACAAAGCACTGGCAGCGCTCATCGCCGCGCGTGACGCACAAATAAAACGTGGCTACCGTGTGGTTTTCATTAAAGGTGAGCAAGCCCCTGCATGAGAAATCCAACCACAAAATTGTACGAAACCAACAGTGCTGCATCCTCATCTTATGTCGTGCATTACCACATGACACGCGAGCCTTTTGCTGATGCCATTGAGGACGACCTGTTTTATGCAGAGCCCGGTCGTCAGCAAAAACTGGATATCCTCTTGCACCTTACCCAATATGGCAATGAGCTTGTGCTTGTTGCCGGTCCTCCCGGCAGTGGTAAAACTACTCTGTTGCAGCAATATTTATTAAAGGCTCTGGATACCTGGATAGTTGCACGTATCGATGCCCGTGGCGGTATCGATGAGCGAAAATTATTGCAACAGCTGTTTCATCAAATGAACATGGATTTTCATGGCGCTACGCACAGCGAACTGTTTGAGCGCATGCAGCACCATTTTGCCACTTTGCAGCACAATGCACGGCAAGCTGTACTATTGATCGATAACGCCGAACAATTAACCGTTACCGCCCTCAAGCGTGTACTGGAAATGATGGCGCTCACCAGCGTAGAAAAAAAACCACTACTGCGTATTATATTATTTGGTACCAGAGAACTGGATGAACATTTCCATGATCCCCTGTTAGGCCCGCAAGTACACATTGTTCGGCGTAATGTTGACCTGCTCCCTTTTTCGCAGGCACATACCACACATTATATATTGCACCGCCTGTCTGCTGCAGGTTTTTCTGCCGACAAGCTGTTCACTGATGCTGTACTGCAAAAAATCCACAAACAGTCCATTGGCTGGCCAGGTGAAATCAATCGTCTTGCACATAATGTGTTAATCGAAAGCCTGCCAGCGACAGGCGACACGCAAAGCACTACTTCTAATGTTAATAAAATACGTGCAGTGGCCGCGTTGACCGGTATTGTTTTATTAGCAACGCTACTTTTTTTTCAAGACGAATTTAATGCCTGGTTAGATGGCAAGCCTGCAACAGCCAGCCAATTTTCTTCGGGTTCACTGCCAGTTACTGCGCCAACAATGCTGCACGATGAAATGCCCAAGCCAGAGGAGGCACGCAAACCTGAACCGCCTTCTCAGGAAATTGTTGGGAGAGATACGGATACTGTTCTCGCACCAGAAAGCATGGAAAACACAGTTTCGGACGCAGTCATTACCACGGTCGCCAGTACGGCCACATTATCGCTAATGCCTGCCGCCACCCCACAGCCTGCCAAAAAAGAAACCGAAGCCGTAAAACATCCTGTGGATACCGTGACTACTCTGGCAACACGCGTATTGCCAATTCCCGCTGACCTGCCCGGCTACAGAAATGAGTGGATACTCCAACAAAACCCTGACCATTACACCTTGCAAATGGTTGCGGGCAACCGCATCAATACCCTGCGTAGCTTCATTCGTCAACACCCACTGGATGAACCTTTTGCCATTTATCACACTATCCGTAAAGGTAAAACCTGGTTTGGTTTGATTTATCACAGCTATCCAAACAAGCGGGCAGCCCTTGATGCCCGTCACCAACTGCCCACCGCATTGCGCCGACAAAACCCTTGGATACGTTCATTTTCCACTTTACAAAAAGATCTTAGTCACAACCCCTGAACCTGATTCCATTCATTTATCGCTTAGGAGCATGCACGTCCCTTAAAAAGAAGTAGGCACGGGAATACTGATGGTCAGTGTGCTGCCTTTTTGTACTGTACTGACTATAGAAATATCGCCCCCATGTGCACGCGCAATAGCGCGGGCAAGACTCAATCCAAGGCCAGAGCCAGGCTGTGAATGGCTTTGGTCACAGCGATAAAACCGTTTAAAAATATTAGGAAAGTCTTTTTCAGCAATGCCTATACCAGTGTCAACAATATTAATAGCGATGTGCTTATTCTTCTGATACAGACTAAATGTAATGCTGCCACCGTTGTTAGTGTATTTTATGGCATTATCCAACAAGTTGCCGATCATACGTTGCAAATGCTGTATGCTGCCGTATACCATGACGTTTTTTTTGATGTGGCACGTCAAACGAATGTTTTTATCTTCAGCTAATGGCAGAAATAGATCACAGGCATTATTAATAATATTGGATATATTAACAATAGTCATCGTTCGCTTTAAAACTCCAGCTTCTGACTCTGTAATATCCAGCATGGTGTTTATCATATGTAACAGCCGGTCACATTCTTCAATAGTATTACCTGAAACCGACTTAAAGTCATTAACAGTAGAATCATTCAATAAAGTTGCTTCAGCAATGCCGCGTATTCGTGCAAGAGGGCTGCGAAGATCGTGGGCAATATTGTCGGTCATTTCCTGCATGCTTGTTATAAGTGCTTGTATCCGGTTGAGCATGGTATTGAATGTATTGGCCAGAATATCAATTTCATCGCCACGGCCTGTTTCAGGCACACGTCGTTGCAAATTACCTTTTGTGATATCGATAGCTGCCACAGTAACCTCCCGAACACCCTGTAACGCTTTGCGGGCCATAAACCAGCCAAAGAGACAGGCAATAATGATAATTAATGGGACCGTTACAACAAATACATTACGAAATGCCATTAAAAACTCGTTACTCTCTTCGAGTGATTCACCCATCTGTATGATGTTGTCATCACTGATAAATGCCGTAATAATCCGTGCGGAGTGTTGTTGCCCATCAATTGAAACCGTCTTCAGTGAAAATCCAGTTTTTTCAGGTATCAGATCACGAACACTGTCCGCTGGTGGCAAATCAAACCAAGCTGAAAGATCGGTAGCAAGCAGTGTTTTTGCATCCGCCCCGATTACCCTGAAAAAAACCTTGTCTGTTCCATCAGAAGCAATATCTTCGTCAAATTCGCGACTTAATTCATTTAATCCGCCCTCTTTAAATAAAACAGCAAGCTCTTCGACATCTTCGACAAGATTAGCATCGATATGACCCTGAATAATTTTTTCAATGGAAAAATAAAAAATGGTGAATGCGATCAACGACGATATCGTAAAAATACCCGCATACCAAAGAGTCAGGCGCAGGGCAATCGGAATAGCTTTGTTAGTCCCCCACTTTAAGAACATAACCAACCCCACGCACAGTGTGAACCAAAGCTGTGTCAAAACCCTTGTCGACTTTTTCGCGTAGACGACAAATTCTAGCCTCAACCACATTTGTGTATGGATCAAAATTGTAATCCCATACATTTTCAATAAGCATCGTTTTCGAAAGTACATGTCCAGCGTGACGCATAAGGTACTCAAGCAAGCCGAATTCCCGTGACTGCAAATCAATTCTGGTTATACCACGAGTTACCTTTCGGCTTAACAAGTCTATGGATAAATCATGTACAGTAATATATGAGGCTTCCGTGATATTGTTGGCCCGTCGAATCAAGGCTTGGGTCCGGGCCAATAATTCAGAAAAAGCAAAAGGCTTGGTCAAGTAATCATCGCTACCCAACTGAAATCCTTTTACACGATCATCTACCGTGCGTTTTGCACTTAAAATAATAACAGGCAAAGTAATATTCTGTCGGCGCAGCTCATCTACCACT
>WFQM01000314.1 GCA_015487095.1 Gammaproteobacteria bacterium | reverse complement strand
CCTGCATTTTTCGCCATCCAAGCAAAAACCAAGTCTGCCTGGATTCAACCCCTTACTACCACTGTATTTCACGCTGTGTACCCAAAGCACTTCGTGGGGCAGGCTCTCCGTTGAGCCTTTCTCTGTGGCAACGATGAATTCTCCGGCCAAAGCTATGAACACCGTAAACAGTGGGTCGTGGATAAACTCGCCGAATTAGCCAACGTTTTTTCTATCGATATTTGTGCCTACGCGGTAATGAGCAATCACTACCATTTAGTCCTGCACATCAATCAGTCCCAAGCCCAGGCATGGTCTGATAATAAAGTGATTGAACATTGGACTCTGCTATTCAAAGCACCTTTTCCCTTTTTTCCCTCTTTTTCGCTCTCACTGCTTTTAAAGATTACTGGGTATTTAACGCAGAGGTCACAGAGGCGCAAAGGACGCAGAAAAAAACACTAAATACTCTGTGCCCTCTGTGCCTCTGCGATCTCTGTGTTTATAACACGCCACTTGTCAGTGCCACGACAATATAACTTTCAGGTGTACTGGAACACTTGTTCAGGGTTGTTGTTTATCAGTGCATTGTCATTGTTACATCGATGACGATGCCTTGAGGAGTAATGTCGAAAGACTCGACGAACTGCACATCCATTTTTGCCATTTCTTCTAACATGGCCTTGTCCTGTTTGGATATTTTCCCGTCTGTGGTATCAACGGTCTGCACAAAATTATTGACAAGTTTCATATATTTTCCAAAGTCTATATTAAGTGCAAACATGCCCGTCGCTGCGAGAGGATCGTTTGCCATGGTTTGCGCGAGCTGTTCAGCCTTGTCTCCGATGTAAGCCACAATGTGGTTTCCTTTTAATGCCAGTTTAACGTTACCGAGATCAGATGTTGGCAGAGGAATGGGGAAGTCGATTGGTGTGCCGTCATCGGGGAGCTGAATGGGTGGCATACCTTGCTGGAAATTGGCAACCATCAGGAGCAGACGTTGCGGCTCTTTTGCCGAGAGAGTGATAATTGCATCAAGACTGCGAACATCGGGCATAGCACCTTTTTGCTCCAGGTTCATGGAGGCATCGATATCCAGTACGGTGGCGGAGATGCCTTGCACGCCCGCAGCCATGCCCGTCATCATACCCAATGCGAGCACCGGGTTGGAGCCAACAAGACTTTGTTTCATTTCTGCCAGAAGCTGGCATTGATAATCCTTTTGTGTGAATTCCGTGAACATCTGGCTGACTACCGGTGTCAGTTCGTCGATGTTAAAGCCAAGGCCAAAACCCAGGGCAGGTCTGCTGTCGATTTTGCGGACATGCGCTGGAATGAAACCGCGCAGTTGTTGTAATCGCTGCATGAATGCCGCATCGGTATTTTCAACCATCATGCGTGCGGCCATTTTTATGGGCTTTTTCTTCAGGTCGAGTTCGGTGTAACCAAAGACGGTGCGTGGCCATGCTTGAGTGATTGTCAGAAGCTCGGTGCGACATGCAGTTGTTTGTATGGGCGCCAGTGGATTTTTTGTCACGGGTTTATTTTGTGCGGTGGATGTTTGTTCGGCATCCTCATCAGTTTGATCAGGTATTGGTTCCGGCATTTCCTGTGCGCTGACGGTGTTGAGCAATGTTCCCAGCATGCGGCCAAATTCGTTGCCATCCGGGGTGGTCAGGCCTTTGACGATTTCCTCATGGTTTATGTAACCAAGATAAGCCGGATGGAAATTATGTCTGGACGTGAGGTCTGTTAACAGTGTTGCGTCAGCCAGGGAGTTTACTGGTTTTTTTACACCCAGTATTAGGTCACGGGTTGCCTGGTCTTCCAATGATGTTAACAAGGTGATCAGGGCGTAGTCGTTGTTTACGCTGATGACGAGTTTGGCATCAGTAGCGTTCTGACGGTCGTTTCCGGATGTAGAGAAACGGTATGTTTTAAATGAAAGTTCACCCTGTGATTCCTGCACCGATGTTACCTGTGCCATTGTTTCGGCACTTTTAATAAAGGCGTTAAATGCATTTGTGTCAGCCAGTTTGATACGCATTACCGGTGTGGTGCCGATGGAATAAAGAACGGCGTCCAGCTCATCGTCGAGCCCCAGCGTATTTTGTACCGTTTCGAGGTCTTTAAACGCAGTCAAATACTCAATGAACAATCCGGTTAACATTTTTACTGCTGGCGGCATATTTTTGTTATTGGGTAATTGTTGATCGAGTGATTTTTTAAAGTCTGCGGGCTGCATAAACCCCCATTGAGGCTCAATGATTTTTATCATATCTTTCAGTGATGCAGGTTCAAGCCCACCAAAAAAATAGATTGTGTCAGCAGGGACGTAGCTTAAAATATCGCGTGTGACATTGTGGCTTGCCACGTTACCGGAGGATGCTGTGGCAGTTTTGCTATCCTCCTTTCCTTCCAGTACGTACACGACAGTGATGTAGGCGGCAAGCGCCAGTGATGCAGCTATTGCCGCACCCTGGAATAAACGTGAACTGTTCATGGGGACTCTCTTATTGCGCGTTAAGTAAGTGGTTTTTATTGGATGCTATTAGATGCATCGCCATGTATCAAGCGTAATATTGCCAACTACCTGATAGTTAGATGATTTCGATGTCGGCAGGGCGAGTTGAAAACTTGAACGGTATTTTCACTCCTGCTCCCTTTTGAGTGAGGAAGATCAGGTGGAGGGGCTTTCCATATTCTGGTTATACCCTGAAATTAAATTTCATATTTTCCCATACGGAGGCGTACTTTTTTGAGGTAATCCCGTGTTTCCTTTGCGGGCAGATGGGCACGAAAATGTGTGTAAAGCTCATCAGCATTGAGTTTGTTGATTTTATTGTAGGCGTGGCGACGCCACGAATAACGACTGGCATAGTTTCGTTTGGTGTATCGGCCGGTGAAGGAGCGGATTACGCTGTTTGAACCAGCATTGTAAGCAGCAATGGTGGCCAGGGTGCGGGCCTCAGGGTCTTTGATCCTTTTGAAATGTTTGTAGTACAGCAAATGCAGATAAGCGGTACCTAATTTTATATTGTTATCTGGATCGTACAGATATTTCTCCTTGACCACCTTGTCTTTTGAATAGATAAACTTATAGGCATCACGCGCGCCGCTTTTGGGTACCAGTTGCATTAAACCAAAAGCCGGAACAGGTGATTTTGCTCTGGGATTAAAAGCACTTTCTGTTTCAATAATCGCGAAAATAAGTGGCGCGGGAATATTATGTTTATGGGCATAGCTGTGTACGCTTTCGCTGAATTTTTGTGCGCGAACACGGATGTGGTCTGGTACCAGACTGAATTGTGTACTGATCACTACGCGCTGTTTTCCATCTTTGCCTGTGAGATTGCGAGCTTTCATGGCGGCTGCTATTGCCTTGGCAAATTCTGTCAGATTTTTTGAGTCAAGCGGTGAGTTATCGATATTGGCCACCAGACCAGCCAATATCGCAGGGTGTTTACTGCGCGGCGGTGAGGGACGTTTGGCAACTTTGATAATGGAACGATTGTCCGGTCCTTGTTTAATCGTTTTTTTGATGGCGGATATCAGTTTTCGCTGTCTGTGTTTTGGGTTTTTTGCAATGCCGGGCTTCAGGGCCAGCTCAATTTTCACCATGCCTTCGTCGTAATCCACAATGCTGCGTTCTTTGAAATTGTTGCGATAAGTAACATCACGCTTTGCGCTGGGCATGACGGCCTCCTTTCCCCAGATTTTTGCCGCTTTTTTTTGATATTGCCTGAAGGCATTCTGAATTTTTTCCGTTTGTTTTTTATAAACAGAATTCAGTTTTTTATTTTTGCTGGTTAATTTCCCATGATTTACGTTGGGTGCATGATTGGCTGAAATTGATGCCGGGGTTAGCAGCAAGGAAAAAATAAGCAGTGATGTGATCAGTCGAACAAACATGGTGTCCGGGGTCTCGGAAAATTATGGGGTAAGGGCAATGCTTCTGTAATGTAGCGTCTGATGCTGGAGTGCCTTTAGGTTTTGGGGATTCAATTCCCCGCAGCCTGCTTGAGAGCGTTTGTTTATTGAGCGTGAACAAAGTGTTTGGTGAATATTCCCACATTGTAATCAAGTGCTTGTTGTGTTTGCTGTGTGGATGTAGATTGTGCCGGGTCACGCGAGTGACTGTTATGTGGTGGGGATACTCGCGGATTTAAGAAGGTGTCTGATGTTGTGCCTTGAATTCGTCGAAATTATGCAATGCTTACCGCATAGCAGGGAGAACAATAATGGAAAAGCAGATAGAGCGTCAGCCTGCTTGCGAGCCTGAGATCGGGATTGAGCAGAGGTTCCTGCGAACGACCGAGTTTTTTGATATTGAGGAAGCGGGGTTGGGTGTTGCACCCCCTGGTGCAGTGGAATCACTCGATACAGAGGCTCCTGCCACACTGAATATGTCGCTTGGTATGCCGACAGAAGCAGAAACGATTGAAGATAATGCAGTCGATAGCGGTGCTTTTTCTCATATTATTCCATCGACTATTTTGGCACCGACTTTTATTTTTAATATCGAAGGAATGGAGGCAACTCAGGCAACACAGTTTTACACGTCTTCACATAGCCAGCATGCTTCTCATGATGAAACGGACAATGCCGTGCCGTTAATCGAGCGCAAACATCTCACGATTCGTGTTTATCCCAATCTCGCCAAACCATGGTGGCAGGCCGCTGGTGCCGTACAAGGTGAAGTATGGTTTAAGCGCACCGATGTTGCGGGTCAACCTTACAGAAAAGCCATTGTATTAAATGGTTCCACCGCCGGGCGGCGGGCTATGGCGATTGATCGTGGTAACGCCAACCACACATTGAATTTCCGTATTGCGGATTTTTATGCGCGTGGAAGATTAGTGGTCTACAGCCGTTGTAAAGTATTTGTTGGCGGGCAATGGAAATATACGCCCTGGCAGGGTCGTATCCTGACTTTTATTCGTGTGCCGGTGGTGCGCATTCGTGCCCATGGCGTGCATTATCATCGTAATGGTGTTTTGAAGACAGCCCCCTCTCTGAGCGATTTTATTGCCACCAGTGTGTATTTGCGCAAGACCTGGCCTATGTCACGTTTCAATTTTCTTTCTTATGATGTGATTCATTTTGCCGGTGATCTGACCAATACCGCTGGTGGTGGTTGTGGTCAGGGGTGGAACGCTTTGTGGCGTCAGTTGCGTGCGCTGTACAATGCCTCGGGTCAGGATGCGAATCATTATGCGTTGATGAAAAAAGGGATTCCTACCGCCTATGGTGGTTGTGGTGGTGGTAACGTCGGTGCCAGTTTTGTTGGTGATGGCAGCATAATGGCGCAAGAATTGGGACATGCTTTGAGGAGCCGTCATGCTTCCGGTTGTGATGCTGGCGGGCCGGACCCGAGTTACCCGCACTATACCCATCCCCGGTCTGCTGCTATCAGTGAATTTGGAATGGATTACGCCACCGGAAAAGTTTACACCCCGTCGAACAGCAATGATTTTATGGGCTATTGCGGCAATCCCTGGGTTTCACCCTGCACATATCGTGCGCTTATCAGCGACATCAACAATCAGCCCTCACCGATAGCTGTGGAAGCCAGAGGGCGTGCAAAAAATCTGCGTCACCTACAAGAACATCTGTATCTTGATTTTCGCGTGAGCTGCAACGGCGATGTGGATTTACAAAGTGGATTTTCCATGGAGGGGCTGGGTGGCAACAGTAATGGTGAGCCCACCGAACACTCCATTGAATTGCATGATGAACAGGGTAGTGTGTTGTGGGCGAAACGTCTGGTATTGGGAGAAGCACATCAGAGTCATGATGATTCCCACACCGGGTACTCGGAAGCCATTCCCATGCTGGATGGTGCCGCCAGGTTAGTCTTTAAATGCGGACACGCAGATGGGCCGACTATCATCGACATCCCTAAAAAAGCACCGACAATCAGTATTGGGGCACTCAGCTTTGACATCGGCGAAGCTCAGTCGGGTATCGTGCCTCTTAAATGGACAACACAATGCGGCAAAGACGAGCAAGTGACTTCTATTGTTCGTTATACAAATGATGGTGGTAAAACCTGGCGTCCGCTGGTTATGGCGCTGGATGAGACTGAATACAAGGTGGACCTTGATCAACTGCCCAGTGGCAAAAATTGCAAACTGCAAGTGATGGCCTCCACCTTGCTGCGTACCACCACAGCAGAAACCGAAATGTTTGCAGTGAGTCGGACGCCTGCTCAAGCGATGATCTCGCCCGTGCCACAGGACGGGCAGACGCAACAGAGCGAAGTCGTGGAGCTGGCAGGTTGTGCCTATTCGCCTGATGGTTGTGCTGACGAAGATGACTGTCGCTGGAACTCCAGTCTTGATGGTGATTTGGGGTGTGGTGAATACCTTATTGCCAACAATCTGACTCCCGGTGAACACGTTATTTCATTTACCGCTCCTGATGGTGTGGGAGGCAGCACTCATGCGGAGTACACAGTGCAGGTGCTGGTACAATGCTAGACAGAAATCGTTGTAGTGGTGGCAAGTATCGTGAAGTCGGCGGTTCATTTTTTCATAATGTGCATTTATGAGACATAACGTGAATTAAGCGCTAAAAATATCCAAACGAATAAAATCACTGGTTTACATTCAGCGGAACAGGTCGTTCTCCGGCCACGAATCACAGCGTCATAAAATCTAACGCAAAGGCGCAGAGATGCAGAGAACGCAAAAAGATATTCTTTGCCCGTTATCCTCTCATCCTTTGCGCTCTCTGCATCTCTGCGCCTTTGCGTTGGGTTTTCATTACCCCAACTTTGCTGCATGCGCTGAAAACAGAGCAATTTAGCCCTTAATTCACATTCCTGTCATTGACGGCCCCTGGGAGCAGCATTGGGAGTCGATACTGAAACGTTGATCAGCGTACGGGTTAACCGCTATTTTGGCCGACACATTTTCAATTAGGCTTGCATAGCCGTAATATCCCGCATATGAATTTATTTGAGTCAGCTGACCAGTGTCTGTTGCTATGCATACCTGATAAAAAAGCCTCGGTGACCCGCCGCACTTTTCAATCGTGGCGGTTGGGCAATATTCCACTGATACGTAGCGGAAAACCTGAACCTGTTGGTAGTCCTGGCCGTCCCGAGTGCCCCCGCTTGGTGGCACCAAAAGACCTGCACCGCCGCAGTCTGCATACCCCGGAAGGTCACGCGGCGTTGATCCATGCTATTGTCCATATCGAATTCAATGCCATCAATCTGGCGCTGGATGCGGTGTACCGCTTTCGTGATATGCCGGACGCCTATTATGACGACTGGATGCGAGTGGCGGATGAAGAAGCCTATCATTTCCAGTTAATGCGCGAGCATTTGCAGTCACTGGGTTATGATTACGGTGATTTTGATGCGCACAACGGTTTATGGGAAATGGCGCAGAAAACCGCGCATGATCCTTTGGTGCGTATGGCGCTGGTGCCACGGGTGCTGGAGGCACGCGGTCTGGATGTGACGCCAGGTATTATGAAAAAACTGGCGGATCATGGCGATCATGCGGCAGTGAAGGTGCTGGAGATTATCTTCCAGGATGAAATCGGGCATGTGGAAATTGGTACACGCTGGTTTCGACATCTGTGTGAACAGCGCGATATGGAACCCGATGCGACCTTTCGAGGTCTCTTTGAGCAATACATGGGAGCTTCTGCTGGCAAAAAAGGCAGGCTTCACCGTAGCGCCCGCGAAGCGGCCGGTTTTAGTG
>WFQM01000313.1 GCA_015487095.1 Gammaproteobacteria bacterium | reverse complement strand
TGCAACGCATACTGGAAAGCCTGCCGCAACAACCGCGCCTGTTTTGGCGGTCCTGGTTATGGACGCTGCTCAACTGGTCTATCAAACTCGCGGTATTTGCCTGGATACTCACTCTGTTTTCCGATATTCCTCTGGGCACAGCATGGATTGGAGCCACGCTCGGCGACTTCACTAGCGTATTACCTATTCATGGCGTAGCTGGCGCAGGTACTTATGAGGCCGGCGTCGTAGCCGGACTGGCACCGTTTGGCATCGCCCCGGCAGAAGCGCTGCAAGCAGCGGTAAACCTGCACTTGTTTGTACTGGGCTGCACTCTGCTTTCCGGCGTGCTAAGTTTGCTGTTACCCGCGCTGCCTACACAGACCACGGTAGAGACCACTCATGATTAATCACTCCCTCCGTTTACTTGCACTGCTTGGCACGCTGCTGGCAATAAACCCAAGCTACGCAACACCATTACCCCAGCAGTTTACCGCCGTGTATGCCGTAAAAACATCCGGCATGACCATCGGTGAAACCAAGCGTGTACTCAGTCACGATGGCAAATACTATCAGTTTGAGTCCATCACCCGCCCTAAAGGCGTCGCCCGCCTGCTAACCAGTGGACAAGTCGTCGAACGCAGCCTGTGGACATTTTTCCACGGCCAGCCCCGGCCTGAGCACTACACTTTTTTTAATAGCGGCAGCAAAAAAAAACGTAACGTACAACTGGATTTTGACTGGGATAAAAACCGGGTGATCAACACCATCAACGGCGAACCCTGGTCCATGCCGCTGGAACATGGCACTCAGGACAAACTGCTTTACCAGCTACGCATCATGCAGGACTTGCCCACCAGCAAAACCACGCTGCGCTATCCCGTTGCCGACGGCGGCAAATTGAAATATTACGATATTGAAATCATCGGTAAGGAACGCATTCGCACAAAACTGGGGAGCTTCGACACGATACGCTTGCGTCGTACCAAAGGCAGCCGAAAAACCACATTATGGTGTGCCGAGCAACTGGGTTATTTACCGGTGCGCATTGAACAGCAAAAAAATAATGACAGCCCGGTGATAGCAACATTGACATCGGTATCAGGCATCACCCCAGGCAATAAAAACCTGTCAGCCGCCCGATAACCGGAAAGGAGCATAACGATGAAAAGCGATATAATCCTAAATTAATCAGTTGAGCCTACTGCGAACGTCTAATGCACCCAATCTCAAGGACTTTTTCGAACATTTTGAACTCACCGTATGGGGGATACGCTTTCATTCAAAATAACCGAAAAAGTCATTGCTCTTGAGCACCTTAGCCGCTCTCGCGACGGCTCAACTGATTAATTTAGGATAATGAAAATGATGATGCAGGGACTTGCAATGGCCGTTTTGCTTATCAGTACCCATATCGGTGCGGCAGACCACGCTTGCTCCGACTGTCATGCCACCGCCACTCCCAGCGCCAATGATCTCATTCAGCCCCTATCCGGTCTTTGTGCTGATTGCCATATTGACCGCATCACCGCCGGAGAGCATGTGGTCGGCATTCCCGTCACTACGCCCGAGAATACTCTACCGCTACACGACGGTGTAATGAGTTGCGCCACCTGCCATGACCCGCACCAGTCCTTCGCGGCACTGCGCATGAAAGACCCGGAGCTTTGTCGGCAATGCCACTTGAAATAAAACACACATAAAATGTAAGAAATGGGGCACAACAATCCTGAAGAAATATGCCTTGGCTCGACCACACTCCCCTCCCCCTTTAGCTCTACAACCGGCCTTCAAATAAACAACCCCGCAAAACCTGACACATCAGTTGAGTCGTAGCGAGAACGGCTATGATGCTGAAGATAAAAGAATTTCTCAGACTTTAAACTGCCGGACAATCCCCGACAAATGCCCTGCCAGTTCATTCAGCTCATTACTGGCTGAGGCGGTTTGCTGCGCACCCGCCGCAGTCTGTTCGGTGATGTCGCTGATGTTAACTACCGATTGGTTGATGTTTTCTGCTACCGCATTCTGCTCTTCAGCAGCTGTGGCAATCTGCACATTCATTTGATTGATCACCGTGACGGCCTCGGAAATCGCTTGCAAAGAAGCACCCGCCTGCACTGCCTGTTCTACAGTAGCATCGGCATCTTTTTTGCTTTTGTTCATCACTTTCACAGCTTCCTGCGAACCGGCTTGCAGGCGTTCGATCATGGTCTGGATTTCCGAGGTGGATTCCTGGGTACGGGAAGCCAGAGTACGCACTTCATCGGCCACTACGGCAAACCCCCTTCCCTGTTCACCCGCACGCGCCGCTTCAATGGCGGCATTCAGTGCCAGCAGGTTGGTTTGTTCGGCAATACCGCGAATCACGTCCAGTACGCCGCCAATGGCTTCGCTGTCAGCTTCCAGGCGGTTGATCACTTCTCCTGCGCGTTCCACTTCCCCGGCCAGACTATCAATGGCATCGATGGTTTTACCCACCACGGTACGTCCTTCACTGGAGGCATTTTCAGCATTTTGTGCTGCTTCTGCTGCTTCTGTGGTATTGCGTGCGACTTCCTGACCCGTGGCCGCCAGTTCATTCACCGCTGCGACTACAGCATCCGTTTGATGTTGTTGACGATCAGCCCCTTGGCTGGTTTCTTCGGTAACGACAGTCAGACGGTCTACCGAATGGGTTAATCGTTCTGTGTGACCCATAATTTCCCGGATAATATTATGTACCATGCTGGCAAACTGATTGAAACCGCTGGATAATTTACCGATTTCATCGTTGCTGGAATCATCCAGCCGTCGGGTCAGGTCACCCTCACCTCCCACAATATCGGTCATCACATCCAGGGCGGCCTGCAAAGGAGTAAGGATCATCTTCAAGATGCCCCAGGCAATGATCAACCCCAACACCAGGCCAAAAACCAGCATCGAACTGAGCAATACCTCGGTGGCATTCATCTGCTCAATCAACCCATTGAGCACCTCTGGTTGAATTTCACCCGCCATGTTCGTCAAGTCATTTTGCAGCGTGGACAGGCTCATTAAAGCGTTCAGCGAAATCACCACAATAATCAGCTGCATCAGGCCGAAACCGGCCGTAACTTTCACTTTGATCGATAGATTTTTGAAAAAATACACATTTTTCCCCAGGAATTATGGCCGTTCATACTCAGCCGTTGTGAAGGCATAAGCCTCTGTTACCGATGCATCGGCAGGGGAAAAAACAAACTTTAGATGTTTGGTGGTGAGTTTTCGGAAATGATGGGCCAGAGAAAACCTCTGGCCCAGAGGTACTGTTTTTACGACAAGTCAACACCCAACCGGCGAGCGACTTCTTCGTAGGCTTCAACGACACCGCCCAGCCCTTGACGGAAGCGGTCTTTGTCCAGTTTTTTGCGGGTTTCGCTATCCCACAGACGACAGCCATCAGGGGTGAATTCATCACCCAGATAAATTTCACCCTGGAAACGGCCAAATTCCAATTTGTAATCCACCAGCAGCAAACCAGCATCGGCAAATAATTTGGTAAGAACACCATTTACCTTAAAAGTCAGCTCTTTCATTTTTTCTACGGCTTCATCATCCGCCCAACCAAACGCACGAATGTGATATTCGTTGATCATCGGATCATGCAGTTCGTCATTTTTGAGAAAAAATTCAAAGGTGGGCGGGTTCAGGTCAATACCTTCTTCCACGCCCAGTCGTTTGCAGATACTACCAGCGGCAATATTGCGTACCACACATTCAATAGGAAACATGTCGAGTTTTTTAACCACAGTTTCTTCAGCAGACAACAGTTCTTCGTGATGAGTGGGCACGCCCGCTTCTTCCAGTTTCTGCATAATGAACGCACTGAATTTGTTGTTGATTTCACCCTTGCGATCCAGCTTCTCAATTTTTTCACCGTCGAAGGCAGAGGTATCATTGCGGTAATGCAGGATCAGTTTATTTTCATCGTCTGTGTAATAAACGGACTTGGCTTTACCGGCATAAAGTTCTTCACGTTTTTCCATTTTTTTACCCTTTTAAGTTTCACAAAAAATCTGTTTTTATTTAGGGAGGTGTTAACACCCCTGGGAACGCACACGAAATAGTATCCCGATTAAACATCACGCCACGCAAACCCTGTCTGCTGGTCGGCGATGCTTACCCAGTCGGCAGAACACCCCATGACATCAGCCAAAGCAGCCTGAGCCAAAGCCGGTGTATTATGTTTTTCACTCAAGTGCGCTGCCACCAGTTGCGTCAGCTTTGAGGTATCAATCCGACTTAAAATATCCGCAGCCTGTACATTGCTCAAATGCCCTTGATCTCCGCCCACTCGTCGCTTGAGTGAAGGAGGGTATTCGCCGTTCGCCAGCAATGTCACATCATGGTTGCATTCCAGTACCAGCGCATCACAAACGGACAGCTGTATTTCCAGGTGCGGCGTCCGGCTGCCCACATCCGTCAGCAAGCCAAGGCGTTTGTCGCCGTTACCAAAGACAAACTGACACGGTTCACGCGCATCATGCGGCACGGGAAACGGTTGTACTTCAATGTCATCAATAGCAAATGTGCTGTGACTGCAAATACGTTTTTTTTCGATCCGTACACCCAGCCGGTCTGCCGCAAAAGTGCCTCCTGTGGCCCATACCGGGATAGCGTATTTTCGTGCCAGCGCGCCCACACCATTAATGTGATCACCGTGCTCATGGGTAACCAGTACTGCACTGATGGCCTCCGCAGAGCTGCCCAGTTTCGCCAGCCGTGCCTCGGTTTCTTTCATGGAAAATCCGCAGTCCACCAGCACACAGGTATTACCCTGCTCAACCAGCATCGCATTACCGCGACTACCACTACCCAGTGAAGCAAAGCGCATTCAGGAGCCGTTGGTCAGGTTCAGCGGTTTTCTCATTCCAGTTGACCCAGCAACAGCACCAGCAGATTCCGTGTAATCTGGGATTCGTCTACATCACCTGCCTGATTGCGCACACTGACATGGGTAAACTCACCCTTTTCCCGCACATGAATCCAATATTCTTCACGCACCGTGGCGCTCTTCTTTTTGCCAAAATTCAGCTCTTCTTCCGACAAGCCCGAAGGCAAGTCATTATAAACATGGTAAATACGACTGCTACGGTCAAAGTCTTCAATAGTGAAACCCAGAGCATCCAGCGCCAGGCCGGTGCGACGCCAGACTACATCAAACCCGGCCTTAACAATGATTGCTGTGCTCTGCTCGCTGTCCACATCAATGCGTGCATCCAGTGGCTGTAACGGCACCGTATCACTCACATTTTCAGCAGCAAGATAACGCGCCAGACGATTAAGCATTTCCACAGCGCGACCTTCATCAGCCGGACGCAACTCCCAGCGGCTCGCCTGTTCGCCCTCGCCTGCCACTCGTTGGCTATTACGCTGTGTCAGAAAAATCTCCGTATAACCGGGCTTTTCGGCGGGCTCAATGCGAATACGCAAGCTTTCGCGCCAGTTGGCTTGTGCATTCCCGGCCGGTTGTTCATCAGAATATTGTGCTTTCCAGTCGGTTTCCAGCAGGCCAATGGCCGGTTCATCACGCTGTACGCGGTAACCACGCATGTCGAGGAACTTACGCACCAGAGGCCAGGCCTGTTCAGGTTCAGCTTCCACCACCAACCAGCGGCGCGAACCTTCACGCATGCGCTGTACCCCTTTGCCCGCAGGCAATACCCGCTCACCGATACGTGGCGGCTCATTGCACTGACAATCGACAGTCTGCGTTACCGGTTTAGCGGAAGAGCTGCCCAATTCGGGCAATACCGGCCGCGCCAATCGTGGGTCAGCCTGAGGAGTCACCAAATCCGGCGGTATTTCCAACGGTGCCAGTAAACGGGCGTCGCCGGCCTGTCCATCTTCACCCGCAAACCAGCTACAGGCATTCAGCGTAGTGACAATCATCAGCAAAAACAGCCCGTGCAAAGCTGAGGAGGAAATTCTCTTGTGAAAAACAGACGGCATCGGCACTGCGTTCTCCTGATATTGGGCAACTCGTATGGGACAGGTCATTAAACAATGAATGAATGTGTGACGTAGCTGATATCACATTACAACACACCCGCCTGCTGCATAGCCGCACGTAACGGTGCATGACAGGCCGCAGCCAATGGTGTCAGAGGCAGGCGAATACCCTCGGAAATCAGCCGCATTTCCTGCAACGCCCATTTCACTGGAATCGGATTGGATTCAAGAAACAGATTTTCATGCAGGGGCATCAGCTGCTGATCGAGACGCTCAGCTTCGCCACGATCACCACGCAGAGCCGCTGCGCACATTTCCTGCATGACTCTGGGAGCCACATTCGCAGTCACAGAGATATCCCCTTTGGCTCCCATGAGAATCAACTCCATGGCCGTGGCATCGTCACCACTGTAAAGATCCAGCCGGTCACCGCAACGATCAAGAATTTCCTGCCCTCGGGCGAGATCACCTGTCGCTTCTTTGATGCCAATAATATTGCTGATGTCCGCCAGACGTTCCACCGTCTCCGGCAACATATCTACTGCGGTACGGCCGGGCACATTGTACAGGATCTGTGGGATAGGAACGGTTTCTGCCACAGTACGATAGTACAAATACAATCCTTCCTGTGTGGGTTTGTTGTAATAAGGAGTAACCAACAAACAAGCATCGACCCCCGCATCCATAGCACAGCGGGTGAGGGTAATAGCCTCACGAACAGAATTGGCACCGGTGCCGGCAATAACCGGGATACGCCCGGCGGCATGCTCAACCACACGCCGAATAGCCGCACAATGCTCATGCTCGTCCAGCGTTGCCGACTCGCCCGTGGTGCCTACCACCACAATGGCATTGCTCCCGTTCTCGATGTGAAAATCCACCAAACCCTCAAGGGCTTCGTTATCGACCGCACCGTCGGCCTTCATGGGCGTGACCAGGGCCACCATACTGCCGTGAAACATGGGAATTCTCCGCTACAAACAAGCCTGAAAAAGACAAAGACGCAATGGTACTGACCTGCTCTGTTGATGACAACATCATGTGCCACTTTAGTCTGCACATCCGGCCGCTGTTTTAGCGGGGGACAGGCCGACGAAACCGGCTAATGGTGATAAGCTATACTCAAAGCGACTCAGAGAAGAGATCACGTATGGAAAGTTTTTTGGTCATCACCGCTCTCGGAGAAGACAAACCGGGCATCATCGACAAACTTGCGGAAACCGTAGTGGAATGCAGCTGCAACGTTATTGACAGTCGCATGAGCGTACTCGGTGGCGAATTCGCGGTAATGCTTATGGTCTCCGGCAAATGGAACCGGCTGGCTAAACTGGAAGACACATTAAATGCCTCCAGTGAACCTCTTGGCCTTGCTATCATCTGTAAACGCACCGAGCCCGGTAAACCTGCGGCAGACCTGATGCCTTACTGTATCGAAGTGATCTCCATTGACCAGCCCGGCATTGTGCATGAACTGGCACGTTTTTTCTCCAGTCGCAACATCAACATTCACGAACTCAATACCACACAATACGCCGCCGCACACACCGGCACACCCATGTTTGCCCTGCATCTCACTGCCAACATTCCGGCCAGCATGCACATTGCCGGACTGCGTGACGAATTTCTGGATTTTTGCGAAACCCAAAACATGGATGCCACCATGGAACCCATGAAGCCTTAAACCTAACACATCAGTTTAGGTTAAACCCAGGTTTAAGAAAGACAAAGGAAAAAAGAAAACATGAGTAAAGTCAGTATCGATAAAAAAGTCCCCAGTTTTGAACTACCCGCCACAGGGGAGCAAACTCTCAAACTGGCCGATTTCAAAGGCAAAAAACTGGTGATTTATTTTTACCCCAAAGACAGCACCCCCGGCTGCACCACCGAAGGCCAGGATTTCCGTGATGATTACAACAAATTTAAACGTGCTAATACCGTCGTGCTGGGTGTATCGCGTGACAGCATCAAATCACATGAAAACTTTAAAGCCAAACAGGAATTTCCTTTTGACCTGTTATCCGACAAAGAAGAAACACTGTGTACACTGTTTGATGTGATCAAGGAAAAAAACATGTACGGCAAAAAAGTGATGGGCATTGAGCGCAGTACATTTTTACTCGATGAAAAAGGCGTACTGCGTCAGGAATGGCGCAAAGTGAAAGTCGCAGGCCATGTGGATGAAGTGCTGGCTGCGGCAAAGGCGTTGTAAACACCTGATTACCCCCAAATAACATAGCCGTCAGGCCCAGCCCGGATAGATGATGGGGCTGGAGTGGTCATCGATTTTTTGTTCCACATTATTATTCAACACCGAGTAAAACCCGAAGGTGGAACCGCATGCTTGTTCCACCCGGATAGATAGCAGCACTAAGCCGTTCATCGTTTTTTGTTCTGCTGCTCTATCTCTATCCAACACAAAACAAAACAAAACGTAGGGTGGAACAAGCGCAGCGGTTCCACCATGACCTCGCACACACCCTACAAACACAACTACCTGAAACAAAAAAATAAACAACCCCGCAGCAAGCTATCTCGCTACGCGAAGCGGGGTATTACAACTACCAGTTAAAACGCTTAGACGCTTGAACAAAAAACTTACGCAGCAAGCTGCGGGGAATTAAACCCAAAGAAATTAAAACGACTGTACGTCTATGCACATCACAAAAATACCCCAATAACCGGATAGTACCGATTGGCAAAGCTATTGCACTCTGTCACGACTGGGTCACGACCGGCGATTTGCAAAAATGATGATCAATCCCTGAGGCAAAAATAACCAGGCACCTGAAGCCGGTAATACGACCGCAATAAACAACCCCTGGGCAAACAGCATCCATCCCCAGCTCGTCGCGGGCGGTATCTTCTGACGCTGAATATTGCCATGAAGTAACGCGCCCACCATCATCCAGGCAAAACCAAGCATTAAAAACCAAAGCAATTCTGCTCTGGTGTGCTGCGCCCCATCAGCAATGGGAACCGTAACCGTATTCCATAACCCTTCGTAGACCATTCCCACCAACATATCCCAACCCGCAACAAAACCGATCAAATTATGAATAACCCCTGTGCCAATCAGAAACAGACCACTATATTGCCAAAGCCTCATTGCACCCCCTTCTGAAAAACACCCACATTAAATTATAGAATATTCATATTAATAGATAGCAATTACACTTTAGGTGGCATTTCCCTTGACCACAAGTCATAAAAGATATTTACTATCACCATTTAGCGTAAAAACATCATTCAATAGATAGCAATTATTCATTACTAATTAGAGGGTTAAGATGAAAGTATCCAAAAAAGAAAAACTCCGAACCCGACGAAAAATCATAAAAACCGCCGTAGAACTCATGGGAGAAAAAAGCTACAACAAGGTGAGCATGCGCACGATTGCGCGCGCCGCAAAGATTGGCGATGCCACGATCTATAAGTATTTCCCCAGTAAAGAAAAACTATTGACAGGTTATTACGAACTTTGTGCCGAAGACACAGTAGAAGCATTACAAAAAATCGATGACATTGAACAGTATGCACTACATGAAAAACTGCAAGTCCTGCTCGACACCTACCTCAGCCACATGCTGCCTAATCGCGAATTCGTTTGTGAGAGTTTTCCGCTGATATATCAATCACCCATGTTTTTGTTTAGCCATGTGAACCCCATACACAAAGAATTGACACCAATCATTGCTCAATTTCTTGATGATGCCTGGGAAAAAGAAGAAATCCCCACATTCCCCTTTCAAAGCGTATTACCCGATATGTTGTGTGAATACATGATTGGTGTGTTGTATTTCTGGATCAAAGATGAATCAGAGGAATTCCACGATACAACGCAGCTCATCGACTTATCCCTGAATTTAATGATCACCCTGCTAAAGAGCGGCATTATTAATCAGGCCGCTGACTTTTTAGGTTTCATGATTAAAGGCCAAATGCTGCGCACCCTCAACCCTGGCAACGGTTTATTACAAAGCCTGCTGAATGCCAATAAAATGGCAACCAGTAAATGAGCCATAAAAATATTCCAACAGAAAAATATAAACGCACGGCTATCACCGCAATAACAACAGCCAGAATAGGACTAAAACATGTCGCCTATCTGGGCAGGAAAGCATTATCCCCTACCAAAAATATCAAACAAAAAAATCAGCAGCATGAAGAAGAAATTGGGAAAATAGCCATCAGCGCATTAATGCAGTTACGTGGTACTGCGTTGAAAATCGCCCAAATGATGAGTATGGAGCTAGACATGCTGCCTGAAAGCATTCGGGCAGAACTTGGCAAAGCCTGCAATCGTGTGACACCGTTAAATCGTGCGCACATTCGCAAAGTCTATTTGGCAGAATTTAATAATGGCCCTGAAAATGTATTTGAAAGGTTTGAAACTGATGCCTTTGCAGCAGCAAGCCTGGGACAGGTCCATAAGGCAGTATCACCAAACCATGATCTATTGGCGGTTAAAATTCAGTATCCCGGTATCGCCGCAAGCATCAAGAGTGATGTGCAACTGGTTCGTGGCATCATGAAATCAATTTCACTCAGCACATCTTATCTTCCTCGCTGGGAAATAATTGAACATGTTCTTGAATGTGTACAAAAACAACTGGAAAAAGAAATTGACTATGTTCAAGAAGCCGAAAATACGCGCTGGTTCTCAGAGAATCTTAAACTACCCAATATACGCATCCCAAAAACTTATCCTCAATTCAGCAGTAAAAAAGTATTGGCTACAGAATATATTCAGGGAAAACACCTGAATCAGTGGTTAGCAGAAAAACCAGATCAGGCCACGCGCAACCACTATGGTCAATTGTTGTTTAATACGTTTTGTTATCAACTTCACGAATTAAAGGTATTGCATGCTGACCCGCATCCTGGAAATTTTTTAATCTGCGATGACGGCAGCATTGCCTTAATTGACTTTGGCTGCATTCAATGCCTGTCATCTGATTATTCAACAGCGGTTACCCGCTTGTTTAGCCGCGACCGGCAACAAATCTATCAGGCGTATCAGGGACTGGGTATCATCAGCAATCAGTTATCCTTCAAAAAATTTACAAACGATATTTTTCCAGCAATAGAGCCTGTACATACATGGATGTCTGCCCCCGGTATCGAGAAAGTTTTTAACTTTGCTGAATTCCCTCCTATGCCGCAGAAAAAACTGTCATCCATGAAGGAATCGATTAAAGCTGTTAAGAGCATACAACAGGATCAAGTGTATTTTGATAGAAGTTATTTTGGCTTGCTGAGTATATTGCGAAAAATGCAGGTGAAAATTGATACGCGAATGTTAGGAATGCGCAATTAATCGGAACTCTCCTGATTGACCGGCGCATCATTCTCATAGTCCTGAGCTTTCACAGGCCAGGCATTGAGCACGGCTTTTACCAGGGTCGCCAGCGGAATTGCAAAAAATACACCCCAAAACCCCCATAAGCCACCAAACACCAGCACAGCAACAATAATTGCGACGGGGTGTAGATTCACCGCTTCAGAAAATAACAATGGCACTACTACATTGCCATCCAGCGCCTGAATAATGCCATAAGCTAACATCAGATAGGCAAATTCCGGACCCCAGCCCCACTGGAAAAAGGCGATCATCGCCACTGGAATGGTCACTACTGCGGCCCCGATATAAGGAATGATCACTGACAACCCCACCAGAGCACCCAGCAGTGCGGCGTAATTCAGTCCCATTAAAATAAACACGATATACGCGGCACCACCAACAATGAGAATTTCAGAAAATTTACCACGTACATAGTTGCCAATCTGCTGATCCATTTCTGCCCACACCATGGTCGCCAGTTCACGCTGCTTTGGCAAATAAGCTGCAATCCAGCCGAAGATCAATTGTTTGTCTTTCAAAAAGAAAAAAACCAGCAGTGGCACCAGAATTAAATAAATGATCAGAGCGATCAGTCCCGGAATAGACGACAGAGAAAGTGACAATACATTTTGGCCCAGGCTTGCCAGTTCGCCACGAATGGTATTCATTATTTCACTGACCTGTTGCTCCGAGACAAACTGTGGATAGCGTTCGGGTAATTGCATCAGCATTTGTTGACCGGAATCAATTTGTCGCGGTAATTCCTGCACCAGCTGTGCAACCTGGGCGTACAACACTGGAATCAACCAGAGCATCAAAAACAGCAGAACAATAATAAAAACACAAAAAACGATCAGTACCGAAAATATGCGCCGCAGCCCTTTACGCTCTAACAGTGCCACTATGGCTTCCAGCAAATAAGCAATCACTACGCTGGCCAGCAGTGGAGCCAACATACTGCCCCAGTAAATGACTACAAAAAAACCACCCGCCAGCAATAACGCCAAAATAATTGCCTGGGGGTCAGAAAAATTTCGCAGGTACCACTGGCGAAAGATATTCATGATTTTTCCTGTGTGGAGGATTCGCTCAGTGCTGCTTGCTCATCAAGCAGTTCCTGATAAAAACGCGCAAACAACGCTTCCAGGTCATCAATGACTTCGTCCACTGCCCTGCCTTGCATGACATGTTGTGTCATCAATACCGATGAATCATTCAGCAATTGTGGTTTATCCAACATGGAATAACTTGCAGACAGACGTTTGAGGGCTGCAACGATGCTTTCGTTTTCGCCTCGTGGAATAGGTTGTGGTTTAGGAATAGGTTGTGGTGATTTTTCGCGCTGCCGGGTAAGCAGAAACTCGCCATAGGCTTGTAAATTGTCCCGCTCTGCCGGTGCCAGTTTTTTGAAGACCAATAACAGCTTTTTTTCAGCCGGGCTCATATTTCTGCCCTTTTGTGTTCCACGTCAAAAGACCCAGGGGCGGCCAATCATGCGTTATCGGCTTTATGGCTTTCACAATAGTTGCGTGCGAACTCCAGCAGTTCATCCATGGCACATTGGCGGAATTTGTGTTTTTGGTGAACAAATGAAAAGGGGCGTTCCAATGGTGGGTCCAGATCCAGCACTTCTATCGACCCCAGCTTGATTTCTTTCAACAGCGTCGCCCGAGAAACAATACTGACACCAATGCCAGCTTCCACAGCGCCTTTGAGTGCCTCCAGACTGCCTAATTCCATCATGATGTTGAGTTGACCCGGGTCCACACCAGACTCTTTAAGATAATCCATAATGACTTCGCGGGTGCCTGAGCCTTCTTCACGACAAATAAAAGGGTAAGCCAGAATAGCCTGCACTGGAATTTTGTTACCCAGTTTGCTCAGCTCATGCCCTGGTGGTGTGATAGCCACCAGACGATCTGTGCGGCACGGTTCCACCGCCAGATTTTTATTGTTCACCGGGGCTTCCACCACGCCCAGATCAATCACATTATTTTCCACCATGGAAACGATACCGTCCGTATTGGATACCTTGAGACGAATATTGACATCGGGATATTTTTCTTTGAAGTCACCCAGTAATGCGGGCAGCATGTATTCTGCAATGGTGGTGCTGGCACCGAGAATCAGCACACCGCTGATTTCACCTGTAAGTTCGCGCACACTGTTTTCCAGTTCAGCATAAATTTCAAAGATTTTTTCCGCATGGAAATATACCCTTTCACCGGCTGCGGTAAGACTGATCTTGTTGTGGGTACGATCAAATAACCGAGTATTGAAATGCTCTTCCAGCTGGCGTACCTGAAAGGTTACTGCCGGTTGCGTCATATGGAGGGATTCGGCAGCTTTGGTGAAACTTAACAAGCGCGCCACGCTATAAAAAACCTGTAATCTGCGGTCAGCCATGATTGAAATATTATTCCTCTACTATCGGATGATTCTTGAAATAGTAGCAATTAAACAAAGTAATACAAATATTCACATAATTTATCCACTGATGCGATATCTCCGTGTGGGTGGTTTTGTTTGCTTGTGGCACACGAGATATTTGAAAAACTACTGATGTTTATACCGAAATGCATAATACATCACCGGAATGACCACTAAGGTCAGTAGCGTTGAAACCAGAATGCCAAAAATCAGCGAAATAGCCAGACCACTGAAAATAGGATCATCGAGAATAAACAGCGCTCCCAGCATGGCAGCCAGACCGGTGAGCACAATCGGTTTGGCACGCACCGCACCGGCACGCAGCACCGCCTCTTCAAGCCCCACCCCTTCGCCGACCTGTTGCTGAATAAACTCCACCAGCAAAATAGAGTTACGCACAATAATGCCCATCAATGCAATCATGCCGATCATTGAAGTCGCGGTGTATTGTGCGCCCAACAATGCATGCCCTGGCATTACGCCAATAATAGTCAGTGGAATGGGGGCCATAATAATCAATGGCACAAGATAAGAGCGAAACTGCGCCACAACCAGCAAATAAATCAATATAATGCCCACGCCGTAGGCAATACCCATATCACGAAAGGTTTCAAACGTGACCTGCCATTCGCCATCCCATTTAAGACTGTATTCATAGGGATTTTCCGGCTGCGCAAAGAAATATTGCGTTAATGAGCCGGTGGCTGTTTGAACGTGCTCATCCAGTTGCGCGGCAATGTCAAACATGCCGTACAGCGGGCTATCCAGTTGACCTGCCAAGTCACCCGTGACAAAAACAACGGGTAACAGGTCTTTGTGATAAATGGCCTGCTCGCGCGTGCTGTGCTCTATTGTGACCACATCGGACAAAGAGACCAATGCACTTGCCTTTCCACTGAGGTTTTCATGTAGGTCTGCTCGCAATTTCAGTGACATCAATGAGGCAACTGCACCTTTATCAGCCACACTGAATTCAATACGCACCGGTACCGGATACTTTACCTGCTCACTGTGTAAATAACTGACATCTTCACCATTTAGCGCCATGGCAATGGCCGACACCACATTTTGTTGGGAAACACCCAGTAAAGCCGCTTTGGTCCGGTCCACTTTCATGATCAGTCGTGGCGCTTGCGTTTCCACGCTGTCATCCACATCCACCACGTCTGCTGTATTTTCAAAAACGCTACGCACCTGTTGGGCGACCTGCCGTTGCCCGTCATAATCAATACCGTAAATTTCTGCCACCAGTGGTGCCTGCACAGGTGGGCCCGGCGGGACTTCCACGACTTTCACATTGGCGTTAAGGCGTCGGCCGATTTCCATCAGCGGCGCACGCACCGATGCGGCTATTTCGTGGCTCTGGCGCTCACGCTCATGTTTGGGTGCCAGGTTCACTTGCAGATCCCCCACATTGGCACCCTGGCGCAAATAATACTGACGCACCAGCCCGTTAAAATTAATCGGTGAAGCCGTACCCGCATAGGCTTGATAATTTTCCACCTCTGGTACCGTCACCAGATAATGGCCAATCTCGCGCAGCACTCGCGCGGTTTCTTCCACACTGCTGCCTTCCGGCATGTCCACAACGACCTGAAATTCAGATTTATTATCAAACGGCAACATTTTCAGCACCACCAGTTTGAATATCGGCAAGGCAACAGAAATACCAATCAACAGCACAACAGTACCTAACAATAACCAGCGATTCTTTCGCCCGCTGTTACCACGAAGCATCGGTCCCATAAAACGCTGAAACAGGGCAAACAACTTGCTGTTATCTTTTTCACCGGTTGTTTCTGTGTTATCCGCCCCACGTTGCCATTTACGGTGCAGTAGTTTGTAAGTCATCCACGGCGTCACCACAAAAGCTACGGCCAGTGAAATCAACATGCCCATGCTGGCATTGATGGGAATGGGGCTCATGTATGGCCCCATGAGGCCGGTCACAAAGGCCATGGGGAGCAACGCGGCAATCACGGCAAAGGTCGCCAGAATGGTAGGGCTACCGACTTCATCCACGGCCAGCGGAATGATTTCCCGCAGACTTTTATTGCTCATTTTCATATGACGATGAATATTTTCCACCACCACAATGGCGTCATCCACCAAAATGCCAATGGAAAAAATCAGCGCAAACAATGATACCCGGTTAATGGTAAAGCCCCAGGCCCAGGAGGCAAACAGGGTAGCCGCCAGCGTAATCACTACCGCCGCTCCGACAATAATGGCCTCACGCAGCCCCAGCGTAAACAGCACCAGCAATACTACAAAACCAGTGGCAAACACTAATTTTCCAATCAGTTTTTGTGCCTTGTCATTGGCGGTGGCACCATAATTGCGGGTCACCGTGGCATAAACACCATCCGGCACAAACGTGCCTTTTAATTGCTCAAAACGCTTGATGACGTTGTTGGCTACGTCCACCGCATTCACACCCGGTTTTTTGGCAATAGCCACCGTCACTGCCGGGTGGTCACCCTGTGCATCACCTAACCAGACGTAGTGCTCCGGCTGGTCGGCACCCAGACGCACGTCAGCCACATCGGACAAACGAATAGGCCGGCCATCACGTACCCCCACCACCAATGCACCCACTTCTTGCGCGTTAGACAAAAACTGTCCTGCATGTACCTGAATTTCCGTGTTTTCACTGACCAGCTGCCCCGCATGTTGTGAGCGGTTGGCCATTTGCAAGGTACGTCGCAAATCATCCAGCGCGACACCGTAACCCGCTAATCGTGCGGCATCCGGCAACACCCGCACTACCCGGTCTGCACCTCCCACGGTATAAATATCCCGGGTACCCGGCACCCGCTTCAGTTCAGCTTCAATAGCGTGCGCCACCTGTTGCAATTCATAAGCACCCGTGGATGTTTCTTCACTCCACAACGTTAGAGTAACAATGGGCACATCATCAATGCCCTTGGGTTTGATTATCGGTTGCCCGACACCAAGATTTCTGGGTAACCAATCCTGATTAGAATAAATCGCGTTATACAGACGCACGATGGCCTGAGTTCGGTCTTCACCCACTTCAAATTGCACGGTAAGCACCGACTGTCCCAAACGGGAGACAGAATAAACGTGTTTGATGCCGGAAATTTCCGAAAGAATCTGCTCGGCGGGGGTACTTACCAGTTGCTCGACTTCCTGTGCGCTGGCACCGGGAAAGGCAATAAAAATATTGGCAAAAGTCACATTGATTTGTGGCTCTTCTTCACGCGGCGTCACCAGCACAGCAAACATGCCCAGCAACAAACCCACCAATGCCAGCAAAGGCGTGATTTCAGAGAGCAGGAACGTTTTGGCAATACGGCCGGATAAACCCAGTTTTGTATCCATTTGTGCTATTCCCTACTTCATGCGCTGTGTTTTCAACAGCGCTCCCGCCTTCACCGGGTTCAGCGCCACCTGCTCCCCGAGCGTCAGCCCCGCCAGCACTTCAACCGATTTACCCGCAGCCTCATCCGCAAACGACTGACCAATGCGCACAGCACGAAAACCCACCTGCCCCTGCGCATCTACCACGTACACCGCCGTCACTTCACTGCGATGCACTACAGCACCAGCAGGCACCAGCAAACGGGGTTTTTCACCCACCACAAAATACGCCTTGGCAAACATGCCGGGGTAAAACCCGGCGGGCACTGATGATAACTCTGCACGCACCGTAAAATTATGACTGGCCGCATCGGCATAGGGATAAACCGTAATATCTTTACTGATAACAGGCTCAGCACGATCAATGCTGATACGCACCTCACCATGTTGGCGCACTGCGGCAACCATTGACTGTGGCACACTCGTTGTCGCGCGTAATTTTGCCAATGAAAAGCCCGTCATCAACGGCGTCCCCGGGCGCACCCGCTCACCCACATTGACGTGACGCTTCACCACGATGCCTGCATAAGGTGCGCGTACCACGGTGTATTCCAGTTGCTGCCGTGCCTCTTTAAGATCAGCCTCTGCGGCCTTCACCCGTTGTTCTGCCGCTTTGAGATCAGCGCTACTTTTATCCAGCGCTGATCTGGCCACCAGCTTGCGGGCAAACACGGACTTTATACGGGTATGCTCGGCCTGCGCCTGGGCCAGACGTGCAACCGCTTCCTTTTGTCCCGCCTCAGCGCGAGCCAGCCCGGCCTGCTGTTCCTTGTCGGTGAAACGCAGCAAAACATCCCCCTGCGCCACCACATCATCCACATCAAAAAAGATTTGCGTAATACGCCCCGTGGTTTCGGCCGCCAGAGTCGCCTGATGTACCGCTTCAATCAGCGCATCGGCAACAAAAATATCCGGCTTCACCTGTTGCTCAACCGTTGCCACAGCCAGCGACTCGGCGGCAAAAACAGGCATCGACACCCATATCCACATCAGCAAAGCAGCGACTCCCCATTGCCACCGATACCGGGACAAAATCATCCGATGTTTCACCATAACCCACACTCCCTGCAAACAATAAACGGGCGCGGCCACCGCTGCCCTCAGCAAAATTAAATGAATCAATAGCGTAGCAGTTTATTTTATATTAGAAAAGTCTAATATAAAAATTGGGCTGAACTCAACCCAGTCCGTATACTCGAACAATTATTAAGTTCATTAAGTTCTCTCACCCTTTGATATGCGCGCAACAGGATGACCATGCAGATAAAACGTTTATTGCTCACAACAACGGCCTTGCTGGTGATTGTACTACTGGCAGGCTGCGCTTCGCCGTTTATGGTACAGGTCAGCGCCATTGCAGACCCCAAAGCCAGCACCGGCAACACCCGCTACATATTGCTCAATGGCAACGCCGAAGGACAGGAGGACGATCTCTTTTTCCGTGAATTCAGCGCCTATTTCACCCCCATACTCGCTGAAAAAGGCTATCACCGTGTCCAGTCCCGCGAAGATGCCGACCTGGAAATTTTCTTCCGTTATGCTATTTCTGAAGGTCGCACCGGTGTAAACACCTTCGCTCGCCCCATATATGAAACTATTGGTGGTAACACCATCAATATCACCAGAACCCGGACAGATAACGCGGGGGCAACCACCACCACGCGCAGCACCGTATACGTCCCCCTGCGAACACTCTACGTTGGCACTGCCATCGAAAATCGCAGCTACACCCTGTACACCAGCAGCGCCGCACTGGAGGCTTACAAAATCAAACCGGCTGGCAAAATCCTTTGGAAAACCCTGATGAACACCAGTAGCGAAACCAACGACCTGCGCACCACCATGCCCGTCATGGCCGCAGCTGCCGCACCTTACATCGCCATCAACAGCGGAGCCGCAAAAAAAATCCGAATCAAACGAGATGACCCAAGAATTAACACGATCAGGAAAAATGCGGGGCAGTAACTTTTCAACAGCTTGGGAACGCTCGAACAATAACTGCCGCTTTTTGGTTGGGTAAGTTGGGTAAAGAGCAATACAGGTTGAAAGGACTGATGCTCTTCCCTTGACCTTTTGGTGGAACCGCTACGCTTGTTCCACCCGGCTTTACCTTGTATTTGAGGAGAAGGAACAAACAAACCATTCCTCCTGATTCTGACCTGTTTCCGACCTGGATTATGAATACGCCAACGTCAGTGATGTACGTAGGTAGGTAGGGTGGAACAAGCGTAGCGGTTCCACCAGAGTCTTGTTGTGCATGCCCAAAAAAACCGAACCCGCTCACCAATGAGACAGTTATTGTTCGAACGACCCTTAAGGTGCCTTAAGGGACATGCATGCAATAACGTCCCTAATAAAAAACAACGAAATAAATTTTCTGAGTAGTGGTATATACACCCTTGGTGTTTGAGGTTTAGATATTATATCTAACACACACCAAAACCCTAAATTTCCAATGCTACGAACATGTTGCACAGCTAGCAAAAATTTACAGTTTTTGAATACAGATTAAAGATCGAAAACCCGGTGTCGATGAAATGACATTCAGTAGACAAGTGTACTCGGGTACATGACCGATACAGTACACAGAAAACACATGCTCACAAAGCAATTTTTGTGGAAATACCCGGTAGCATAGTGATATACAATAACGAAACTATTTATTTAAACAGGGCTGACTCATTAATAACATACAGAGACCAAGGATTAGAATTAACGAAAAAGTAGTCGTAAAAACCAAATGCCTTCAGAAAAGGCAGAGAAACCCGGTTATTCTTAATCTAGAGTCATTTGATTTCTCACAACCACAACATAATATTAACAAACAGGAGCAAAACAATGTCAACGAATATTTCACCACTTACTGAAATCAAAGGATTTATTGGCGCATGTCTGGTAGATTCTGATACTGGCTTGGTAATGGTATCCAAGGACACAGGCAGGCTGGACATGGAGCTTGCTGGTGCTGTAAATGCCGAAGTAGTAAAAGCAAAGCTAGCAGCAATTCAAACACTCAATTTAAAAGAAGAAATTGAGGACATTCTGATCACTCTTGGGGGACAATTCCACTTAATCCGCCCGCTCGCGAAAAACCCAACAATTTTTATCTATGTGGCGCTAGATCGGAAATCTGCCAACCTCGGAATGGCCCGCATACAGGTTAAAAAAGTTGAGAATGATATTGTTTTTTAAGGATTAAACCACCACCATAAATATTTAATTTATATTTCACCGCAAAGGAATGCGAAGACAAGAATTTATTTTCCTTTGCATCCGTTGCGGTGAAAAACTTTTACCGTCAACATGCCTCTGTTATTGGGGTGCCATAATTAGTGACTCCGATATATATCCTCCTACCTCCTCGGTTTTATTTTTCGACATGCATTCGATAAGAAAAAAATCACAACCTTGACATTTTTATGTGCTATACCCGTAGCATTTGGGATTTAGGTTTAAGTGTGCGTCATATTTTCTTCATGGCGAGGCGAAATGACGCGTAATAGTCGTTCTATTGCAAGGAGTTTCAACGCGGCCATTTTTCCTGGGCAGACCCTCCATACAGTCAATCGCATTTATTTTCCGCAGAAGTCCGCCCTGACAATAACGGATAAGTGATTCGTAGTGACAATGCCATTTATCAGGCTAACCACCTCAAAATAAAACGCATCAAACTGAGTAATAACTTTGAAATTTCAGGTAAAAAATGCGCATAATCAAATAACTGGCAGGCTTTAGGAATAGAGCACAATAACTTATATAAGTGGCATTCTGATTGGGAAAAAGTGCGGGACACCTTCTGGGGTACAAATAGTCGCCCTTATTTAGAGGTTTTGTGACTGAAAAACAGGCACTACAGTAGGTACTTTAGGCAAAGATGGGTTGAAGCAGAGATGCCAATTGTATAAGTTATCGTGATCCATTCCCTTAGAAGACATCACATCACTTAATTTGAGGATAAGACCATGAATAATGAAACCGATTTTGATTACGGCCCCTTAACAGGCTTGACGGGCACCTGGAAAGGTGACAAGGGAATTGATATCGCGCCAGAACCGGACGGTGTCGAAAATAACCCTTATTATGAAACCATTACTTTTGAACCCATCGGTGACGTTACCAACGCAGAGTCACAAATTTTAATGGCACTACAATATCGGCAAGTAGTACGCCGTAAGTCCACTGACAAAGTATTTCATGATGAATCCGGTTACTGGATGTGGGACTCGCGCAGCGAAACCATTATGCACTCGTTCACCATCCCCCGTGCGGTTTGTGTGTTGGCAGGAGGGAAACATACCGGATCAAAAAATAAAGATGGTAGTGTGACACTGGAAGTTTCCGCCAATGTTGATGACAGTCAGTGGGGTATTATTCAGTCACCCTTTATGCAAGACAACGCACGTACCACAGAATTCCGACACCACATCACTGTGGGCAATGGCAAGCTATCCTATTCAGAAACCACCATCGTGGATATTTACGGAAAGATTTTTGAACACACGGATGACAATGACTTATTGTTGCAATGAATTGTTGCAATGAATCAAAAAACACCAACCATTGTCCCGATAACACCTGAGCAACAGCAGCAGGTGATTGAACGCACTTCTGAGTTATTACAGCAATGTCAGCACCACTTCGGGCGGGCGTTCAAGTCGATTGATGTCCGCTTCGATTTGCGAGGCAGAAGTTCAGGCATGTATGTGCTAAAACATAAACAACGCTACCTCCGCTTTAACCCGTTCATTTTTGCAAAATACTTTGATGACAGCCTTGCGACCACCGTGCCTCATGAAGTCGCACATTATGTCTCAGATATTTTGTTTGGCATTAAAAACATCCGCCCCCATGGAAAAGAGTGGCGAGCTATTATGCACAAGCTGGGAGTGGAGCCCAACGTCACAGGGAATTATGATCTTTCGGGAATACCGATCAAGCAGCAACATCGTTTTTCTTATGTCTGTAGTTGCATGACACATCAGCTGACGACGACCCGGCATAATAAAATAATCACAGGAAAAGCCCGTTATTTTTGCCAGAAGTGTGATCAGCAATTAAACCCAAAGAGAGTAACCCAGGGGGTTGCCGTAGCACCATAACAAACCCACAAACTCCATCGAGATTGCCTCCCCGTTGATTGCTATCTCAACATGACCGATATGAAAACTTGATTTCATTTACAGAGGTTATTAACAGCCCTTGATATTTTTTTACTTTAAAAACCAAAACAAATAACACACTGATCCTGATTGCTATTTATTTAATTCATTCATTGATGACACAAAACCCGTTACCAAAAGGGTCTGCACAATAGGCAATAGAACCCCAGTCGCCGCTATCCCCTCCTTCATGTGCCCCTCCCAATTTCAGTATTTTTGACACAAGCTCATCGACGTTATCACAGATAAAATCCAAGTGAACAGGTGTCCAATGACGCTCATAGTCACGGACAACACTATTTGACATGAGAGGCTTTGTTCCAGACTCTTTTTCTTGCAAATATATATCAGAGTTTTCTACAGAAAGAACAACCATATCAGAACCCTGGTCACGAACTTTTTTACAGCCAAGTGCTTCAATATAAAAAGCCTCTGCTTTTTTCAAGTTTGAGACATCAATACTCACTGAAATCTTTATCATGATATATTTTCCTTTAAGTTCATTTTTTGTTCGATTTATGTATTTTCAAAAAAAACAGTACACAATAATTGCCACAGGAAAAACTGCCTTTATATTTTTTATGTTGACATTAGTTTCAGATTTTTATGCACTCTGAAATGCTAATTATATATCAACCCTACTGACAACGTATTGTCAGTAGTTCAACAGTTCAATATACAGAATCACTAATTATGGTGCTAGACAGAATCTGTATATTACATAATTACGGACTTCATATTACTGTATAATAAAACAGCCTATTTCTGACTGAATAAATTCCACATATATAACAGGGACGCCAACACATGGGTGCTAACAGGTCAAAAACAGACAACACTACTGTCAGATTCCGGGGCAACACATTGAATTTATTCAAAAATAAGGCATTAAGGGAAGCACCTGTTGCAGGCACCTATAAAACAAGAAAAGCAGTATGCTCAGGCCTGCCTTGATCAAAAACTGCACACACATGCACTCGGGTCAGCTACCCGTTTTTGGAAAATGAAGGCAGGAATACCTAGCTAAAAAACTGGCCGTTCATTCAAACTGTCGATGTTATACAGAAACTGAAACGCGCACGAAATAACATCCAGCGCCTGGAATTCCCCCTGAAGAAAGGGGCAAGTATCAAGCTGGCTGTTAGTTAGTAAAAAATTACCCTTTCAGACATGCTTAAACCACTCGAAATGAAAGTTACGTATAAAAGCTGAGATTAATTTCGCTAAATTAGCGGCTAAAATAAAGTGTCAATATGATACTGCGTCCCTTTTCTTCTAGCTGAATCTCACACAGACGAGAAACCACATGATTACTCTAAACCGCAAATAAACGTTCTACCTTAAGTTCTTTACGTTTCTTCTCTGCTTGCCATAGATCGTACTGAGACTGCTGGTTTAACCAACTTTCTGCAGAAGTACCAAACGCTAAAGATAAACGAACAGCCATTTCAGGACTAATTCCTGCACGACCATTTAGTATGGCCGAAAGCGTTTTACGCGAGATCCCCAATGCTTCTGCTGCCCTGGTGACACTGAGATCCAGGGGCTCTAAACATAACTCCTTCAATATTTCTCCAGGATGGGGGGGATTGTGCATTTTCATAAAAAACCCTCAATGATAGTCTTCATAATCAACAACTTCCGCATCTTTACCAACAAATTTAAATGTTACCCGCCAGTTCCCTGACACCCAAACCGACCATGTGCTCTTTCTCTTACCGCTGAGTTCATGCAATTTGAGACCGGGCAAATCCATATCTCCCGAATTGGTTGATGCGTTTAATCGACCGAGTATCAATCTCAGCTTAGAAGCATGTTTGGCTTGGATTCCTGATTTTGTTCCTTTCAGGAAAAACTTCTCCAGTCCTTTATGCTTGAAACTCCGTATCATAAAAAATATCGTAACCCATTACGTGACAGGTTACAAGCAGTTTCAAGGCATAACAGGTCAAAAATAGACAATACTACTACCCGGACCTGAGGCAACACATTGAATCCATTATAAAAAGGCATTGGGGGAAGCGCCTGTCGTTGGTGCATAAAATGGGAAAATAGTACACTCAGGCTTATTGTGGCCAACAACTGCTCACACATACACCCAGGCCAGTCACCTGGTTTTTGGAAGGTGAAGGTAGGAATACCTAGCTAAAAAACTGATCGTTCATTCAAACTGTCGATGCTATACAGAAACTGAAACGCGCACGAAACAACATCCAGCGCCTAAGATTTTCCCCAATCAGTCCACCTGCTCTGCTTCCAATTCTTCCCAGCGCGCAAAACACTGTTCCAGCTCATTGCCTACCCGCTCAAGTTTTGCCAGTGTTTTGGCAGCGTCGTCTTTATCCTGCTGATAAAATTCGGGGGCTGCTATCTGTGCCTGCAAACTGTTTTGCTCTATCTCCAGCAATTCAAGGCGTGCTGGCAGGCTATCCAACTCCCGCTGCGCTTTGTAGCTGAGTTTTTTTACTTTGGCTGTCGCCGGTTTTTGTTCTGCACTGATTTCTTCTGATCCGGGCTTCTCCGCTTTGGCTTTATTTTTTTTAGCTGCATTTTTTGAACCCGGTTGTTGTCGCTGGCGCAGCCAGTCATCGTATCCACCCACATAATCATTCACTGTGCCCTGCCCTTCAAAAACCAGAGTGCGGGTCACTACGTTGTCGAGAAAGGCGCGGTCATGGCTAACCAGCAATAGTGTTCCCTTGTATTCACTCAACAGTTCTTCCAGCAATTCCAGGGTTTCCACGTCGAGGTCGTTGGTCGGCTCATCCATAACCAGCAGATTAGCGGGTTGTGTAAACAGGCGTGCCAGTAACAAACGATTACGTTCTCCCCCGGAGAGTGATGATACCGGTGAACGTATTCGCTGTGGTGGAAACAGAAAGTCCTGTAAATAACTGATGATGTGTTTTTCACGGCCATTGATGGTGACGGTATCACTGCCGGAGTTAAG
>WFQM01000312.1 GCA_015487095.1 Gammaproteobacteria bacterium | reverse complement strand
GGACTGTCTAACTTTGAGTAGTGGTAGGTGTGGCCACGCATGTTCCCTTCCGGTAATTCAATGCCATGCAGGCCCAGGTTTGACA
Organism: Gammaproteobacteria bacterium; assembly: GCA_015487095.1. GTDB lineage: Bacteria > Pseudomonadota > Gammaproteobacteria > SZUA-152 > SZUA-152 > SZUA-152. Next base: position 20,290 of record WFQM01000312.1, on the reverse strand, counting down.
GGCGCGATTGCATGCTCGCATGACCCGGCAACAGGCCTGCCATTTCGGCGGTTTCCCCTTGTACATCCGTCAGTGAATCCATCAGATAAAGCATGCCGCCACATTCGGCCACAATAGGTTTACCGAGTTGATGATGGGTCTGAATTGCTGTCTTCATGGACGCATTGGCCGTCAGTTGTTGCAGATGCAGTTCCGGGTAACCCCCTGGCAGATAAAGCGCCTCGGCATCAGGCAGGCAGGTATCGCTCAGTGGTGAAAAGAAACAGAGTTCAGCTCCCAGCTTGCGCAACAGATCAAGGTTGGCGCGATACAGAAATGCGAAAGCGGCATCACGGGCAATGGCAATGCGCACGCCTGCCAGCGGTGACTGTTCTGCGGGTTCATCACTCGTTGCACTATGAAAGACGACAGCAGATGGCAATTGATCCTGGACACCTTGCAAGGCCGCAGCTGCCCGGTCAATGCGTGCATCAAGGTCGGCAATTTCATCCGCTTGCACCAGACCGAGGTGGCGGTCCGGCAGGGAGATATCCTCGTCACGTCGCAGCCAGCCGAAGGCCGTTTGCTCCACCGGCAGGCTTTCCACCAGCATTTCATAATGACGCTCACTGGCCACACGATTCGCCAATACGCCAGCAAAAGGCAGGTCCGGCTGATAATTGGCCAGCCCATAGGCCAGCGCACCAAAAGTCTGCGCCATGGCGCTGCCATCGATGACTGCCAATACCGGGATGCCAAACAAACGGGCAAGGTCCGCACTGGAACGTTCACCGTCAAACAGCCCCATCACTCCTTCGATTAAAATCAGGTCAGCATCACCCGCCGCTTCGTACAACAATTCGCGGCAGTGTTGCTCATCGCCCATCCACAGATCGAGCTGATAAACCGGGTTACCGGAGGCCCGCTCCAGAATCATCGGGTCGAGAAAATCCGGGCCGGTTTTAAAGACACGCACACGACGACCACGTTCGGTATGAAAACGCGCCAGCGCTGCGGTGACCGTGGTTTTACCCTGATTGGAAGCCGGTGCGGCAATAAATAATGCGGAGCAGCTTCGTACGGGAAAGGTCACAGATCAATCCCCGGCTGGGCACGTACGCCATCACGAAAAGCATGTTTAACATCCTGCAATTCGCTCACCGTATCCGCCGCCGCACACAGGGCATCGGGCGCACCACGCCCGGTAATCACCACATGCTGCATGGCCGGACGCTGCCGGAGATCCGCCAGCACGGCATCCAATTGCAGCCAGCCGAATTTAAGCGGGTAAGTCAGCTCGTCAAGCACGATCAGGTCAAAAGAAGGATCATTCAGCATCCCGCGCACCACGTCCCAACCACGCTGAGCCGTTTCGATATCCCGCTCCAGATTCTGCGTGTCCCAGGTAAAACCCTCACCCAGCACATGCCACACCACACCGGGCTGGCGCTGGAAAAAGGCTTCTTCACCCGTATCGCCTCGACCTTTAATAAACTGCGCGACACCCACCTTCATATTATGTCCCAAGGCACGGGCCAGCATACCGAAAGCCGAGCTGGATTTTCCCTTGCCGTTACCCGTAAGCACCAGCAACACACCCTGGTCACGATCAGCACGGGCAATGGCATCATCCACCACCGTTTTTTTGCGCTGCATGCGGTTGCGATGACGCTCTGCCTTGTCTGTCGGCACACTCTCGTTTGTCATAGTCATTTTCCTGCACGCCCACCCGCGCACAAATCAGTGATCGTCATCGATCACAAAAGTGAGATACCTGCGGGGGGAACAAAAAATCTGACACGCACTGAACAAGATTCTGTCAGCCGTAACATCGCCCGCCGCAATGTAAAAATGTCATTAAGTTAACAGCAATACGCCGTAGGTTGGCGGTGAGTCCGCGAACCCCAACATCATCGGCCCCGTTGGGGTTCGCAAGCTCACCACCAACCTACAACAAGCAAAAAACCCTTAACTTAAAACAACGTAAGCAACATCTTCAGGCCGGTCTCCGGACTCACGAGGGGGATACTCCGAAGGCTGCGCCTTCCCGTGTCTTCAACATAAGTGACACAGTGGCATAATGCAGACCCTTGACTCGTTTACCGTTGCGGGGGCAGTGCCGGGATTATTCCCCGCCAACCTAAGGGCAGAAATGCACCGGCTTCCCGTTTCATCCCTCGGGCGAAAGCCGTCGGGACACCTGAAGATAAGTAGCGGAACTGTACTTGTTTGGTGGGTAAGCTGTCAAGAATCCAACAGGCGACAGGCATCGTCATCAAACGACAAGCGCAAAAGGAAAAAAACAGAATTTGTGGCTAAAGCGGCAACCTGTATTGAAGGCAGATTGTGTTGTTAACACAGAGAGCACAGAGGCACAGAGAAAACCATTTATTCAATGAGGAGTTAATGACATAGCTATCAGGCTAAGCCCTACCCGAGAAAATGGTGTGGCTGGGGTTTTGTTCCACTCTATTCAACACAGCGTAAACCCGTAGGGTGGAACAAGCGCAGCGGTTCCACCAACAGGCTATAGGAAACAACAAATCTCTCTGTGTTCACGACCGCTGACAAAAAAATCAAAACCTTGCAACAAAACCGAGTTATTTGAAACAGAAAAAATTCTTACCCGTTTGGTGGAACCGCTGCGCTTGTTCCACCCTACCTGGTTTAGCTTGACGGTTATGGCGTTAACAGAGAGACATTGGCGGTAATGTAAAAATACACACCGGTCATGACTCTCATGAAAATATTTTTTCTCTGTGCCTCTGCGTCTCTCTCTGCGTTACAACACCATAGGCCAGACAACAACAAACTCCGTTACGTTTCTTCCCAGCTTTCGGTATTACCACAAAACAATCCATTCCCTCATTTATAGGGTGGACATGCTTTTTTACCCACACAGATACAGAATCTACAAAACTATGAACTTGAAACTATGAACTTGACATCCATTCATCACCTGCCGTAGGGTGCGCTTCAGTTTTCAGGTGCATATATTGTTAAACGGGAAATTGGTGCGCGCATGTGCGTTATTCCAATACTACCCACGTAACGGTAATTGATGCCAAGTTGTATCAGGATGATTCCAGCCACTGTGTTTTTCACGGGAAGGCGATACAACAGAACTTAAGGTTTACATCATGTTTAAACCCTAAGTCCGCATCATAAGTCCGGATACCGGCCTGAAAACAGAATACTGTGAGATAGCGTGGGGCTATTGAAAGCAGGCCGGTTAACGGGCACTGTCCCGTACCCTCCTTTTTTATTTCCCTCTCTATTTTCTCGCAGTTGAATCCACGTACTAAAACGATTCAATCTATGGGAGAAAAATTTTGTTTTATCCACGAAAAGAAATACCCACCCCAAATAAAAACGGGCGATGGCTTAACTCATCAGGATATGCCCTGTCGGTGTTTTCACTGCTGCTGACAATGTCCGTCAACACACAGGCCGATGATAATCAGGAGCAGTTACTCAACCACATCAAAGAACTTGAACAACGGATTATCGAACTTGAAACAACAACCGTGCTGTCAGACCCGGAAACACGGGTCAAACAAATCGAAGTCTTTGTCGATGCCAACGGAATAGAACACGACACTCAGGTACCCGGCAGCAAACGGCGCATAACCTATCAACGTGAACGGGTTTATCGTCGCCAGACCATCAATGAAAAAATCAGCGAAGCCATGGAGGATGCCTCCAACCGAAATGTGCAGCTTGGTGTTGACGCTGCAATCATCATACAAAACGTGCAACAACATCGTGGTGACAATAAAACCGCCGATGGCAATTTTTATCAATTGGCCTCAACCGACTTGTACTTCACGGCGGGCCTCGCACAATACACCCTATTTTTTGCTGACATAGTGGGGTTAAGTGGCACACCACCCAACAATGAAATTGATGGACTTACGCTCGCCAATGGTTATGCCGCCCGCCTTGTTCAGCAGAATGATCTTAGCCTGCGGGAAGCCTGGTTGATGACCGAGTTATGGGATCAAAAAATATCACTGGTTGTCGGCCGCCTGGATCTGACCAATTATTTTGATGCCAACGCAGCAGCAAATGATGAAACCAGTCAATTTCTCAGTGATGCCCTGGTCAACAACCCCGCATTAGGACTCAGTGAAAACGGTGCAGGTATGGCCGTTCTTTACGACCCTAAAAAATCTTTCAGTTTCAGAATGGGTTACCAGCAAAGTACCAGTACCGCCAGCAATCTCTCTGATGCTCTATTCCTGTTACTGGAAGCCGGTTATCAACTCAATCCTTTTCACCTGGGCGAAGGTAACTATCGTATCTGGTATCGGGAGGACAATACCGGAAGTGGTACCAATGCCGTCGGCGTCAGCATTGACCAGAAACTGACAGCAGGTATTACCTTTTTTGCACGCTATGGTTCTGCGGAAAATGCTGCATCAAGTAACAGAGAAAAACATTACAGCACCGGACTGCAATTCGCTGGCGGGTTGGGATTTAACCCGGAGGACACCTTGGGTATCGGTTATGCCTATACCAACCCGGTTTCGGTCGAAAAAGAAAAACTGCTGGAAGCTTATTACAATCTGGCAATGACTGAAAAACTACACCTCACCTTTAACCTGACATACCTACAGGAACAACGGGCAAGTGCCTCTACGGATGCTTACGTGATTCCCGGTATGCGTTTACAAGCCAGCTTTTAAATTCAGGAATAAAAAAATGAAACATAGAAAAAACCCATTGATGATGATTAATCCATTTATCGCATTTGTCTTTATCCTGCTGTTATTTCCTGTCACCAGTCTGGCAGACAAGGAAATCAAAATCACTGACCCCGCCTCGGTGGTGGTGATTGTGAATCGTGATTCCAATGACATTGCCTTTATGGACATAGAAACCCATAAAATAATTGGCAGCGTATTTCTGGGGAAAAACGTTAATCCGCACATGGCAATGATGTCAAAAGATGGCCGCTGGGTGGTGACTGGCGGCACACGCTCAAACAAAGCCTACATTATTGATGTGGCAACATTAACACTGAAAAAAGAAATCGCTGTAGGTTTTGCACCAGAGCATCTGGCTTTCTCACCGGATGGTCGTTATTACTACCAAGGCAACCCTGATGACGACTCGGTATCAGTTATCGATATGGTTTCCATGACGGAAATAAAACGTATTCCGGGATTCGCCGAACCGCTCAACATCACCTTCACGCCTGATGGCAGTAAAGCCTATGTGGGAAATTATGGCGCACACTGGGTGGGGGTTATTGATGTAAGCCGCCATGAACTTCTGAAGAAAATCTATGTGGGAGAAGTACCCGAAATAGCCTCATTGGACCCGGAAAGATATCTGGGTGATATCAAAGGCATCTCCAATGTCAGCATCAGCAATGATGGACGCTATCTTTATGCCGCCGATGGTGACCTGGGCATTGTCAGTGTCATTGATTCACGGGAAGACAAAGTGATCAAACAAATCAGAGTAGGCGCTGACCCCTGGCGTGCATACATGAGTCATCATGGAAATTATGCCGTCGTTGCCAATAATGGCGATGCCACCATTTCCATTATCGACCTGAAAAAAAATGAAGTCGTAGCCACCCTCGAATCAGGGCCGGACATCATGGGGATTAACTTCGCCGCAGGAAAAGCCTTTGTTGTCAGCTCAAGCAGTGGTTTTTTATATGTGTATGACATGACAAGCCTGACAGCCGCAGGACGTATTAAAATCGGCAAGAATCTGCAAATAGAAACAGCAACCACGGATACAGCAGGAGAAAAACTCTATCTCGCCAGCTCAACCGACCATTCGGTTTATATTATCGACGGAAAAACCGAAGCCGTTACCCGGGTTGCCAACGTGGGTCTTTATCCCTGGGGAACCCATATTCTCGACAGCAAAGATAATTACTGTCACTAGAAATAGAGTATATCTCTGGGCCGAAACAAGCTGGGTGTTATAAACGCAGAGGTCGCAGAGGCACAGAGACGCAGAGAAAAACATTAAACACTTTGTACTCTCTGTGTCTCTGTGTCTGCTCACTTCCAATAATGGCAAGATCTCGAAATGTATAAAAACCCTAAAAGATTAACATTACCGAGTCTCATCAACGGGTTTCTGCTCTCGTTTTTGATCACAGGTTTTCTCGAAGCCGGAGGCATTCGTGATCATACCCGCCCGACTTATGAACATGGCACGCGGATAAGTCAGCCTCAAGCAACAGACTTAACCTTAACACTGGTGAAAACAGAGCCACAAAACCTGCAAACCTGGATTCGTCTGGCGGGAGTTATTAATGATGACGGTCAAACCCTGTCCGCTGAACTATGCACCCCTGATGCAACACTGATCAAACCGGGACAAAGAGTGCGTGTCTTTCCACCTGATTCCAAATCATCTATTTACAGTGCCAGAATAAGCCGACTGAATTGGCAAAAAAACTGCCTGATATTTTCCGCGCATTTATCGACAACCCACATGCCAAAAAAACGCGCCTATGTGATGGAGATTCTTATCTCGCGCGGTCAGTTTATGGCAGTACCCAAAGAAGCCATTCTTGAAGAGGGAGATCAGCAAATTGTTTACCTGCAACGTCATCAGGGACATTTTTTCCCGCAACGTATACACACCGGTTTGAAAGGTGAACTGTATACGCAGGTACTGAGTGGCCTGAATGAAGGAGACAAGGTTGCCACTTTCGGCAGTTTTTTTATCGATGCGGAATATAAATTAAAATCCGCAAAACCACTCTCTGACTCCAGTGGAAAACCCCATGCTCACCACCATCATTAGGGCTGTTATTCAGCGTCGCCTGCTTGTATTGTTATTCATAACCGCCGGTACACTTTACAGTCTCTATGCGATTCAAAATTCTCCCCTGGATGCACTGCCGGATATCGCCGACTCACAGATTATTATTTATGCAAAATGGGATCGCAGCCCGGAACAAATCGAAACCAACATTGCCAATCCCATTATTCAAACTCTGTTGGGAGCCAACAATATACAAAGTATTCGGGCAACATCACAACTGGGCCATGCCTTCATCTATATTGTTTTTCAAGACCCCAGACAACGTGAAAATATAAAACAGTGGGTGACAGATAAACTCAACAGCATTCGCCCCCAGCTACCTGTTGATGCCAGAATAACCCTGGGCCCCAATGCCAGTAGCATGGGCTGGATTTATCAGTATGCATTGTTGGACCATACAAAAACTCACGACCTGCGGGAACTCCGGCAACTGAATGAACGTGCCATAAAACCGGTTTTACAGGCGATTCCCGGCATAGCAGAAGTCGCCTCTGTGGGAGGGCTGGAAAAGCAGGTGGAATTCAAAATATTCCCTCCCCTGCTCAAGCAATACAATATCACTCTGGAACAGATTATCCACACGGTAAAATCTGCATTTCAGCAAGTGGGCGGGCGTACCCTTGAACTGACCAATCGTGATTATCATTTGCGTGCCGTTGTGAATAGCGACAATCTGGATCAACTGGAATATCTGGTGATTTCCAGAGATAAAAAGGGCCAGCCTGTCCGGCTGAAAGACATTGGTTACTTCCAGGTAAGCTATGACCTTCGCCGGAGTATTGCCGAGCTGGATGGCAAAGGTGAAGTCGTTGGTGGCATTGTGATTATGCGACAGGAACAGAATGTGTTGAATGTGGGCCATGCCGTCGAAGAAGCATTACTGCAACTGCAAAACACACTCCCGAAAGGTGTGGAAATTGTCACAACTTATAACCGCTCATCGTTAATCCGCGCCACCCTGAAAAATTTTTCCAGCGCACTTGTTTATGAATTGCTGGTGGTAATGCTGGTTATTTTCTGGGCACTGCGTAATGGACGCGCCGCAGTAGCCCCTGTGTTAATCATTACACTGGGCTGTTTATACACCCTGCTCTCTTTGTCTTTTTTTGGTCAGACCATTAATTTATTATCCCTTGCGGGACTGGCCATTGCCATCGGCGAAATGGCCGATGCCACCATTGTCATTGTTGAAAACTGTAAAGCAGAACTGGCAAAGCAGAAAAAACAGGATTATTTGTCCCGGCGCAACACCATCATTCGTGCCACTGCCCGCATGATGCGACCATTATTATTCTCTCTGCTAATTATATTAGTCTCTTTTTTACCGGTATTTTTTCTTGACGTACGGGAAGCCCGACTGTTTGATCCATTGGTTTTTAGTAAAACCTTTGCCATGGGGTTTTCCACCTTGTTAACCCTGTTCTTGCTGCCAATTATTATTGTCTGGATTTTTAACGGGAAGAATTTTAACGAAAAGACATCTGTCAAAACAATAGAAAGAAATTCGTACCTGATACGCGGGTATTCACACATGCTGGCAGCAACCATTCATCACCGTTATTTATTTTTAAGTATCGGTACCGGCATGCTCATATTATCACTGCTGTTAATGAACAGCTTTGAAAAAGACTATATGCCAGAAATGGAAGAAGGGAGCATTTTGTATATGCCCACGACCCTGCCCGGATTACCGTTGCGTGAAGCGGGCTGGGTTTTGCAACAGATGGATAAAAAAATAAAATCCTTCCCCGAAGTGGAACGGGTATTTGGCAAACTGGGCCGGGCAGACACATCAACCGACCCGGCCCCCGTTACTATGATTGAAACCACCATACTGCTCAAGCCTAAGACGGAATGGCGGGAAGGTATGACCAGAAAAAAACTCATCGCAGAAATGGAGCAATCATTACAGATCATGGGTTACGTTAACAGCTGGACCCAGCCCATTGCCGGACGAGTCATCATGCAGGATAGTGGCATTCAAACACCCGTCGGCATAAAAGTACGGGGGAATAATATGACCGAAATAGAACGCATCGCCAAACACATTGAAAAATTATTGAGTGATTTCCCCGGTACCGCATCGGTACTTGCAGAGCGTATCTCCCAGGGCTACTACGTGAATGTGGAAAACAATTTACAACACATGGCAGAAAAAAATGTGCGTATCGATGAAGCTATATTAACAGCACGTTACGGTATTGGCGGAGAGAACATACTCAGCATGCCCCAGGCGGATAAAACACAGGTACCACTCAGTCTGCAATATTCCCCGGAATACATCGACACCCTGGAAAAAATTCGTCATGCCCCTGTTATTACCGCCAACGGGGAAAGTATCCCCTTGAATGCGATTGCCGATGTTAATGTCAAAAAAATGCCCGAAATGATACGCAACGACAACGGCCTGCTGGCGGCTTACATTTATATTAATCCGGGCGATATGACCGCCACAGATTATGTGCATTCAGCCAAAAAATATCTGGCGCAGAAACTATCATTACCCGCCGGTTATTCTGTGCAATGGACCGGTACCCATCGTTATGCCGATGAAGCACAAGCTCGTTTGTTATGGATTGTGCCACTCACCCTGCTGATTATGTTTGCCCTGCTAATGCTGGCATTCAAATCACTCTCCCTCAGCTTGATGGTTTTATTATCCACCCCCTTCGCATTGATCGGTGGTGTTATTCTGCAATGGTTACAAGGCGACGCCATGACAACCGCCGTCGTCATTGGCTATATTGCTGTACTGGCCGTAGCCATTCAAACCGGCATTATCATGGTTGAGTTCATTCGCGAATCGCTGCTACGCAAACCCCATCATCAAACGTATATCGATGCAGTTATCGAAGGTTCTGTCGCTCGCCTGCGCCCCAAACTGATGACCGTTGCCACTACAGTATTCGGGCTTATCCCCATCGTACTGGCGACAGGTTCAGGCATGGATGTCACTCGCCCCATTGCCATACCCAGCGTTGGCGGCATGATTAGCTCGACGATTTATGTATTGTTTTTAATACCCTGTCTGTTTGTGATCGGGGATGATCTGCGCAGGCACCTGAACAAACGAAGCATAAGAAAACTCTGATATTCGCATAATTTGTTGGCTGTTAAGGTAATATTTGTGATTGTGCGGGTCGGGTTGGCTGATATGCTGATTTTTGCGAGAATTTGAAACCCTGATCACTTGACATAAACGGTAATTTTTTCTGATATTACCGGTGGATTGTGAGGGATATGGCGGTGGTCACCCAGAATCAATTGCAGCGTATGCTTACCCTTGGGCAACTCAATGGTCTTTTCAGTCTGACCACCACCAAAGTGCATAACTTCACTTCCCATAGGTTTATTCAAATCAGGCAGTGCATCTCCGTTAATTATCAGATGGTGATGACCGGTTGCCGCTTTATCCAGGCCTGCTGGCGACACTCCCATGCCTTGCAATCCAAACTTTACCGTTACCATTTTATTGACAGTTTCACCATTGGCCGGAGAAATAATATATAGTCTGGCTCCTTCGGGTGATGGCGCTCTTTGCGATTCACCGGCCTGCGCACTTGAAATCAAAAGAAACAACATAACAATCGATACTTTTAATAAATACGTCATAACATTTTCCTCTTTATCCTAACTTGATAAAAGTTGATTGTTTCTGAAGAGTATCGAGAAACCTTACCGGCCCCGCAATTACGCTTTGGATTTAAAAGGGTGACGCAAAACAATGGTCTCGTTACGATCCGGGCCGGTGGAAATAATATCAATGGGCGTTTCGGTAATTTCTTCGATGCGCTTGAGATAGTTTTTCGCATTTTCCGGCAAATCATCGTAGTTCTTCACACCGACGGTAGATTCTGACCAGCCGGGCATTTCCACGTACACGGGATGACAATCGGCAAAGGCTTCAGCACCCACAGGTGGTGTTCGGCGTTCTTCACCATTGATGGTGTAACCCACGCAAAGACGAATCACCTCCAGTCCATCCAGCACATCCAGTTTGGTGATACACAACCCGGTGGTGCTGTTAATTTGATTGGAGCGGCGCAGTGCCACGGCATCAAACCAGCCACAGCGGCGTGGCCGTCCGGTGGTGGAACCAAATTCGTGGCCTTGTTTAGCTAGGTGTTCACCAACACTGTCCAGTAACTCATCACCGTCATACAGCTCCGTGGGAAATGGCCCGGAGCCCACTCTCGTGGTATAGGCTTTGGTAATGCCGATGACATGGTCAAGATTGGCGGGGCCAACACCACTGCCCGCTGCCGCCGCACCCGCAGTGGTATTGGAGGAGGTTACATAGGGATAGGTGCCATGATCGATATCCAGCAACGCACCCTGCGCGCCTTCAAATAAAATACTGCCACCCTGCTGCTGAATGTCGTGAAGTAATTCCGGTACGTCGGCTACCATGGGTTTGATACGCTCACCCAATGTCAGTGCTTCATCCAATACCTGTTGGAAATCCACCGGCTTGGCTTTGTAATAATGTTGCAGAACAAAGTTGTGATAATCCAGCACTTCACCCAGTTTGGCGGCAAAGCGCTCACGGTGAAACAGGTCGCCCAGGCGCAGGGCACGGCGCGATACTTTGTCTTCATAGGCTGGACCAATGCCGCGACCGGTGGTGCCAATTTTGGTTTCACCACGCGCCACTTCACGCGCGTTGTCCAAGGCAATGTGATACGGCAGAATCAATGGACAGGCTTCACTGATACGCACTCGCTTGCTGGCGGGTACGCCTCGCGCTTCCAGCATATCGATCTCTTCCATCAGCGCGGCGGGCGATACCACTACGCCGTTGCCGATCATGCATACGACGTTTTCCCGTAGCACACCAGAAGGAATCAGATGCAAGACGGTTTTTTCACCATCGATAACCAACGTGTGGCCCGCATTGTGCCCACCTTGAAAACGTACTACGGCTTGCGACTGGTCGGTGAGCAAATCGACAATTTTGCCTTTGCCTTCGTCACCCCATTGTGTGCCGATGATTACAACGTTTTTACCCATCAAAAGTACCCATACTGTTTTGTGTTAAAAATTGTTTTGCCGTTAAATGTGAATTAAGCGCTTAAAATATCCAAACAAATAAAATCACTGGCTTACATTCAGCGAGACAGGCCATTCCCCTGCCACGAATCACAATGTCATAAAATCTAACGCAAAGAATGCAGCGTTTTTAGTGTTTTTCTTTATGTTCTTTGCGCCTCTGCGGGCGTAACGCGCCATTTGTCAGATCACGACAACATAACGTCCCAATGTGCCGAAACGCTTCTCTGGAGGTTTACTCCCCTGAAGTCCGGCTAAAAACAGGCCGGAATGACGGTGTTTTCAGTAATAATAAAGTGTTAACAGAATGATTCAGGCCTTAATTCCCATTCTTTAATTTATGATGCGTCAACCACACACCATTGGCCATCCTGCATAACCAGAATTTGCTGGCATCCTGCCGTAATAGCATTACCGTTTTGACCCGGCAATTCACAAATCACTTGCTGCCCTGTTTTACGCAGTTCACGAATTTTATCGATGAGTTCAGGACTGTCATCTGCGGGGGCAAAAATACTTTTTTCTATGTCCCGGTTATCCGCACCCAGCACAGCCAATGCGCGCAAATCTGCGCTGAACCCGGTGGCCGGGCGGGCGCGCCCGAACACGGCACCGATATCATCGTAACGTCCACCTTGTGCAATTGCTCTGCCCTGCCCTGCCTGATATGCGGCGAACATCACACCGGTGTGATAATGAAAACCACGTAACTCGGCCAGATCAAAATGCAGTTGCAGGTCCGGTTGCTGTCGGCTGACGCGCTGTGCAATCTGTTCCACTTCATCAAGCGCTTGCAACGCAGCGTCATTCCCCTTCAAAGACAGACGTGCCTTGCCCAATACTTCAGCACCGCCATTCAGCCATACTAAATCTTCAAGTGCCTGACGGGTATCAGCATCCACCGACAACGCTTCAAGCAAGTTTTGTATTTCCGGCACGGCCTTGCGTTGCAGGGCATCAAACAATTGACTTTCCTGCTGTGCATCCAGTCCGGCAGCTTGCGTTAACGCACGAAAAATACCGACGTGTCCCAGATCCACATAAACCGATTCAACACCGGCAAGTGCCAGAGTATCCAGCATCAGATTGACCATTTCCGCGTCGCTTTCCACGCCGCTGTGCCCATACAACTCAGCACCCACTTGTGTAAAACTGCGCGGGCCACCGAGACCATCACCACGGGTGTGTAACACGGTGCCCTGATAACACAGGCGTACGGGCGTTTTGCGTTCACTCAAACGATGCGCATCAATACGTGCCACCTGCGGGGTGATGTCAGCACGCACCCCCATCATGCGACCATTGAGCTGGTCGGTCAGTTTGAAGGTTTGCAGGTCGAGATCATTACCGGTACCTGTCAATAGTGAATCCAGATACTCCACCAGGGGCGGAGTCACCAGTTCGTAGCCCCAGCCGTGAAACAAATCCAGCACGGCACGGCGCAACTGCTCCAGACGCCCGGCCTGGGGCGGCAGCAGTTCTTCGATACCTTCGGGTAATAGCCAACGTTCGTTATTCATGATGATGCACTGTGTGTAAAACTGGCTCGCAGATTTAATTTCTAAGATAAAACTTACTGACGGATCAGGTACAGCAACAGCAGTCCAATGGCCATGCTGGCCAGACTGGCGATGCGTATTTGACGATCCCCCATTTCCAACATCGCAAGCATTTTTTTGCGGAACCCGGCAGGACTCAAAAAAGGAAACAAACCTTCTATCACCAACACCAGCGCCAAAGCGCTCAGCAAATCATCCCACATTCTGTTTATTACTCAACTCAACCGACCGGTCTTCGCAGGGTGGGCAATGCCCACCCTGTGATTTATTTGAAATATTTGAAGAATTCCGAGTCCGGTTCAACCACCAGAATATCGCTCTTGCTGGCAAAGGTTGTTTTATAAGCATTCAAACTGCGATACAGGGAATAAAACTCCACATCTTTACCATACGATTTGGCGTAAATTTCTGTGGCTCCGGCATCACCTTCACCACGAATGATTTCCGCGTCACGAAAGGCATCCGCGATAATGACCGTACGTTGACGATCAGCCTCGGCACGAATAATTTCCGCTGATTCTGCACCACGGGAACGCAAGTCTTTGGCAACACCCTCACGCTCCGCACGCATGCGACGATAGACGGAATCACTGATTTCAGGCGGAAAATCAATACGTTTAATACGCACGTCGACGATCTCAATACCAAATGCTTCGGCCTGCTTGTTGGCCTGCTCGGTAATCAACTCCATGATTTGCAGGCGTTCACCCGACACGGCTTCCCTGATGGTGCGTTTGGCAAACTCACCACGCAAACCATCTTTGACGATTTGTGACAAACGCAGGTTGGCCCGTACCGCATCACCACCGGTCGCGGTGAAATAATTGGATACATCATTGATGCGCCATTTCACAAACGAATCCACGATAAGGTTTTTCTTTTCACCGGTAAGGTAACGTTCTGGTTCTGCATCCAGGGTTTGAATACGCGCATCAAACTTGCGCACGTTATTCACAAAAGGTGTTTTCCAGTGCAGTCCGGGGCCATAATCTGTGCTGACAATTTCACCCAGACGGAAAAGGATAACCTTTTCACGTTCATTCACAGTGAAGATCGAAAACGATGCAATCACCACGGCAACCGCCAGGAGGATGCCAATCAATCCTTTAGCCTGTCCCATTAGCGTACTCCTCTACCGCGAACATTGTCGCGCAGTCGTTGTTCTTCAATTTGTCGTGATGCTGAATCAGTCTCAATAATGCGTCGTCCATCCGATGAACCACCGGAACCGCCAGACATCATTTTATCCAGCGGTAAATACAACAGATTGCCGCCGCCTTTGACATCCACGAGCACTTTGCTGCTGTTGGTCATCACCGATTCCATCGCCTCAAGGTACAGACGCTTGCGTGTGACTTCAGGCGCTTTTTTGTATTCCGTCAACACTTGCGTGAAGCGCGATGCTTCACCTGTAGCTTCAGCAATCACCTGCTCTTTATACGCATTGGCTTCAGCCAGTTGGCGTGCAGCCTTACCACGCGCACGCGGGACGATGTCATTGGAATAAGCCTTGGCTTCGTTAATCACACGCGCCTGATCACCTTGCGCCTTAACGGCATCAGCAAAGGCATCCTGCACCTGCTCAGGAGGCTGTGCGTCTTGCAGGTTAACAGTAGTAACTTGCAGACCCGCTTTATAACGATCCAGAATTTCCTGCACCTGCGCGCGCGTTTGCTCTGTCACATCAGCACGGCCTTCTTTAAGAATGTAATCCATCTCACTTTTACCAATCGTTTCGCGTATCGCACTTTCGATAACCTGACGTAACGTGGTCTCTGGATCTTTGACGTTAAACAGATAATCACTGGCACTCTTCACTTTGTATTGCACGGCCAGTTTGACATCGACGATATTTTCATCTTCGGTCAGCATCAGTGACTCACGTCCCACGCTGCTGCCCGTCTGTCGATTACCGCCTCCGGCACGAAAACCGATGCTGATGCCACGGATGTTGGCAATATCTACCGTTTCCACACTCTGAATACCTCGCGGATGCCAATGCGGCCCTGGCTGGGTGGTTTTATTGTATTTGCCAAACTGTAACACCACGCCACGAGTACCTTCCTCGACAATGTATACACCGGAAATCGCCCATACGGTAACCGCCACAAAGGCAATCAGACCAAGGCCGATAGAACCTGCTTTGCCGGAACCGGAGCTTCCATTACGTTTGCCTCCGCCACCAAACAAGCCACCAAATTTCTCCTGAAGTTTTTTCACCACTTCATCGAGATCCGGTGGACCCTGCTCATTATTTTTACGTCCGCCCCAGGGATCTTTGTTCCCTGAACCGCCAGGTTCATTCCAGGCCATTATTACGCTCCACGTTTAAAAACTGTTTTATAAAACTGCTGTAAAAATTACGACAAAAACTATTGCTCTGACCGATGTCAGTAAAATACTGCATTTTGGCACACGCACCCAACATGCCACTAATCTGGCAACAGGCAATGCACACCAAACATGAATAAGTGAGTCGCCAGCTTTCCGCTGACACAAGATGTGGATTTTAGGGGGTTTCGGTACCTAGCTGCAACCGTTATATCTCAGGTTAATGTTTTACGCGCTCAAGAAGCGGGACGATTACCCTCAGCCTGTACCCCTTCTGTCTTTTGCAAGGCTTCAAAATCCCGCCGCGCCAGTTCGACTTCCAACAGCAAATCACCATTTTCCTCCACCTGCTCTTTGAGCACCTTGCCGAGATCAAACAGTCTGGCACGCAAGCGGCCATTAGCCGCTGGCACACGAATCCATTCGTGCAACTGGTCAGCGCTAAAACGTTGATCCAGCGCGGTTTGCAGCAATTCCATACCTTCGCCCGTTTGCGCAGAACACCAGGCCCGGCGCACCTGTCCATCTTCATTATGATCCAAACGGGCGGGATGACCGGTCAACAGATCCACCTTGTTGAATACCTCAATCTGCGGCACTTTGTCCGCACCGATCTCCTTCAGCACAGCATTCACCTGTTCGATTTGTTGCGGGTAATTCTCGTTACTCGCATCAATCACATGCAACAATAAATCCGCCTGCCGGGTTTCTTCCAATGTCGAACGGAAGGCGGCTACCAGATCATGGGGCAGGTTCCGAATAAACCCCACGGTATCGGCGAGAATAATCGTACCGGTATCCGGTAACACCAGACGCCGCAGGGTAGGGTCCAGAGTCGCGAACAATTGATCAGCCGCGTACACCCCGGACTCCGTCAACCGATTAAACAAAGTAGACTTGCCCGCATTGGTGTAACCCACCAGCGAGACCGTCGGCACCTCCGCCTTGCGACGTGAGCGACGACTCTGCTCGCGCTGATTCTGCACCTTGTCCAGACGCTTGTTCAGTTGTTTGATGCGCGCAGCCAGTAAACGTCGATCTGTTTCCAACTGGGTTTCACCCGGCCCACGCAGGCCGATACCGCCCTTTTGGCGCTCCAAATGTGTCCAGCCCCGTACCAGCCGCGTTGATAAATGTCGTAACTGAGCCAGCTCTACCTGCAATCGCCCTTCATGGGAGGTCGCACGCTGGGCAAAGATATCCAGAATCAGCCCGGTACGGTCCAGCACCCGACATTTGAGCAGGCGCTCCAGGTTACGTTCCTGCGAAGGTGCCAGCGGTGCATCCACCAATACCAACTCCGCCTGTTCGTGTTCAATGAGCGCCAGCACTTCATCAGCCTTGCCGGTGCCAATGAAATATTTCGGATCGGGTTTGCGTCGCGTACCGGACACCATGGCCACAGGCTCCGCGCCCGCCGATATGGCCAACTCACGAAACTCAGACAAGGCTTCGCCATCTATGCGCGAAGAAGTGGCTTGAGGGGAGATGTTGTGAGAAAAATCCACATGCACCAGAATGGCACGCTCTCTTGAGGGGTCACGCAGGCCGGATGCATCTTCCAGGGTACCGGGACGCTCAAACAAACACGTCCCTCCCCGAAATAACGATAGAGACTTCAGGAGTTATTAGAATCTTGACCACCTTCACCGACTACCGGTAATTTTACGTTGCGCGCAGGCACCACCGTGGAGATAGCATGTTTATAAACCATTTGATTGACGCTGTTTTTCAGCAGCACGACAAACTGATCAAACGAATCAATTTGTCCCTGTAGTTTTATACCATTAACCAGAAAAATTGAGACAGGAACACGCTCCTTACGCAGCGCATTCAGAAAAGGGTCTTGTAATGATTGCCCCTTCGACATGGTGTTTCTCCTTTTATGTATCCTTATTAGAGTTATTGGAACTCAACGCGCCTTAATTGTTCGCTGTTTGTTATACTATAAAACGCAGCAGCTTCCTCGGACAACGCAGGGAAAACCCAACCACTCGGCCGTAAAAACCACTAGCAAATACGCGCTAGCCAGCTTTCACACAATTACGGGAGGTGCCTGAATTCGGCAACTCCCGTCCCTGTGTCTCTCATATGGCACTAGCGGCAAGATATTTCAAGACCTGAGTCAGAATTTGCTCCGGTTTTTCTTCAAAGCTAAGCCGGAACGCTGCCTCCTCCGGCTCGTGTTTCAGCCAGGTAAGCTGACGTTTGGCGAATTGACGGGTGGCAATAATGCCTTTTTCCACCATGGTATCGTAGTCCCACTGACCATCGAGATGCGCCCACGCCTGACGGTAGCCCACTGCACGCATTGAGGCAGGTCTGCGTGCAAATCATCCCGCTGATACAAAGCGTCCACCTCCGCCATGAGCCCCTGCTCCAGCATAATCTGAAAACGCTGTTCAATACGCCGATGCAGCAAAGCACGATCCATCGGTGTCAGCACAATTTTTATGGGACGACAGGGCAAATCATTATCGATATCCCGTTGTAAAAAAGTGCTCATGGGCTGGCCGCTCAATTCAAACACTTCCAGTGCGCGCAGAGTCCGTTGCGGATCATTGACGTGAATACGCCCGGCAGCCTCGGGGTCCACCTGTGCCAGCCGGGCATGCAAATGGGCCAGACCCTGCCCGGCCAGCTCGGCCTCCAGACGTACCCGCACCACAGGATCGGACGACGGCAAAGCCGACAACCCCTGCTCCAGCGCCCGAAAATACAACATGGTGCCACCCACCAATAGCGGAATGCGGCCACGGGCCAGAATGTTATTGATTTCCTCCAGTGCCCGCTGTCGAAACTGCGCCGCTGAAAACGGCTTGGCGGGCTCACAGATATCAATGAGCCGATGAGGAGCAGCAGCCAGAGTTGCTGCATCAGGCTTCGCTGAACCAATGTCCAGACCACGGTAAACCATCACCGAGTCCACGCTGATAATATCGCAAGGTAACTCCTTGCAAAGCGCAATGGCCAGATCAGTCTTGCCTGTGGCCGTGGGGCCCATGAGAAAAATGGCGGGTGGGAGTGTATTTGGCATGGGGCATTCTACTGTTGGCTGTGGCTGTAGCAAAATTTTTGGCAAAGGTAAGACCTGTTTGTTGGACAAGCCTGCTGATTGACACATGGGTTTGTATGAAGACAGCTTTTTGGGCTTGTCTGCCACGCAAAATAAGGGACAGACTGTCCCCTGTTTTTAGAGCCATTGAACCTAACACATCAGTTGAACCTACTGCGATACCTGTGATTTTCAACAACATTGTTATGGAAAAACAGGAAACACTGCTCTGGTTTTTGTCCATCGAACGCCCCAATAATTTGCCTGTTTCACACAAAGCAAAACGGCATGTAAAACAGGCTCAATATTGATTGAGCCTGCTATATTTCTTTTTTAAATTCATTCAGTTACAAGTTTTATTGCTATTTATAACTGACGATATATACTATTAGGTATATATCACCATAGCGAGGTATTAAACATGAACGCGCAAACAGCCAAGATATTTATGAATGGGCGCAGCCAAGCTGTCCGTTTACCGAAAGAATACCGTTTTGATACGGATGAGGTTTACATCACAAAGCAAGGGGATAACATCATTATTTCCGCAAAAAAACCGACTTGGGATGATTTTTTTGACACTAAGCCTGCCTTTGGTAATGACTTTTTACAAGACAGAGTTGATGAGCATCCACAAGAAAGGAATTTTGATTAATGTATATGCTCGACACTAATATTTGTATTTATGTTTTAAAAAATCACTCAGACAAATTGCGACATAAGTTTAAAGCGATTAAAGACATTTG
The DNA here is from genome assembly GCA_015487095.1 of Gammaproteobacteria bacterium. Taxonomy (GTDB): domain Bacteria; phylum Pseudomonadota; class Gammaproteobacteria; order SZUA-152; family SZUA-152; genus SZUA-152. Next base: position 770 of record WFQM01000312.1, on the reverse strand, counting down.
CATTTCATCGATTACCTATGGGGAGCTGTGTTTTGGGATTGACAATGGAAATGGCACTTTAAAGCAAGAACGATGGACACAACTCGATATTTTTACACAAAGATTATTAATAGATCCTTTCGATGAAAATGCTAGCAAGCACTATGGTTCAATCAGAGCACACCTAAAAACAGAAGGTACGATGATTGGAAATAATGATCTTTTAATTGCTGCACATGCACGAAGCATTAATGCCATTTTAGTTACGAATAATGTACGTGAATTTAATCGGGTACCAAGTCTTATGATTGAAAACTGGGTTGAAGAATAATCCTAAATTAATCAGTTGAGCCGTAGCGAGTGCATTAGACGTTCGCAGTAGGCTCAACTGATTAATTTAGGATTATGCTTGTAAAATATAACGCCCTCTTCAGAGGGTTTTTAGAAAGAAGGCATTTTCGCAAACAGAAGAGGCAAAAATAACAATGCCACCTAAAAGCATAGGATTTTAAATCTCTTATTAACAACACTTCGGACAGTTTTTGTAACTAATTGTTTATGAAGAGTTTTATATTTTTGAGCGAAAACAATAAAACCCTTTATTATCAACAGGTTAAAAATTTTAGATTCTGATTTTTTAAAAACTGTCCGGAGTATTGTTATTAAAGGACTATAAAAAATGAGAAAAACGGAAGGCATCTCGTTCTGGTACTCCCGCCTTGAAATTACAGACGCAAACTGGAGGCAAAAATAATCGCGTCTTCACGCCCCTCCTCTGTGGGATAATAATC
>WFQM01000311.1 GCA_015487095.1 Gammaproteobacteria bacterium | reverse complement strand
GGAAAACCCATTTACGAATCGTTTAAAGATCAGGGCGTAACATATATTTTTGATCGGGTGGCGCAGTGCGATACAGAAGGCTGCCCGCTGGATCAGGTTAAACACGGTGAGCTGTTGGTGAACCCGGGTTTGATTTACAAACAAGCATCCTAATTTTATAAAACTAAATGCCAGTCACGAATGTTTTTTCGTGACTGGCAGCTTGTTAAGCGGATTTTTCTTCATGATCCACCGCAGTCTGTATCAGTTGATTTGCTTTTTCTTCGCTTAACCATTTCCAGGGTAACGGAATCAGTCCGGGTACCTGTCGGCAGTATTTTTCATAGGTTTTCCCGTAATGCTCAACCAGTTTGCGTTCTTCCATGCGGGAGCCAATCACAAAATAAATGCTGATCAGACTGTAAACAACCAGTTGAGCAAGGTGCAGGTCTTGCGTCCATAAAATAACCAGAAAAAAGAAATACCAGGGATGGCGCACAAACCGATGCAGGGTGGAAATCTGCAAGGAGTCCGGGTCGGTGCTGTCCGTGTGTCGGTTACGCCACTGGGTGATCCCCAGAAATACCCCGTTGTCGTAGGATTTTAGTGACCAGATAAAACCCAGTATGGCCGCAATGGTTAACCCTTTCATTAGCCAGCCTGTCAGCCCTAGCCATTGCCAAATCAACGGCCCCGGGTTTTGGTACATAAACCAGAGCAGGGGAATAAGCAGGATTACCGCGAGAACGTTATAGGCAAGCCGATAGGCTGGCATTAACTCGGGCCATTGATGCTGTACCCAGCGCTTGAACCATAATGATGCCAGCAGGGAATGGACCACAAAATAGGCGGTGAAGCTGACCCCCAGAGGAACCAGGGACCACAGGATGTCGTTGTTTGTCATAAGTGAGAGTATTTGATTTTTGTTAGCAATAGTCGATACTTGGCGTGGCTGCCGATTTAAAATGATAAACAGCAGTATACAAACAACAGCACAAAGGTGGATACCATGCGTCGAATGAAAACAATTTTTTTGGTGGGTTTTTTGGGAATGTTTGCTGTTGCACCGGCATCAGCAGACTGGTTTTTTGGAGCAAAAACCGGACCGATGTTGATTGATCTGGGTGGTTTTAGCGATACGACGAATACCGGCGTTGTTGTGGGTTATGAAATAGGTGTTGTGGTGGCAGATTTGGCATTGGAAGGTGAAATTACTACCACCACAAGTGACGGGAAATTTGCTGGCGACAAAGTAGAAGTCGATACACAGGCGTTATACTTGGCTTTTCGTACGGGTGGGCCGATCTATTTCAAGGCCAAAGGTGGTTTGGTGAATGAAGAAGTCACTATTGGTTCCAGGTCTGAAACAGATAGCGGGGCTTCTTATGGTATTGGTCTGGGCTTTGGTATCGGTATTGCGCAGCTGGAGCTGGAGCTGACAGCGATTGAGTCCGACATTGCATTTCTCAGTGTGGGCGTGCAATTTTAGTGAGTGAATATTTTGCTGTGAAAAAGGCCTCGTATCCCGGGGCCTTTTTTGTGGGTTAAATTTGTGACTGTAATGTATTGATCATCGCACTTGCTGCATTCGATAGCGTGCGTGCCTGATGTCGTACAATTCCCAATTGACGTGCCAATTTTATCCCGTATATTTTTAATGCAAGCAGTTCTTCGTTCAGCATGCTGCGTGGCAGCACTGACCAGCCCAGTCCCACTCCCACCATCATTTTGATGGTCTCAAGATAATTGGTGGTCATGCTCGCACCGAGTTTCCCACCGACTTTGGTGACACTGCGTTCCAGCAGTTGCCGGGTGTAAGTACCCGCTGAGGGTAAAATTGCCGGATGTTCTGCAAGCTGTTGAAAACTGAGTCTGGATTTTTTAGCCAGAGGGTGTTCGTGAGCAACGACAATGTCCAGCGGGTCCGGCCAGATGAGTTTACTGTACAGGTCCGCCAGCGGTTCCAGTGGCAGGGTGACAATGCCCAGCTCAAGGTCACCCATTTGCACTGCGCGGCAGGCAGCCTCCGAATCCATGAATTGCAGATCCAGCACCACCTCGGGATAAGTTTTGCTGAATTGCCGTAACACTGGCGGCAGTCGATGCAGGCCGATGTGATGACTGGTGCCGATGCTGAGCCGCCCTGCGACGCTGCCAGTGAGGTTGGAAATCAGCCGTCGGCTGTCTTCTATTTCACTCAGGATGGTTCTGGCGCGTGGCAGGAATTCACGACCAGCCTCGGTCAGGCTAATGCGACGGGCGATACGGTCAAACAGCGCCGAGCCTAGTTCTGTTTCTAAAGCAGCGATCCGTTTGCTGATCGCTGGTTGGGTAAGATAAAGCTGCTCGGCGGCAAGTGAAAATGATTTCAGCTCCGCAGCAACGATGAAAGTTTGCAAATTGACGGTGTCCATGGAGACAGTTTTATGTATTCCTATGTGGAATGCAAATCACTAAAAAATAGAATTGTTGTTATTTTTCGGCTGGGCTAGAATTCTCTCCAACAGATTGAATATAGAAGCGAAACGGGAAGAACGGAGGAAGGGGCAATGGCTGGCAAAACTCTTTACGACAAATTGTGGGACGCCCACGTAGTGCGCAGGCAGGAAGACGGCACCTGCCTTCTTTATATAGACCGACATCTGGTGCATGAAGTGACCTCTCCGCAGGCCTTTGAAGGATTGCGTTTGGCTGGCCGTAAACCGTGGCGGGTGGAGGCCAATCTCGCCACGCCGGATCATAACGTACCCACTACGCCGCCGGAAAATGGCGGGAGGGCGCAGGGCATCACTGATCCTGTGGCGCGTTTACAAGTGGAAACACTGGATAATAATTGTGATGAGTTCGGTATTACTGAATTCAAAATGGATGACATCCGCCAGGGCATTGTGCATGTCATCAGTCCCGAACAGGGTGCCACGTTACCGGGTATGACATTGGTGTGTGGTGATTCACATACTTCCACTCACGGTGCGTTAGGTGCGTTGGCTCACGGCATTGGTACTTCCGAGGTAGAACATGTATTGGCGACGCAATGTTTGATTCAGCGCAAGTCGAAAAACATGTTGGTGAGTATTGATGGCGCAATAGGTCCGGGTGTAACCGCCAAAGACATCGTGCTGGCCATTATCGGTGAAATCGGTACGGCGGGCGGCACAGGTTATGCCATTGAGTTTGGTGGCGAAGGCATTCGTGATCTTTCCATTGAAGGTCGCATGACGGTGTGCAACATGGCCATTGAAGGTGGCGCGCGCGCGGGTATGGTGGCGGTGGATCAAAAGACTGTCGATTATGTGAAGGGCCGACCCTATGCACCGACAGAGGAACAATGGGACGCTGCGGTGGCTGCATGGCGTGAATTACACTCGGATGATGATGCACAGTTTGATCACACCGTCCGTATTAACGGTGCCGATATTCAGCCGCAAGTCACCTGGGGAACATCACCGGAAATGGTTGTGCCTGTGGATGGTTGCGTACCTGATCCGGCACAACAAAATGATGCAGTAAAAGCGGATGGTATGCGTGCTGCGCTGGCTTATATGGGGCTGGAGGCCAATACACCGATTAATATAATCAGCATTGACAAGGCTTTCATTGGTTCT
>WFQM01000310.1 GCA_015487095.1 Gammaproteobacteria bacterium | reverse complement strand
TAACCGGTAATGGATTGGCGGCCAGGGTATCGTCGAGACCATCGCTGTTGGCATCCGTGAAACCATCGACCAAGCCGTCACTGTTGGTATCGGTGCCACCGGCTTCGATGATGTCATTGATGCCATCGCCATCACTGTCAAGATCCAGATAATCGGGTGTGCCATCACTATCGGTGTCTACACTGTCGTCACCTTCGATGTTGTCGGGAATGCCGTCATTGTCGGTATCAAGATCGGCGTTGTTGCCAATGCCATCACCATCGTTGTCAGCACTTTCGCCATTATTGGTGGGGAAGGCATCGCTGGCATCAGGAGTGCCGTCGTTATCGGCATCAAGGTCAATATAGTCAGGTGTACCGTCGTTGTCGGTATCGATAAGAGCCAGACCAGCGCCGCTGGCGAGGCCATTACCACCGACAGTGGGTGTGCCGTTGCCAAGAATGCCGTCATTGTCGGGATCGCTACCACCGGCTTCGGTCACGTCAAACAGGCCGTCGCCGTCGCTGTCAAGATCACGGAAATCGGCGATGCCGTCAGTATCGGTATCGACAGGATTCAGGCCCGCGCCACTGACGAGACCATTGGCATCGACGCTGGGTACACCACTGCCGAGGATGCCGTCATTGTCGGCATCACTGCCACCGGCTTCGGCTACGTCGAACAGACCATCGTTGTCACTGTCGAGGTCACGGTAGTCGGCGACGCCGTCCGTGTCGGTATCGGTGATGGTGTAATTAATGCTGCCGCTGTCGGCGCTGATTTCTGCGATGTCGGCGAGGCCGTTAGTGCCAACGGTGTTGCTGTTATCAATGCGGCCATCGTTGTCAGTGTCAAGCGCAGCAGGGTTGCTGATGCCGGATTCCGTGAGGTCAAACAGGCCATCGTTATCGCTGTCGAGATCGAGGTAGTCAGGGATACCGTCACCATCGCTGTCTACACTGGCGTCGCCTTCAATACTGTCGGGAATGCCGTCGTTATCGCTGTCGAGGTCGAGTGTGTTGGCAATGCCGTCGTTGTCTGTATCAAAGTCCACCTGAATTTGTGCGGTTCGCGAAGTGCCGCCGGTGCTGGTGGAGTGGAGTTGATCGTAATAAGTGACGGTGAGATTTTGGCCGCTTTGGGTGTTAAGTACACCGTCGTTGTTGGTGCCTGCCGAGGCTCCCGGCTGGGTGGTGATGGCGTTGGAAAAAACAGCGGTGTCGGGACCGGTTTCAGTGAGCAATACCTGCTCCTGTTCTCCGGTATTGTCATTGGTGACCTGTACAACAACATTTTGCGTGATGGTATTGTTTGTATTGAGGTCGGGATCAGTGACGGTAATAAGGATGCTATCGCCGGGCAGGCTGGTGCCGGAAAAAGCGATACTGCCGTCGCTACCGCTTAAGGGGACGTCATCCAGTACGATGGCGGCTTGTATTGTTGCATTGACGGTTAAGCCGTATACATAAGTATCAATATAGCGTTCATTACCGATACCTGCTCCGCTGAAGTCTCCCCAGGTGTGGTGGCCAGCAGATGTTGCAGACGACTGACCGTTGGGCAGGGTTGTGGTGCCGGAGGGAGGCGAAAGCAGTGTTTCATCGTCCCAGTAAACCTGGGTGTTATCGGTACTGCCATCAGCGTTTGCCTGGAAAATGGTCAGACCATCTTCAGTGCCACCACTGGTTTCAGCATCACGGGTAACAAAGTGGTATTCACCCAGGCTGACTCGAAGTTGGGCATCGTAAATGGCAGGTGGCAGTGTATTACCATTTTCGTCTGTTCCATCCCAGTTGATTTGGTTCGCTCCTGGTACCACGCTGCCCAGTAGCAATGCGTCGTTAGCGCCAAACTGTCCGTCGCCATTGGTATCGATAACCAGCGCGTAGGTGCCGTCCACATCCGTTGTAAATTCAAAAACACCGGAGTCCTGTACGCCGGGTGTTGTACCCGGTGAAATACCGTAATCTGTTCCTGCATCATCTGTAAATGTCAGCCCGCTGATTTCCGGTGGATCGGTGGGGCGAGGGTTTGCAGTGACGGGATAGGACAGGTAGATGGGATACTTGGGTGTAACACTGTTCCCACTTTCAGGAACGCTGTAGCCTGACCCGGGTGCTGCGACACCTACGTCATTTGCGATAAGGGTGTACAGGTTGCCCGAAAAATTATTCAGATCCAGCTTCCAAACATAATGAGTATCAGCACGGCCACCCGGTACCAGAGGAAAATAATTGGCATCCGTGGCTTCGTTTTCAGCAAATGATCCTGTCCAGAAACTCCATGCGCTGGACCAGAGTCGCCCGGCCTGTGCCGAGGGGTCCGGGAGCGTTGAGTTGTCAGGTGTAACGGTGATGTCAAAGCGGCGAATTAACTGTCTTTCACTGCTGCTGCCGCCAGAAAGAGCTGTGTTGTAGAGGCGGATCGAATATGCGCCTGTCGTGGTGGTGGTGTGCTGGAATGGCCCTTGGTCGCCCTGGGGGCCGTTAAGCGGAAGCGGCGCTGTAAAGGGATCATTACAAACGACATTGCCGTGATTATGCGTGAAAGTTTCGACCAGATTGCCTGATGGGTCATAAACTTCCGCCTGGATATCGTGCGTATCTTCGTACCCGCACAACGATATGTTGATTACTTCACCTGCGGTGCGAATATCGACATGCAGAGGCTCATCGTGTGAATTACCAAAAATGGTTGCGCCATATTCAACAAAGGGTTGATTCAGACCGACCTGATAACTCCCTTCGGCGTGAACGAAGTGGCTGGTCAATGCTGCTACGAGAACAAAACCGGTTGTGCTGATATGACGAATACGCAAAGTGTGTTTCCTTAATCATTTTTAAAGCCAGTAAAACTGTTTTCTGCTTGTCTGCCGGAGAGCCACCAAAAGCCTGATTTGGCAACATGCATTGTAAATCCCGATTATGTAAAGAAAATTTACAAATGTGAAGAACGACAAATGTCGTTATACGATATAACATTTAATCATGTAAACAGTTATTTATTCGTATGCGTTTTTTTATGTATTCATAATATGCAGTGCAGAAAAGTTATAAATGATGCCGTTTTTTGGCATTTCATCAGGAAATCTGATGATGATGGTATACAATAGTCACTCATTATTTTTGTCTGTTATGCAGACTCCGCAGGTTTAAAAACGTCCCCATGTCCCAACTCAATCCCCGCCAGAAAGAGGCGGTGCGTTACATTGATGGCCCGTTACTGGTGCTGGCCGGAGCCGGGTCCGGCAAGACGCGTGTGATTACACAAAAAATCGTGCATCTGGTACAAAACTGCGATATCAAAGGCCATCATATTACGGCGGTGACTTTTACCAATAAGGCCTCGCGCGAGATGCAGGCACGGCTCAAGGGTGAATTGAAGGCCGCTGAACGTCGTGGTATGCGTGTTTCCACCTTTCACAACCTGGGGTTGAATATTCTCAAACGTGATGGCAAGGCGCTGGGGTTACGCAAGGGGTTTTCTATTTATGACTCGCAGGACTCACAGGCGCTGATTAAGGAATTAATGCGTCGGGCCTTTGATGCTGACGATGAGGCGCAGTCGATGCAGTGGCAAATCTCGCACTGGAAAAATGACATGGTCAGTTCCGCGCAGGCACAGGCTTTGGCCAACGGTGATCCCAAATTAACCGCTGCTTCGATATTGTATGAGCAATACAATCATCATCTTCGGGCCTACAACGCGGTGGATTTTGACGACCTTATTAGCCTGCCCGCACAATTGTTTAGCGAGTTTCCCGAGGTGCTGGAGCGCTGGCAGAATCGTATTCGTTATCTGCTGGTGGATGAATATCAGGATACCAATAGTGCCCAGTACCGCCTGGTGCAGAGTCTGGTAGGTGTGCGCGGGGCGTTGACGGTGGTGGGTGACGACGACCAGTCCATTTATGCCTGGCGCGGCGCGCAGCCGGAAAATCTGGCGCTGTTGTCACAAGATTTTCCCACGCTCAAAGTCATCAAGCTGGAGCAAAACTACCGTTCCACTGGACGTATTCTGAAGGCTGCTAACCAGCTTATTGGCAACAATCCGCATGTGTTTGAAAAACGCTTGTGGAGTGAATTGGGTTATGGCGACCCTATTAAAGTGGTGCAGGCGCGCAACGAAGATCATGAGGCTGAACAGGTGGTGTCGCGGTTGTTGGCGCACAAATTCCAGAACGGCGGTCATTTTAGTGACTACGCCATTTTGTATCGTGGTAATCACCAGTCACGATTGTTTGAAAAGGGGCTGCGTGAAAACCAGCTGCCGTATCAAATTTCCGGTGGCACTTCATTTTTTGCCTACCAGGAAGTGAAAGACATCATGGCTTACCTGCGCCTGTTGGTGAATCCGGAAGATGATAATGCCTTCGTGCGTGTGGTCAATACGCCACGGCGCGAGATCGGCCCGGCCACGCTGGAGAAAATAGCCACATATGCAAGCGAGAGGGGTATTAGTCTGTATGCCGCCTGCGATGAGCTGGGGCTGGAAATGCAGCTGAATGAGCGCGCTTTGCACCGGGTGCGGGAGTTTGTCCGCTGGCTGGCGGCGAAAGCAGAGCTGGCCGAACGGGGTGACCCGGTGGCGGCGGTCAAGGAAGTGATCAGCGATATCCGTTATGAAGACTGGCTACTGGACACCTGTAACGACCCCAAAGGCGCTGAGCGGCGCATGGCCAATGTGCATGAGCTGGTGGACTGGCTGACACGTATGGCGGAAAAAGGTGAGGGTGACACCGGGCTTGGTGAGTTGGTGGCACAAATGACATTAATGGATATCCTCGAACGCAACGAAGATGAAAAACGTGACGACTGTATTTCACTGATGACGTTGCATGCCGCCAAAGGGCTGGAATTTCCCCATGTGTTTGTAGTGGGTATGGAAGAAAATCTGCTGCCCCATCATGCCAGTCTGGAAGCAGACGATATAGAAGAAGAGCGGCGGCTCGCGTATGTCGGGATTACCCGGGCGCAAAAAACACTGACCTTCACCATGTCCGCCCGTCGTCGCAAACATGGCGAAACTGTAGACTGCGAACCCAGCCGGTTTTTGAGTGAATTGCCCGAGGATGATCTGGTGTGGGAAGGTCGGAGGGGTGAACAGGTTGATCCCGAAGAACGCCAGGAGCGTGGTCGTGCTCACCTGGCAAATTTGCGTGATATGCTGGGTTGACGAAAGTAACGCCTCCGGTTATCCCTGTTTACACCGGAATACAACAAAAGTGAACGGGAGTGGTTTCAAGGTATTTACAATGCGATACCTGCTGACTTTTTTTCTATTGTTTAATCTGGCTGCCGGGCATGCAGCCGGAGTAACCCCTGTGGAAATGGACGAAGACCTGTTTGTGCCGGAAAAACTGCGGCTCGTCACCAGCCTGGACATGACCGCCTTAAGCAAATTGTCGAGCGAAAAGGGTGTCCCCATTCTGCTGATGTTTGCCTCCGAAGATTGCCATTACTGCAAACGCCTGGAAACAGAAGTACTGGGCCCTATGCGCCTCGCGGGAATTGATCCTCGGCGTGTTATTTTGCGCAAAGTGATGATGGATAAATACGACACCTTGCGTGATTTCAGTGGACGTGAGCGTAATGCCGAAAATTTTGCGATTGATCGTGGCGTGGACGTTGTGCCGACCTTGCAGCTGGTGGATGCAACGGGAAAGGAGCTGGTGCCAAAAATTATAGGCTATCAAACCCCTGGCCTATATGATAATTATCTTGAAAAAGCGATTGATGTTTCCCAGGCGTTATTAAAAAAAGAATAGTACCGGTCACAGGGCATGCGTGATATTTAGCAGGGTAGAAGAACATGAGGGGCAAGCACAGGTTTGGTCCTGTGTGTTACCTGTTTCAAAATATGCAATATCAAGAGACCCTGGTTATTCACAGCTTTATGATGAAACTCAAACTCATCTCCGGAATTATCGCAGTGCTGGCGGTTACATTTTCAGCATTTTTGATTATTGTTGATGGCGTAGCAATTATTTTTACCTATATTTCACTGATATTTGCAGCGTTTTCAATAAGTGCGAGCAATATTAGAATACTGAAAATATACGGCGTTATATTTGTAGCGTCACATATTGTTTTGGCCTGGAGAATAAATAGTGATATGCATCAGGGTTACCAGGGTCAGCCCCCAGTTTCAGTGAGCGTCAAACAATTCGAAGTCATGTAAATAGATATTTTCCTCTGCGTTCTTTGCGTCTCTGCGACCTCTGCGTTAAATACCCGGTGACCCTTAAAACAGATATTTTTAGCATTTTAATTTACATTTGAGGCTTGCATAACCTCAGTTAGTCTGCGGGGTATGTAGTACGCCTTTGAATCTCAGGCAGGGTAGTCTTTTCAGACTTTAACCCACCACGGCACTCGTTTGATGCCGTGGTGGTGCAAGCTTAAGCCTTTAGATGGCTTGGCCTTCCATAATGCTCATGTTGCTTTTGGTGGAAACCACATTCGTTAATGTAAACCCTGCTGCCTCAAACAAAACGCTGTATTCATCAAGGGTGCGTTCGAGACCACCGACCATGACCATCATGTCGATGTCATAAAACTTTCCGGGAGAAAGTGCATTACCATGTTCGATTATAGTTTCAGCTAATAGCAATTTCCCGCCATTATCCATAGCTTGTCGGCAGTTTTTGAGTATTTTAATGGATTTTTCATCATCCCAATCGTGAATGATGCGACGTAATAGAAAAGTATCGGCACCTGAAGGAACGCTGGAAAAGAAATCGCCAGCGATTATTTCACAACGTGATGCAAGCCCGGCATCTTCAATGCCTTTTCTGGCTTCTGTGGTGACTTTTTTAGTGTCATATAATACACCTTGTAAATGGGCGTTTTTTTGCAAGATAGCAGAAAGCAAACTGCCGTAACCTCCACCCACATCAATAATTTTTTGTGTATCGCTAAAATCGTACGCATCAACAATAGACTGAGTAAAGCCTTTTGTAGCTGCCATTGCTTTATTGAACACGGTGGCTGCATCAGGGTCGTGTTTGAGGTGGTCAAATAATCCTTCATTGTGAGCAATATTAAATGCTGTCTCGCCAGTGGATACTGTGGCATAAAGTTTATTCCAGCTACTCCGGTGCCATTCTTCACCCCGTAATACCAGCCAGGGTTGCATCGAATTAGGTACATCGGTACGCAGTAACTCGGCCGTGGGCGTCATATGAAAACGACCTTGTTCGTCTTCCCGAAAAACACCGACGCTTGCAACTGTACGAAGCACACGGTAAAGCGATTGTGCGTGAGTTGATGTTTCGCGGGCAAGCACTTCTGCTGTTTCGGGTGATTGTGTCAGGCGGTCTGCAATGAGTAGTTTGGCAAGCACTTGAAGACAACGGCTGACAGCTTCACCCATTATAAAAGTTTCGAGTGCTTTTTCAGGTGCCAGCGAGGCGAAAGGATTGTTGGTTTCAGGCGTGTCATTCATAATTTAGTCCCTTATTTATAGTGTTTGTTAGCAATTTCCAATAAAAGCAACCAGGCTGTTATTCGTGGCGAATAGGGTGCAGGCACATCAGTTTTTGCTCACGGTTTTTTCAAGATATGGCGTGACGACAAGATGTAGGTTGTAGAGAGTGACCCGTTTTTCGGGGGGCTCTCCATTGTGGTGACAGCAGTATTCTACTGCTATATGTGTTTTTTCGTACATCGTTTTCGGTTCGCTGAATTCGACAATACCTCTCCCTGGGAGGGACACTATAACCTATAGCATGGGGAAAATAAAAGCCTTGCACCCTATGAAATTATATCTGAATGGGTAAGAAGTTTTTAGGGGTCAATAGTTACATGTTTTTCCGAAAATTATACATAAAAACCCTGTTTTTACAGGAATAAAAACGGATATTTTTGTGGATAATCCACCTCAGGCAGATTGTAGGAAAAGATTTGTGGTGAGTTTTTATTTCTCCTGTTGTTATGAAAGCCTGTCTGTGGAGAGGGTATCGAAAAAGAGTATTAAAGCGCCCTGAAAACTTCATGGATTTTATTGGTTGGATAACTGTTCATCGTTTTACATGTGAAGTTGATTTCTTTGGGTTTAATTCCCCGCAGCTTGCTGCGGGGTTGTTTATTAGACCGATATTGCCCCGGAGTTTAAACCGGGGCAGTATCGGTAAAAAGGTGTTAGTCGTTATGTTTGATTTTGACTTTCACGTTATTAAAAGCGACTTGGTAGAAAAATGACCATACTGGTGGTGTGCTAGTATTCATGTCTGGTCCTGGCATATCGTGGAAAGCTATATGGAGGACTAAATCATCCGGATATACTTTACCCTCGGAACCACGGCTCATGTCGAAAATTTCACCAGAAGTAGTGCGTACTGTACCATCGGCATCACGCATTCCTTCAGAGAGTATAGTGTGACCGACCCATAAAGGTACTGGGCCATCAAAGGGGTTATCAAAGGGCTCATCGTTAAGCGTCACTTTCGCTGTTCCCCAGGTGGCGAGTAGATTAAATGCCGTAGGTACCAGTGGCACACCAGCGCCGGTATTGCCGTGCCGATAGATGTTTGTGGTTATTGGATCGTCCTCAATTGCTACCATTGTGTCTTTGGGTGGCCTTATGTGCGTGCCAGTAGCATGATCCAGTGGCTCGAACATTGCCTGTTGGTATGTCCAGTCGCCATATTCATCTTTCCAGTTGGCAATGATGCTGCCGGTGTTGGCAATAGAATCAATTTTTATTTCGATACTACCTTCAGTGGTACGAATTGCCTGACCAGCCCAATCGAAACCATCGATGGCCTCAGTTGGTACGCCATTGACACTGTTCGTGATAGGGCCCATGACCCGCTGAGTCAATATTGGATTACTGGCTTCGATAGAAATATATATGCGGTTTTTTCCCTGATTATGATCATTATCAGCCACGGCGCTGATAGTCCATAGCGCGATGGCGAGTCCGCCGATAAAAATACTGAAATATGTTTGGTGTTTCATTGTATTTCCTTTTTTTAGCAATGATCATCATGATCTTAATTACAGATATCCTTTGTTGACTCCCTGTTGTGTCGTAAAATATTTTGTGGTGTATCTGGTACTGAATCAATGAGGCGATTTCCCAGACCCTTTGAGGGCTTTCCCAAAATTTTTTCGAACAAATTGATCATTGGGATGAGGCGGCTAATGGTGGCAGTGTTTACTTCAGGGTTTATTAGGAAGTGTCAGGTAGGATACCTATCTATGCATTAGGAAGAAGATGGTTATGGTATTTATGGCATCCTTATTTTGTTCACAATGATGTGATTTATAGGCGTTCAGGCAGGTTTTTATGTAGGTGTGGAGTAGGGGGAGGGTGGAGGTTTTATTTTTTTGAAAGGGGGCGATAACATCATTTTACTTTTTTATTGAAAGCTTGCAGGTCTTCATCCATATTTTCGGATGGAGGCTATCAGCAAGAAAGTGCCATGAGGGTGTTCAGAATAGCTGAAGAGTAATCGCTCAGCCTGATTTTTTATGTATAAATCAAGAGCTGACTTTACGAGTATTTGATTTCAGGTATAAATGGGTATTCCAGTATTTCATGAGGCGCTCATTCAAATTTATTACTGAGTATTTGACGCAAAGTTTGCGAAGACGTAAAGAAAAACAGTATAAATATTGCCTTCTTTGCGCCCCTGTGCCGTCTGCGTTTACAGCACTTGGCTTGATAGTGTCATATGTCTCTAAAAGTCAGGCTGAGCAGTTATGTTGAAGATATGTTCTCTTCGGTAATGTTAGGCTTCACATACTTGACTTACAGAGTCCATTTCCATGTAGGTGACAAATTCATATACATCCGCTATTTTTTTCCCGGAGGCGGTCAGGAGTGAGTGGAATCTTCCGTATAAGTGGTTCATCTTTATGCGGTCTCGTAGATAAGGAACCAGAATGCACTCCCGGTTGGTCAAAAGATACTTTCTATTGGAAAATTTTGGGTATATTTTTTTCTCAAACAAAACTTTACCCAAGGGTTCATTTGAATGAATCAGTGTTTCTCTTACATCCAAAGGTAGGTTTTCCAAATGGATTTCAATGAATGCAGCAATATATGCTGTTCCTTTGTCATCATGCAGCACCACGCAGCGGTTGAGCATATTGTTAGGAGAAACCTCTTGAAACATTTTGGTAATGGAAAGCGTGCATTTTTTTAATCTTGAAATCCTTAGTGTCATATAGTCATCATGGTCGAGTATTGTGCTATACACTTCGGGGAGTTGCGATTGGGTGATGTATTTGGCAAAACTGAGGTCTATACATTGGGTAAGCATTTTTGATCCTCTCTAACGTTCGAGTTGATATCCCTTCGAACTTTCGCAGATTCCAGTTTCAGCATTTTGGTATTTAAAAACCTTAATGTTCTATTGAAGAGGAGCGTCAAAATTATCTGGACATGCAGGGGGGGGGTTGCCCGCCCAAGAAAGTATTTGAACGCAGGAATATACCAACATTTCAAATTCGAACAATGATGCTGAATGGGGTGAGTGGATAGCCGGATATTCATATTATATTGATACACTTCCTGAATGGGTGTCTGCGATATGCTCGCTATAGAGATGTGACCATTTGTGAAGGGCAGATAGCAACGATGTCCCCCGCGAGCCCCTCTTCCCGTAGTTGCTGTGCGGCCGCAATCGCGGCACCAGAAGACGGGCCGACAGGCTCCCCGATTATTCCCAGAGCCGAAGCTGCCGTATCCCACGATTTTTGTGATGGGATGGAAATGATGCCGTCAACATCCTTGGGATCAAATAATTTTGTTTTAACAGGAGGAGCAAGGCCTGGAATATTGTGTGGCCTCCACTCGCCGCCTTGCAAAACAGGGGCTTCCGCAGGTTCTACTGCGTATATTTTTATTCCGGTTTTGCGTAGTGAGCTGGATATTCCCATAACAGAGGCCGCAGTTCCGGCGGGAACAACGACCGCAGAAATATCGGAGTGTTGTTTTAGGAGTTCGTCCCCTATTTCCTGGTAGTGCGGTATAAACGCCGGGTCACTTAATTGCTCTACCACTTTACAGGTTTGATCATTTTGAAACTCTTTTATTATGGTTACTACCTGGCTTGGCTCGGTAGCAATGATTTCTGCACCAAGCCATTTTATATATCTCAGTAGATTTTCCGATGTTCCATTAGGGACAACCACTGTTGAGTTACAGCCAATTTGTCGGGCTGCCCATGCAACGCTTGCGCCCGCACTACCTGCGGTAAGAATAGCCAGGTGGGTTTTTGGGGTGATAATTTTGTCACGAAACAAAGAAAATATCTGGTTTGGTATGCTTCGATGTTTTATAGACAGCGAAGGATTATTATACTCAATCTTTAAATAGAGTTCCGGCATAAGTGACTGGGCTGAAATTAACGGTGTCATGATTTAACCCAAGCCAATGTAGGTGTCGATATTACTTATTTCAATCAAACGTGGAAGCTTGACGCCATTACTTTCGGCCATTTTGTCCTTTTGCAGTTTTTTAATCGTGGCTGCTTTGATTTGACGGATTTTTGGATATACCGCTAAGCGTTGTTCAAGTGATTTTTGGATTGACTCAATGGTTTTTTCCGGGTCTTCTGTAGGAGATACCCATAATTCGACTTGTTCCGCATCATTATTGTCCGAGTATTTGACAATCAAAGAGGCATCAATATTATCCATCGTGTCTACAACATTGAAGATCAGGTCCGGGAAAACCGTTTGCCCAAGCACTTTTAGTTGATGGTCAACTCTTCCGATGATTCCGCCGATACGTGGTGTCCGTCGGCCGCATTCACAGGGTTCGTAATCGATCCATGCTGATATATCACCTGTACCGTAGCGTACGGCAATGAAGCCTCGTGGCAATGTGAGTGAGGTGACGACTATTTCGCCGGGCTGCCCGTCTTTAACGGGTAAACCGGTTGCCGGGTCGATGAGTTCAACAAAAACGGCATCATCATTGATGTGGAACCCGTTATGGTGGCGGCATTCATGTCCAACTGAGCCGAGTTCACTACACCCATACTCGTTTAATGCATCTTTTAACCCCCATAACTGCATAACCTTTTTTGCAACAGGTGTTGGTTCATTGTTTCCGTCAAAAGCGACACCGGCACCAAAATAGGCGTAGTCGGGTAATGACTCAGGGGAGGGGAAATCGCTACCTAATTCTTCGGCGATATTCAACATGATGTTAGGGTTTCCAGCGACGAACTTCGGTTGGTGGTATTTAATGACCTCCAATATTCGTTTTGTTCGTTGTGGTGAGCATCGGAACGTCCCAACCCCTGTTTTTTTTGCGGCCTGCCATACCAAAGGCCCAAGCGTGAACATGTCGTTGTTGCTGAGTAATTGTAAAAGTCTGTCACCGGGCACGGCCCCAAGCTCACCAAACACTCGGCTCACACAATCAACCCATATTTGTTCCTGAAGCCGATGGACGGGGAGGTCTACAGGGCGCCCAGTGGTGCCTGATGAGCTGACAGCATCAGTGAAGTCGCCGTACTCGATCAAGGTGTCCCAGTTTTCAGAGATGTCCTTCTTGCGAATGATGGGTATGGCATGGTACTGCTGGGTAGTCAGCAAGGCTAAAGCTTCATTCAGGTTCATAAGCCAATGTTGCGGGTAATATTTTCGCTTCCAGGCTTGTTCCAATACGGTATTTAGTCGTGAGGTTGGGTACATAACATAAATTTCCTTTTCGTCGTTGTTAAAGCACTTAAAGCTTCCGAAGCAGATTATTATGGATTCCAAGCACCCAGCCGAACGACTTCGGAACGACCCGAAGGGAATTTCTGAAGTGAACGCCTGAAAAACTACTGCTTCCGGAGTCGAGCTTCACGAACGAGGGGAGGGGGAGGAATAGATCGGCTTGAGAGCTGTAACGGCTACGCTTTAATTTGAGAGTGCTGCTCCGACCGATATGATCGAAGAAACGCACAAACTCAAACTTGATGATTTCACTGAGGTACTTGTGAATGCCGGCAAGAAAATTGGCCGTATTCGTATTTGGTCGGTGTTGAATGCAACATGCAATATTGATATCCATATGCTGCTTAGCTCCATTAATAATTAGCATCCGTGCTATTTCCATTAACTGATATCCGTATGATCATCCATTGGCTGATATTTATCAGTTTATGTGTTGACTGAAATCCATATATCCGTGTATTTATCTATATATAATCGAGGCGCGTTTTTCCTGCTCCTTGGTTATTCACGTTACATGAAAACACAGTGTTTGTGTTCACAAAAACTTCAGTCGTTGGCGAATCGTCATTTTTTGGATAGATACGCCAGGAAATTCATTATAATATATTGATTAATATCGTGTTTGATATGTAGTCCTTGTTGTTGGGCGATACTACATTAAAACGCGCATATTTTGCAAGAGGCGCACGCCTGTGTTATGGCTGATTGGTCTCTATATAAGGTTATGAGATGGCTATGAGTGGCAGTGTAGTTACAGTAAGACCATAATTTTACTATAGACAGATATTCCATGTTGGTGTGCGTGAAAGAAACTTTTGGTCTCATCATGGCGAAGGTCAGTCAAGTCATTCTGGGTATAAAATGTGCAAAATTTCTAGCAGTAAAATAGGGTTGTGAAAATATGCCATGCCTGCTTTAGTATTCACCCTCAATCACAAAATCTTTAAATAGAACAGCTATTCCCCGTGTTTTTTCTCCAGGCCGAATGCGAAAATATGCGCACTGAATGTGATCACCAGATTGGAGGATTACCCTATTTTCATCACGGGGCTGGTTTTTGTCCCCATTTTTAAAAAACAGTCATAGAGCGCCATCCTGGACACACTCGCCAGTCAGTGTGGATTGGCATGGGTGATTTAGTGACCATCGTCGCTATCTTGCTACATTTTTCCTGTACAGATTGCGTGAAACCCCTATTTCGGCAGGTGGAAAAGCCAATCTACCTGCTGATCAGCTGTAGTTCTTTCGGGGTTATCATTTTCCGGGTAGAACTGAGGCATATTTTTTATCCTGAATCTGAGTGGATACACCATGTGTCATTTGGTCGGGGGCTTGGCTGCGGGAAAAACGGGTTGGTGTTAGCAGTTGGTCGTTATCCTTCTGAATCTACTTTACGCATTCATGTGTCCATCGCTATGCTGTACGAATATATAGTATAGTAAGGAAAGCATTATGTTTCCATTTGATAGCATGGGTTGTAGTAATACGGTAATGCTTGCTGGTAATTACTGAGTGACACTGGTGCGTGTCAGGCACAGGTGCAGCATTTGTCATCAGGGCCATTTAAATCAGGTGTATATTATACCAAAAGATTAAATAACTTATGCTTTGAAGGAAAGTAAGATAAATTATGGAAAATAAAATAATTTTTTTGTCAAAACTGAAGACAGTCAAGATGTTAAGTCTGACGATTTTATTCACCATAATTGGTGTTATTGCTGTAGCGGCCTTTTGGGCACCGACACGCGCAGAAAACAATAAACAGCACGCAATGCCTGTTGAGGTTGTGGTTATAAAGGAGCAGCCAGTGCGTATATGGAAAAATTTTTCAGGACGCCTGACAGCCGTAGATTTCGTTGAAATAAGACCGCAGGCATCTGGTCTTATTACGGAGGTAAGGTTTAAGGATGGGCAGCTCGTCAACAAAGGTGATATTTTATATATTATTGATTCTCGGCCGTATAAAGCTGCGGTCATGAAAGCGAAAGCAGATCTTGTTATTGCACTTAACCGGCAGGATCTAGCCGAAAAAGAATATAGGAGAGCTCAAAAACTAATCAAAACAAAAATGATCTCCCAGCGCATTTATGATGAGCGAATTAACATCAAGCTGGTTTCTGAGTCAACAGTAAAAAGTGCCAAAGCACAGTTGTCAAAAGCAAAAATAGACCTGGGGTATGCGTATATAAAAGCACCTGTTTCCGGTCGTGTCAGTCGAAGAGAAGTTACTATTGGAAATCTGGTTTCTGCTGGTTCCAGTGCGCCATTGTTAACATCGATTGTATCTAATGATAGCATTTATGCCGATTTTGAAGTTGATGAACAAACTTACCTGAAATACATGCAGCAAGGATCATTTAATAAGTCCATAACAAAAAAAATCCCTGT
>WFQM01000309.1 GCA_015487095.1 Gammaproteobacteria bacterium | reverse complement strand
TATGCGAAAAGCCATGAAGATGGCCATCGCCTGTTATAAGCACAAATAATGGCTGAATATCCATTATGATCTGTGCCCATCCAAATACCATCAAGCTAAAACTGCCTTGTAATAAAGCTTTAACAAGTATTCCTGGCCCCATATGGAAAGGCCGTAAACGGCATATTTTTCCTTACAAATTGATGTTACGCAGGCCTCAAATGTGAATTAAACGCTAAAAACATCTGTTTTAAGATGTCACCGGGTATTTAACGCAAGGGTCGCAGAGAAAAACAGTAAAAACTTTGCGCCCTCCGTGTTTATAACACACCACTTGTCAGTACTTACCACGACAACATAACCTCCCAATAGACTGGCGCAATTGCCCGAAAATTTTGTGACAAAGCTCTGGCGGGCATTGTATAGGTGTCACTGGAATCAGGCAGCACAGATTATATCCTGACGGAGATTTTCTCCTGCATTCAGCAAGGCAGGTCTCTGCGCAGGCACAAAAATGTGCCATTCTTTTGGGGTTGGTGAGTTGAACTTAAAAGGAGGTAGTTATGAGTAGTTATCAACATATTTTGTGCGCGGTTGATTTAAGTGCCGAAAATGTTACCGTATTTTCACGCGCAGTAGAGTTGGCCAACCATTATCATGCTCAGCTGAGTTTGTTGCATGTGGTGGAATATATTCCTGTTGATCTGGCCAATGAGCTGGTTTTGCCACAGCAGCAGGAAATTGTGCAACAGTTAATAGCTCAAGCAGAGAAAATACTGATAAATCTGGTGAGGAAGTCAGCGCAGGCGCAGGTTAAGCCAATGGTTGTGCAGGGATCGGTAAAGTGGGAAATTGTTGAACGCGCAAAAAATACCGGGGTTGACTTGATTGTTATCGGGCGACACGGACGCCATGGTTTGTCGCGATTATTAGGCTCGGTCGCTAACGCTGTGCAGCACCATGCCCCGTGTGATATTTTGACTGTACGCATTGATGACTAAGCGAGTGCAAATTTATAGCATTGTCGCTGTGTAAATGCACTGACTTAGGGCGGCTTGACCATTGATATGTGGTGTTGCGCGAATGGTTGCACCAATGCGAGGCGGTGATTCTTGCGCGAAATATTTCCTGAGCTTTTTTCTTATGAATTGCGTTGACACGCCCGCTGAGATTAGTCTAGCATCGTCCGACACAGGATAAAGCTAGCAACAGATTTTGTTAGATTAATAATAATATTCTGATATAGGTTGTGATAACAACTTGAAGATACGTTTCGATCAGCCAGTTCAGGGCAGTATCTGTAGGATGTGCCAGGTGCCCGTCAGACAGAGCTAATAAGAAACTGCAGCGATGACGATGATAGGCCGAGGAGAGTGGCCTGTTTAAAATAACAAGCGGATACGATCTGCAAAAAATTGAGGGAGAGCAAGCAGCTACTTCGGCTGGCTTGATTTAGCAGAAGTCTGAAAATTTCCATATTGCAGCGGAAGCTGTGTTTAAAGAGAATGTTTTGCCAGTTATTTGTCTGGCAGGGCAGTGTTTTCCGCGTTTTAACCCATTGGCTTTGTACCAGGGTTCGTGGAAACATTGGTAAAACAAAAGTTGATAAACAACAAAATGTATCGAGGAAGAAAATGGTAGTGAAGAACCGTTTGATTAATCCGGGCGCAGGCTTTGCCAGGACTGGACTTGCCGGGATGGTGTTCCTGGTGATGTTGCTGATGTCCTCCATGGCAATGGCTGTCAAGTATGATGTGGTACCACCGAGTGGCACACACACGGGTGAAGATGTGCCCCAGCCAATCGAGTTTCCACACGACATTCATGTCAAGGACAATGACATTAACTGCATGTATTGCCATACCTATGCACGTCGCAGCAAGGTGGCAGGTATCCCGCCTACCAGCAAGTGTATGGGCTGTCACAAAGTGATTGCGACTGACAAGCCACGTATTCAACAGCTGACAAAGTACTGGGAAGACAAAGAGTCCCCTCCCTGGAAAAAAGTCCATGATGTACCGGATTTTGTGCATTTTACCCATGAAAAGCATTTGAAAACCCTGGCGTTTGACCGTGAGTTTCCAGTGGAAGATGTCAAGGAAATATGCGCGTTTTGTCATGGTGATGTGGAGAACATGACAGTGGCTAATAAGGTGAAGCCGTTAAATATGGGTTTCTGTGTCAACTGCCATATTGCAAACAAAGACCTCGGTGCGCCGGGCGATTGTTGGAAGTGCCATAAGTAATCAGTTTAATCGCTGATTAAAATATAGATTTGAGTGGGTTCAATAGAGCGGAATAACGATTATGAGCGGAAAAATGAACCGTAGAAGTTTCCTGAAAGTGATGGGTTGGAGTGGTGCAGGTGTAGCACTGACAGGGTGTGATATGCCCACGACCGTCACTCTGGAAGAGGGTAAGGAAGATGTGGTTTCTTATCTTATGCCGGAAGAATATGTCATTCCAGGAGTGGGTGTCTGGTATGCCTCAACCTGTACACAGTGTGCAGCAGGCTGTGGTATTCACGGTCGGGTGCGCGAAGGTCGTGTACTGAAGCTGGAAGGTAACCCGGATGCGGCAATGAATAATGGCAAGCTCTGCATGATGGGGCAGGCCGGTGTGCAGGGGCATTATAATCCTGATCGCATTAACACACCGATGATGCGCACTGGCGGTAGTCTGACGCCAATCAGTTGGGACAAGGCGCTGGGAGTGCTGGAAGAAAAGTTGGGCACGGTCAATGGCGACCGTTTTGCCTGGTTTACAGGCACTATCAGTGGTCATCAGTCCGTGTTGCTGACAAATCACCTTGACGCCATGGGGTCAACAAACCACTACGCACATGAAGTGGTTAATAATGCCGTTTCCCGCGCTGTTAATCAGGACATGTTGGGTGAGGCCAATCCCCGTTTGCGCTTGGACAAAGCGAAGATGATTGTTTCCTTCGGTGCGGATTTCATGGGTGCAAGCCAATCTCCCGTACAGTACGCCGGGCAATATGCCAAATTCCGTACCAATAAAGAGCGTGGTCTGCTGATACAGATCGAATCCAAGATGTCACTTACCGGTGGTAGCGCTGATTTATGGTTGGCGATCAAGCCGGGTACAGAAGCTGTGCTGGCGTTGGGCATGGCGAATTTGCTGCTGAATAAAATTAAGATAAGCGATGCCGGCATTCCTGCTGATGTGCGTACATTAATCAACACTTACGATGTCACCAAAGTGGCACGGGTGACCGGTGTGGCTGGTGACCGTATTCAGCGTGTTACCCAGCTGTTGAGTGAGCGCGCACCGAGTCTGGTGCTGGCGGGCGCAGGCGTTGAGGGGCAGGCGCAAGGTTATGCCACAACCGCCGCCATCATGATGTTGAACCATATTCTTGGCAATGTGGGCAAGACTATCGAATCTGCTGGTGATTTTCCTTTCCCACAACTTATGGCCAAACAGGGCGGCACGGCGGATCTGGTGGCTTTTGCCAAAGCGGCTAAAGCAAAAAAACTGGATGCAGTGATTTTCCATGGCAGCAACCCGGTGTACAGTGCCCCGAAAAGTCTGGGTCTGACCGAAGCAATGGCCAACATTGGTTTTAAAGTCGCTATTTCACAGTTTCCGGATGAAACTACCATGGCTGCTGACCTGGTGCTGCCGGTGGACTCTTACCTGGAAGACTGGGGTACGCAGGTACCCGCTGATCAGGCTGAAGCCAATGCAATTCATGTGCAACAGCCGTTGATGGAAAAACTCAATGCCGAGACCAAAGGTCTGGGTGACATCCTGTTGACTCTGCTCAAGCAGCGTAAAAAGGATGATTATGGTCAGTTCGAGGACTATTACGCATATTTACGCAATGCTTTTTCCGCCATGCCAACTTCAGTGAAGAATGATGCGAAAAGTAACGACGAATTTTGGAATACGGCCTTACAGACCGGCGTTATCAAAGTGGATGCAGGCACGAAAACTTTACAATCCACCGTTGTTTCGTTTGCAGCGCCGGTAGAGGATGACAATGCGGGCTTAACGCTGTTGCCATCACCCCGTCTGGGGCTGTTTGATGGTCGCCATGCCAATCTGCCCTGGTTGCAGGAAGCGCCGGATCAGATCAGCAAAGTGGTATGGGACTCCTGGGTGGAAATGCATCCGGACACTGCCGCAAAAATGGGCATTGGCAATCTGGATCTGGTCGAAGTGAGTTCTGCGCAGGGTTCAGTCAAATTGCGTGTAGTACTGCTTAAAGGCATGCATGCGGATGCAGTGGCAATACCGCTGGGTCAGGGGCATGAAGCCTACGGGCGTTATGCCAAGGGGCTGGGTGTTAATCCCCTGCAAATTCTTGATGCAACCACAGACGGTAAAACCGGCGAGCTGGCCATGTACAGTACGCGCGTGACAGTGAAGCGTGTGGGGCCAGCGGATTCGCTGTCCATCGTACGCATGGGAACGGGGGCTGGCGACAGTCAGGTGGGACGCAAGTTGGTGGTGACCGTGCCGGTTGAGCAGGTTCGCCGTACGGAGGGCACTTAATCATGTCATTGGATAATATTCTCAACCACTGGTCAGACTATCGCAAAGGCTCCGAAGAGGGCGGTCACCACGATTATGAACATCGTTGGGCCATGGCCATCAATCTGGATTTATGCATTGGTTGCAATGCCTGTTCCACAGCCTGTTATGCCGAAAACAATCTGGCTGTAGTAGGCAAGGAAAAGTTCGAAAAGGGCCAGGCCATGCACTGGATGCGTATCGAGCGTTATTGGGATCAGCAGGAACTGGAACACCCGGAGCAGGGGGCCAGCTTCCTGCCGATGATGTGTCAGCAGTGTGGCGCAGCGACTTGCGAGCCGGTTTGCCCGGTAGCAGCGACTTACCATACGCCTGATGGCCTTAATGCGCAGGTATACAACCGTTGCATTGGTTCGCGTTACTGTTCCAATAACTGCCCCTTCCGTGTGCGTTACTTCAACTTTTATTCCTATTACGAATCGTCCTGGCCGGAGCCGATGGAGCAACAGCTCAATCCGGATATTTCTGTGCGCGACAAAGGTGTGATGGAGAAGTGTACTTTCTGTGTGCAGCGAATTCGTACGGTTAAAGATAAAGCCTTTATGGAAGATCGTCCGGTGCAGGATGGTGAAGTGGTACCCGCTTGTGCGCAAGCCTGTCCGACTTCAGCCATTGTGTTTGGTGACACGATGGATGAGGGCAGCGTAGTCAGCAAACTATGGAAGAAACATCAAGTGGAACGCGGTGTTTACCAAAAGACCAAATTGGCCAAAAAGGATGCTGATTTGCGTGGTTATCGAATCTTTGAAGAACTCAATGTTGACCCATCGGTGATGTATCTCGAACGGGTTCGTGAAGATATTTAGATCGGAAGGTTTGCAAAGACTTTTTAAGCAGAGCCGTCAAAAAAGATTAAGGTGATATAACAATGACGATGGTCACAGAAAAAGATATTAACGAGCAGATTGCGTGGGCAAAGATCAACACCGATGTGTTGAAGAGCATGGAAAACCCGCGCCCGGCTTATTGGGTAACGCTTGCGGTATGTATTGCCATGGTAGCCTGCGCAGTGTTGGCGGAATATATTCAGTATACGGTGGGCATGGGTACGGCGAATCTGAATAATCCACATATGTGGGATATGTACATCGCCGCCTTTGTGTTCTGGATTGGCATGAGTCACTCCGGCACATTACTGTCGGCAATTTTGCATTTGATCCATGCCGATTGGCGCAAACCGATATATCGGTTTGCCGAAGCCATGACAACGTTTTCATTGTTGACAGCAGGCATCTTTCCGATGATTCACTTGGGACGTGTCTGGAACCTGTACTGGGTGCTTCCTTATGTCAGTGACCGAGGCATCTGGCCAAACTTCCGTTCACCGTTGGTGTGGGACGCGTTCGCCATTACGACTTATCTTACAGCCTCCATGTTGTTCCTGTTTGTGGGCATGATTCCTGACTTGGCGATCTGTCGTGATAACACCACCGGCTGGCGTAAAAAGTTGTATGGCATCCTGGCGCTGGGCTGGGTAGGCAGTGATCGTCAATGGCGTCATTTCCGTAAGATTTATTTGTTGATGGCTTGTTTCCTGATTCCGCTGGCGGTATCGGTGCATTCTATTGTGTCAGCTGATTTTGCCATGTCGATCATGCCCGGCTGGCACATTACTTCTTTCCCGCCGTATTTTGTGGCAGGTGCATTATATTCGGGCTGTGCGGCTATCATTACGCTGTTTATTCTGTTGCGTTATTTCTTCCGCTTTGAAGATTATATGACGCTGCCGATCATGGAAAAGACCGCCAAACTAACCTTTGCTATAGCGATGGTATGGACTTACCTGAACCTTATTGAGTTCGCCTCTGTTTGGTATGGTCACGATGTCTATAACAAGGAACTGTTGATCGCTAAAGCAACCGGTGCTTATGCCTGGATATTCTGGACCATGCTCTTCTGTGGCTCTATATTGCCGTTTGCTCTGGCCTTCAGGAAATTACGTCGGCATATGCCCACCATGTTTGTGGTCTCGTTGTTCCTTAATCTGGGGATGTTTTTCGAGCGCTGGATGATTGTGGCACCGACATTGTCCATGTCACAAGAGCCACACCAGTGGGACATCATGTATGGCAGCATTATCGAATGGGCCATTGTGTTTGGTAGCTTTGGCTGGTTTGGCATGTTGTTTCTGATATTTGTGAAGGTATTTCCGTCGGTCTCCATGTATGAAGTGAAGGAGATGGTCTTTCATCGTAAACTGTCTGCGGGTGAAGAAGATCTGGCGCGTATGACT
The DNA here is from genome assembly GCA_015487095.1 of Gammaproteobacteria bacterium. Taxonomy (GTDB): domain Bacteria; phylum Pseudomonadota; class Gammaproteobacteria; order SZUA-152; family SZUA-152; genus SZUA-152. The sequence goes on along the minus strand of WFQM01000309.1, from coordinate 19,293 downwards.
GATCATGCAAAACCAGTGACTCAAACCACTGGTGGGGGGGGTGCGTAAATGAGCAAAAAAAGAATGATGGGCCTGTTTGGTGATTTTGAGGAAGCTCATGATGCCATTGCTGATATTCGTCGTAATGAGGTTCCAGGCTTGACGGTGGATGATGTCACTATGACATCCCCCATTGAACACCCTGAAGTTGAAGAAGTGTTGGGAGAACGCCCAGTGCATATTCAAAAATTCACCTTGTTTGGGGCTATTTTCGGCGTGGTTTTCGGCTTCATATTTTTGGCTGCCGCACAGGCAAGTTTTTTAGTGCAGCCACAGGGCGGTAAACCCGTTATTGCGTTGCCGTCAAACTTTGTGCTGGTGTACGAAATGCTGATTTTCTTTGCAGTGTGGCTGACGTTTTTCTCTTTCATTTTTTTATCGGGGCTATTGAAAAAACGTAGCTCGTTGTACAGCGAAAAAGTGAGCCTGGATCAAGTGGCTATTATTGTGGAAATTGATGAAAGCATTGGTGAGTCAGTAAAGGGGCTTTTTGAAAAGCACAAGGTATTGGAAATTCGAGAAGAGGCGATTCGATGAAGTGTGCAACGAACCATTCGATGAAACGCATTGCGGTATTGTTAACGGTATTGGCAGTTCCTTCTGTGGCGCTGGCTTGGCCATGGTCACAGGATATGATGAATCAGCCCAGCATCAAACCACAGGAAGGCGTGATGACGCCTTTTCCTGCACGTTCAGTTCCGGTGATGGGCATTCCTACCAAGGTAGCGAACCGGGAAGAGTCCAGAGATCTGGTTAACCCGGTTGTGGCTAATGCAGCATCATTGAAAGAAGGCCGCACTCTTTATCGTATTTATTGTGCGGCTTGCCATGGATTGACGGGCAAAGCAGAGTCACCCGTGGCCAGTAAAATAGGCGCGATTGATCTGACTGACGATTACGTTCAGCAATCAATGACAGAAGGTTGGCTATGGGGCACGATTACGTTTGGTAGCTATGTAATGCCTGCTTACGGCGTGGTGGGAGAGCAGGGTGGTTCGAATGACCTGACTGTCGAAGAGCGTTGGCATGTAGTGAACTACCTTAAAAATGGCTTGGTGAAAGAATCCCAGGTTGCGGCAAAATAGAGCAACGGTAAGGCGAGCAATATTTTGCTGCGCTCGACAAGAATAGATAAAAGGGGCAAGGGTTAAATGGAAAATTTTGGCAGCTGGTCGGTGTTGACCACAAATTTCCTCATCGTATTGTATCTGGCGCTGGCAGGTGTGACGTTCGCGTCGATTCTGCACTTGGCGAATGGTAAATGGCGTTTTCAGGTGCGATATTTTGCGGTTTCCACAGCAGCATTGTTTCCACTGGCTGGTGTGTTGTTACTGCTGTTGCTTTACAGTGGTGAAAGTACTTTCCCGTGGTTGTCTCTCGCGGATAATGAAGATGTGCATCTCAGCGCCTGGTTGAATTACCCCTTTCTGGTGACACGCCAGATCCTGGGTTTCCTGGTGGTGGCCGCTTTTTTCTGTCTGTTTATTAAATACCAGCATCTGACAGATGTGAGTGATGACCCTAAAGTACATCGTACTTTCCGGAACATTGCTCTGGTTATTCCGGGTGTGTATGTGTTGTACGGCACCATGATTGCTTGGGATTTTGAAATGACCATGGTGGTAAACTGGCATAGTGCCAGTTACGGTATTTACCAGTTTGTCAGTATGTTTCACTTCTTTTTGGCCTTCCTGGCGATTGTGTTAATCATGCTGCATCGTTCCGGCAAGGTGAACAAACCGTACAAGCCTTTTGTGTTTAATTACTTGGCGCAAATGATGTTGGCTTTCACGATTTTGTGGACCTATTTCTACTTCACGCAATATCTGATTATGTGGTATGGGCGTTTACCGGAAGAAATGGATCGTTTTAATGACATGATGCTTTATGATCTGGCACCGCTGTGGTGGACCTTCCTGGTGCTGAAGTTTGTTGTGCCCTTCCTCACTTTCGCGGTGTGGACACCCAATCGTCACAATCCCACAGTGATTATATTTGTCGCTATCAGTATCCTGTTGGGAACCTGGATAGAGCGTTACACTTGGGTTTCCGGTTCGGTGTCCCCAGAGTTTTACCATATCCCCATGACCTCAATTTTCGATATTGTGGTGACTTTACTGATAGCCGCTGTTGGCTGGTTTTCAGTGCGCAAGGCCATGACCAAGTATGGTCTGGTACGCGCATAGTGGGATGCTGGCAGGTGTAATAACCTGCATGTAGCAAATGTGGAAAGGGGCTCTTCGGAGCCCTTTTTTGTGCCTGCAAGTATTGCTTGTTACCTGTTTTATCCTAAATTAATCAGTTGAATCGTAGCGAGATCGACTATGGTGCTGAAGATAGAAGATTTTTTGGGTTATTTTGGACGACAGCGTATCATCCATACGGTGAGTTCAAAATAGCCCAAAAAGTCTTTTAGATTCGATGCCATAGGCGCTCGCAGTAGATTCAACTGACTGTGTTAGGTTTATGCGCGCCAATAGCCAGAGTCCGCTCGGGTGTCTAGCTTGTTATTGTGTGGCTCTCTGTTTTTTTACACTACAAAAGATCAGCTTATCATTATATTAAGATAAACAATATTGTCGTGCTCTCATTCTCTGCTATGCTCCTCGGTTAATGGATGTTTTTATCCGCGAATTATTTGTCTTTGTTAATACCCTATAGAGTTCGATTCGACTCGTAGTGTAGTGGGAAGGTGTACCGACGTGGTGAAATGCCTGACCTGAAGTTAATTTTGGCATGTCCGCTAATTATCCTCTGAAGCGCGCAGTCAACTGAGGATTCTCGGTTCAATAGCAGCACTTGTAATTAAGGGGAATTATGTGAGCATGGATGAAATTGATCATGGCCGACGACGCATGTTGTTGGCGGCAACGGCTGCCATGGGTGGTGTAGGTGCAGTTTATGTAGCCACACCTTTTGTGCTGTCAATGGATCCCAGCGAAAAGGCGAAAGCGGCGGGTGCGCCTATCGATGTGGATATCAGCAAGCTGGAACCCGGGCAGGTGATGACCGTAGAATGGCGTGGTAAGCCGGTCTGGGTACTGCGGCGAAACGAACAAATGCTGAAGACGTTGCCGGAGTTGGACAAATTTCTGCGCGACCCTAATTCGGACGAGCTTACCCAGCAACCTGTTTATACCAAGAATCCACAGCGCTCCATTAATCCTGAATATATGGTAATGATCGGTATTTGTACCCATCTGGGGTGCTCGCCGACCTACCGTCCCGAATTTGCCCCGCCGGATCTTGGACCGGAATGGAAAGGTGGTTTTTTCTGTCCCTGCCATGGTTCTACCTATGATCTTGCCGGGCGTGTATACGCTGGTATGCCAGCCCCCTCGAATCTCGTTATACCACCCCACCACTATGTGTCAGCGACCCGTCTGTTGGTGGGTGTTGATTCGGAGGTCATTTAATGTTCGATAAAATATCGCGTAGCCTGGGTGATTTACGAGAGTGGGCCGATGAACGATTTCCGGTGACCGCATTTTGGCAGGATCATCTGGTTAAATATTATGCACCTAAAAACCTAAATTTCTGGTACTTCTTTGGCTCGCTGGCTTTTTTGGTGCTGGTGATTCAATTGCTCACCGGTATATTTCTCACCATGAATTACAAACCCACTGCTGATACTGCTTTCGCGTCAGTGGAATATATTATGCGTGATGTGAATTGGGGTTGGTTGATTCGCTACATGCATTCTACCGGTGCATCGTTTTTCTTTATCGTGATTTATCTGCACATGTTTCGTGCCCTGCTTTACGGCTCTTACCGTAAACCGCGTGAATTGCTATGGGTGTTTGGCATGCTGATTTTTGTGGTGCTGATGGCCGAGGCATTTATGGGCTATTTATTGCCTTGGGGGCAGATGTCGTTCTGGGGGGCACAGGTGATTATCTCCTTGTTTGGTGCGATTCCTTATATTGGTGATGAGTTGGCGCTGTGGATTCGAGGTGACTTTGTGGTCGCTGATGCCACACTCAATCGTTTTTTTGCATTCCATGTGATTGCTTTTCCATTGCTGTTGATTGGCCTGGTGTTGTTTCACATGATCGCTTTGCATTCGGTGGGCTCGAACAATCCAGATGGCATCGAAATCAAAAAGCAGAAAGATGAAAACGGTGTTCCACTGGATGGCATTCCTTTTCATCCCTATTACACTGTTAAGGATATGATTGGTGTTGTGGTGTTTCTAATCATTTTTTCTGCGGTGATTTTTTATGCCCCGGAAATGGGAGGCTGGTTTTTGGAAAGGGATAATTTTGTGCCAGCAGATCCGCTTAAAACACCGGAACATATTGCACCTTTATGGTATTTCACCCCCTTTTACGCCATTTTGCGTGCGGTACCCGATAAGTTTCTGGGCGTAGTGGCTATGGGGGCATCCATGGTGGTGTTGTTTTTGTTGCCCTGGCTGGACCGCAGTCCGGTCAGGTCCATTCGTTATCGTGGTACCTGGTTTAAATTGGCGTTAAGCGTATTTGTGGTGAGCTTTGTTGGTCTGGCCTATTTGGGCACAGTGGCTGCGACACCGTTAGCAACATTGTTTTCGCGTATTTTCAGTGTTTTATATTTTGCCTTTTTTCTGTTGATGCCGATTTACAGTAAGTGGGATAAAACCAAGCCGTTGCCAGAAAGGGTGACGGGAAAATGAAACTGCTATTTATCATACTATTTTTAGTTTTCCCTGGTTTTTTTGTGGCAAGTGTTTCAGCGGGAGGGGGGGATGTCATGCTGGATTCGGCCGACATTCAGCTGGATGATCGTGAAGCCATTAAACGTGGCGCAAAACTGTTTGTGGATTATTGTCTTAATTGTCATTCCGCCAGCTTGATGCGTTACAGCCGCATTGCTCAAGATCTGGATATGAGCAGCGATGAAGTGAGAAATCAGTTCATTACCACGGGTGCCAAAGTGGGTGAATCCATGAAAGTGGCTATTGATGAGGAAGATGCCAAGCGCTGGTTTGGCACAGCGGTGCCAGATTTATCGGTAATTGCCCGTGCCCGTGGTGTCGATTGGTTGTATACCTATTTACGCTCGTTTTATCGGGATGAGTCGCGTCCCTGGGGTGTTAACAACAGCGTCTTTAAAGACGTGGGTATGCCACATGTGTTGTGGGAGTTGCAGGGCTTGCAGGTACCCATTATGGAAAGTCATACCGATGAGCAAGGCAATACATCAGAACGCATTCGTGGCTTTAAGCTCATAGAAAAAGGCACGTTGAGTGCCTCGGAATATGATACCACTATGCGAGACCTGGTTACCTTTATTGCTTATTTAGGGGAGCCCAGTAAGTTGCAACGTCTGGCTTTAGGCAAGTGGGTACTGTTGTTTCTCGCGGGGTTTTTGGTATTGGTTATTTTATTGAAAAAAGAATATTGGCGGGATATTCATTGAGGTTTTTGTGAATCTGTCTGTTTTTGCTGTTTGCCTGGAAACAATGAGACTGGCAAATCTGACTGATTTAAAGTCTTTCAATAATGGGTTTAAAATTCCACGCCTTTAGGCGGTATAGCTGAAGTGTTTATTGATTTTTTGTTTCGCTTTATTTCAACACAGAGTAAAACACAAGGGTGGAACAAGCGCAGCGGTTCCACCAATAGGCTTAAATAAGGAACGACAAATCGTCTCTGTACACACAACCGCTGACAATAAAACCAAAACCTGCAACAAAAGCCCAATTGCCTCAAACAGGAGAGAAAACCCTCCCTCATGCGACAACGATCCACCGACAAGCAGTGAGTCAAAAGTAGGTGTCGATAGCGGATCGAACCTTGGATATATCCCTTACCTGTTTGGTGGAACCGCTGCGCTTGTTCCACCCTACCCGGTTCACGGGGAGGGTGTTGGTCGTTTTGTTAAAAAAATTGAATTCCTACACGTTTGCGTGTTTCTGTCATTTGTCTGGAAACAGTGAAACGGGCAAATTTGACCCACGGATTTAAAATATGAATCCCAGTTAAATCATTACCTTGCAGGGTATTTCAGGGGTTTTCCGATTATTCAGGTATAATCCCCGCCTCTCAAGTATTATTTCCTTAGACAGTAGCAGTTGGAGAAAACAGCAAATGTCAGTCGTGGCCAATAGAAAATCCATAATGAACCTTTTTACCGGTGTCACCGATTTGTACAGTCATCGTGTGCGCATTGTTTTGGCCGAAAAAGGCATCAATTTTGAGAGCGTCGATGTAGATCCAGCGCATCCACCTGAAGACCTGATGGAACTGAATCCCTATGGCAAGGTGCCCACGCTAGTGGATCGTGAATTGGTACTTTATGACGCTCAGGTTATTATGGAATATCTGGATGAGCGTTTCCCGCATCCACCACTGATGCCGGTGGACCCCGTTTCCCGCGCGCAAAGCCGCATGACCCTGTGCCGTATTCAACAGGATTGGGACAGTTTGGTGGAACGGTTGCAAAAAAGTCGTGACAAGGCAAAAGTGGCCAAAGAGCTGTGCGACAGTCTTACTGTGATTGCCCCTATTTTTGAGCAAAAACCCTTTTTTATGAGCGATGAACTGTCATTGCTGGACTGTGCCGTAGCACCTATTTTGTGGCGTCTGCCAGCATATGGCATTAAATTATCTGCTGTGGCCAAGCCGTTGGAAGACTATGCACAACGCCTGTTTGAGTTAGAATCTTTTCAGACCAGTCTCAGTGGAAAAGAGCGGGAAATACGTGAAGGTTAATACGGTGGTCAATCATTTGTGTTGTGTGCGAGATGTGTGAAAGATGAATTCCAGCCGACCTTATTTGATGCGTGCTATTTACGAGTGGATTGCTGATAACAATATGACACCCTATTTGTTGGTTAATGCTGAGCATCCCCATGTGGTGGTACCAGTGGAACATGTCAACAACGGTAAAATTATTCTCAATGTTGCTCCTTCAGCGGTACAAAACCTTGATATGGCCGGTGAAGAAGTCAGTTTTAGTGCTCGTTTCAGTGGTAAACCGATGCATGTCAGTGTGCCTGTTCCAGCTGTTCTGGCCATCTATGCACGCGAAAATGGTCGAGGTATGGTGTTCAATGATGATGAAGACCGCAGTCCTGATGAGCCGGGCAAGGAAAAACCTAAACCTGGCGGGCCGCAATTGCGAGTGGTGAAATAATTATGCGCCCCTGCTTAAATGTAAGTTAAGCGCTCAATCACCTTAGTACTTTTTGCTGAAAATATCGTCATTCCTGCCTGTTTTTAGCCAGAATCCAGGAGGTTTAACCTCCGGAGAAGCGTTTCAGTACATTGGAAGGTTATGTTGTCGTGACACTGACAAATGGCGTGTTATAAACGCAGAGGTCGCAGGGACGCAAAGGACGCAGAGAAAAACACGAGAAACGTTGCATCCTCTGCGTCTTTGCGCCCTTTGCGTTAAATGCCCGGTGATTTTTAAGTGGAACGTGTTTTTAGCGTTTAATTCACATTTACGTCTGGTGGGTGTTCAGGTTTACGGTCAGGCTGTTCTCGGTTTAAACAAAAAGCCCAGCACAAGTCCGACGAGTCCGCCGTAAAAGTGAGCATCAACGATAACATTGCCCCCAGCGGCGGCCTCGGAGCCGGGTAAAGCTCCGGTAATTTGCTCCCATATCAGTTTTGCGGCAATCAGGACTAGTAGCACCCAGGCGGTTTTATCACCGCTGCGGATATCGGCTATAGCACCAGCCACCAGCATGCCGTGCAGCACGCCGGACAGCCCTACATACCAGCTCAGTGTTGGGTTAAAGAGAAGCAAGCCGAGGCTGATGCCCAGCATGAGTGCAGCGATAATGGCGGACCATTGCCGATTATCAAACCGATGGCCGACCAGTACCCAGATCAACACTAGTCCGGCGATATTCAGTCCCGTGTGTGACCAGCCCAGGTGTACCAAGTGGCCGGTAAACAGTCGCCAGACTTGGCCATCGTGCAGCAGTGCCTCGCGATCAAAGCGTAAAATGGCCGTTAGCTCGGAACCTCCCAGTGCAAATAGCGTCACACACAGGGTTAAGCTTATTGGCAACAAACTATGAGTGCGGAGTTGTGATAGCGTCACAGAGTTCACGCGGCTTCAGCCGCACAAGATCGCGCACGGGTGTTAGTATTCATCTCATTGGAAATTATCATATAGAAGGCTAGTGTAAAGAATGGAGACAAACGTGAAAACCTATAAATTTATGCCGGGGCGACAATCCGGGTTTACCCTTATCGAAGTCATGGTGGTGGTGGTCATTCTCGGAATTCTGGCAGCCATTGTTGTACCGCGCGTGATGGATCGCCCTGATGCAGCACGTACCACTAAGGCCCAGGCGGATATTCGTGCTCTGGAAAGTGCGCTGAAGCTTTACAAGCTCGATAATTTTGTTTATCCCAATACTGATCAGGGTTTGCAGGCGCTGATCAGCAAGCCGGGTGGCACACCTGAGCCTCGCAACTGGAAACAGTATATGGATCGCCTGCCCAAAGACCCCTGGGGGAATGATTATCAGTATCTCTCACCCGGTGTACAGGGCAGCATTGATGTTTTTTCACTGGGAGCTGATGGCCAGCCCGGTGGTGACGATGCCAACGCAGATGTGGGTAACTGGGGTCTGCAATAGCATTTCCTGACCGTCGCCCTCGTTGCCAGGAGCCCGGATGAGGCAATTTATGACACCGTCCTCAACACTGTCAAAATACCCCGGTGGAAAAACACACGCCGGTTTTACCCTGCTTGAGCTGCTAGCGGTGATTGTGATCATCGGCATCATTATCAGTTTCGCCAGCCTTTCTATTGGCCAAAACTCCAGTCGTATCGTCCAGGATGAAGCAGAGCGTTTGCATGGCCTGATTCAACTGGCAGGTGAAGAGGCTGTATTGCAGGGGCGTGAACTGGCCCTGGAATTTGATCATGATCGTTACCGGTTTTTGGAGCTGGGCAAAAAAGATTGGCAGCCGGTGGAGGAAGATGACCTGTTGCGAGAGCGGCCGTTGCCCGAAGCCGTTGAACTTGAATTATTTCTGGAAGGTACGGAAACCAGTTTTGAAGACAAAGAAAATCTGCCGCGTATCTTTATTTTTTCCAGCGGTGAACTTACACCTTTCGATATGACGTTAAAAACGGATGAAGGTGAAGAGTATTCACTGCAAGGCTTGATTAATGGCAAACTGATTCTGACCCGGGCAGAAGAAGATGAAAACAATTAAGGTTTTTTCAACCCCATCATTACTGCGTGCCGGTCCGTGCCGGAATGGGGGTAAATCGGTCCATCAGGGTTTTTTAAAAACCACCCGCTGTCAGGGCTTCACGCTTTTGGAAGTGATCGTTGCATTGGCTGTTATCGCCTTTTCTCTGGCCGCCGCTGCCAGTGCCGTTTCCAATAGTGCGGGCACTGCTTCCAGTCTGCAACAACGCACCTATGCCCATTGGGTGGCGATGAATAAAATGACCGAATTGCACGCCACTAAAAAATGGCCGTCTACCGGCACCAGTAAAGGCAGTACGCTGATGGCGCGCCACGAATGGTTCTGGTCAGTGAAAGTGAGCAAAACACCGAATCAGAAAATTCGCCGTGTGGATGTGCGTGTGCGTTCGGACGAAAATGATGAATCACCCCTGGTGACGCTGACCGGGTTTCTAAGTCAGTCGTGATCATGGCCGACAAAAAACAAACAGGCTTTACCCTGTTGGAATTATTGGTAGCGCTGGGTATTTTTGCGTTGTTGGCGGCAATGGCTTATAGCGGCCTTAACAGTGTAATGAGCGCCCGGTTGGTGACGACACAGCATGCTGAACGCCTTAGCCAGCTACAGATGACCTTTTTATGGTTAGGTCGCGATATTGAACAAGCGATTGATCGTCCGATTCGTAACGAATATGCCGAAGTACGGCCCGCCATGCTGGGGGTAGAGACCGGGCGTTATCAACTGGAATTGACACGTACCGGCTGGCGCAATCCGGCAGGGCGGGCGCGCAGTAATTTACAACGGGTGGCCTATGGGTTGCGTGATGGAAACCTGCTGCGTGTTTACTGGAATGTATTGGATCGTGCGCAGGACAGTAAACCACTGGAAAGCGTGTTGCTGGAAGGTGTCGATAAGCTGGAATTACGTTTTCTCAACGACAAAAATGCCTGGCAAAACTCCTGGCCCAGCAGTCAGTTGGGTGGGACGGCCAGCACTACGCCACCCCGCGCGGTAGAAGTGACACTGGAAACCAAGGCCGAAGGCCGTATTACCCGGCTGTTCCGGGTGCCTGGTTGATGAAGTCTATGAAGCCTAATCACAAACAGCGGGGCGTGGCTCTGATTACCGCGTTATTGGTTGCCGCGTTGGTCACCGTGGTTGCAGTGGCCATGGCCTCGCGTCAACAGTTGGATATTCGTCGCACTGGCAACATGCTGGAAGCGGATCAGGCCTACATGTACGCGCTTGCCGCAGAATCCTGGGTCACCCAGATCCTAAAAGAAGACAAGCAAAAAACGCAAATTGATACATTGACCGAAGAATGGGCGATGAAGCTGCCGCCCATTCCCATTGAAGGCGGTGTTATCACTGGCAGTGTTGAAGACCTGCAAGGTCGGTTTAACCTCAATAATCTTGTTGGGGTCAATACAAGTGGTAATGCAGCCAACAATAATGCCGGCAATAATAATGCTGCCGATAATGGCAAACCGGACCAAGCACAAATCAAGATATTGCAGTCGTTGCTCGCACAAGTCAGTTTCGCGGAAGAAAAAGTGCAACTTTCACCTTTTGTGGCCAACCGGGTGGCCGACTGGATTGACGCCAATCTCAATGCGTTAGCCGATGGTGCCGAAGACCTACTGTATCTGGGATTGGATATTCCGTATCGGACGGCCAATCGTCTGATGGCCAGTTCCAGCGAACTGGCGGCTGTGGCTGGGCTTTCATTACGTGACGTGTCTGCCTTGTTACCGTTAGTGACCGCTTTGCCTGTAAGCACGGCAGTCAATGTAAATACGGCACCGGAGATGGTATTGCTGAGTCTGCATGAAGACATCACCCCACGTATTGCCACCGAGTTGGCGGCGATGCGCGTGAACACGGCTTTTGAAACAGTGGACGAGTTCGTGAAAAAATTAAAAGATGATTACGATATTACCCTGGACAAAAAACGGGTCAGTGTCAGCAGTGAATATTTTCTGGTGAGCAGTGAAGCGATTATCGGTCGCACCACGCTACGCATGTACAGCCTGTTGGAAAGAAAGGACAATATCATTAGGGTGGTGAGTCGAGGTATTGGCTCGTATTAGAATGTGAATTAAGAGCTAAATCGTTTTGTGAGTAACTTGGTGGAACCGCTGCGCTTGTTCCACCCTTGGATAGTTTTGTGAGTAAAACCGTAGGGTGGAACAAGCGCAGCGGTTCCACCATGCATGTGGTTAAAACCTTGGTACAGGTTAAAATGGCGCAAGTCAGGAATACCTTCCTCAATGGTTAGGGGAATGCAGATGAGTTCATGCAGGATTTTTATTCCCTGAATCGTCAAAAACATGACTGGAAATAAAGAAGAATAAAATCACGTCACTCGAATGATTATTATCACTCTCAAGTGACATTTTGTAATGAAAGTTTTCATTACAAATAATTAACAAATTTGCTTAGCCTGACAGCTACGCGCCATAGAGCACACCCTATAAAAAATGCAGCGTACAGAACTTAAAAATACCCGCCGTTGCGTGGTTAAAATCGGCAGTGCTTTATTGACCGCCAATGGCCAAGGGCTGGACCGTAATGCTATCGCTGACTGGGTGACGCAAATGGCCGGGTTGCGGGCAAAAGATATTGATGTGGTACTGGTTTCCAGCGGTGCTGTGGCCGAAGGTATGATGCGTCTTGGCTGGAACCAGCGTCCTCATGCGCTATTCGAACAACAGGCCGCCGCCGCTGTGGGGCAAATGGGTCTGGTGCAAGCCTACGAATCCTGTTTTCAGCAGCATGGTATTCATACCGCTCAAGTGCTGCTTACCCATGAAGACCTCTCTGATCGTCAACGCTATCTCAATGCCCGCAGCACGCTACGCGCTTTACTGAAGCTCGGCGTGGTGCCTGTGGTCAACGAAAACGACACTGTGGTTACCGATGAAATCCGTTTTGGTGACAACGACACCCTGGCTGCGCTGGTGGCCAATTTATTGGAAGCGGACTGCCTGATTATTCTTACCGATCAGGCAGGCCTGTTTGACAAAGATCCACGCAACCATGTTGATGCCAAACTAATCGATACCGCCAATGCTAATGACATGTCGCTGGAAGCGTTGGTGGGGGATGCCGGTGCATTGGGCCGTGGGGGCATGCTGACCAAACTGAGAGCTGCACGGTTGGCTGCACGCTCCGGCGCAGCGACGGTGATTGCTCACGGCCATGAAGCGGATGTATTGGCCTCGGTGCTGGCGGGCAAAACAGTGGGCACGCTGTTATCGACAGAACAGGAATCACTGGCTGCCCGCAAACAATGGCTAGCGGGGCATTTGCAATTGCGCGGTGAGCTGGTACTGGATGATGGCGCGGTGCGAGTGTTGCGGGAATCCGGCCGTAGTCTGTTACCGGTAGGTGTGATGGCTGTCAGTGGTAATTTTGAGCGCGGTGAAGTGGTTGCTTGTGTGGATCAAAAGGGGGCCGAAGTAGCGCGAGGACTGGTGAATTACAGTGCAGTCGAGACGCAAAAAATCAAAGGGTTACCGACCGGTAAAATGGAAACGGTGCTGGGCTATGTGGATGAGCCAGAGCTGATTCATCGGGATAACCTGGTTTTGTGTTGATGGCGCTGTGCTGAATAATGTCCGGCACCGGTCGGAGGAACCCCGTGGTTTTTGACGCACTCTGGAGATTTCATCACAGCCACAAAAAAGCCGACCAGAAGGTCGGCTTTTTTGTATTTTACAAACTCGCTTACAGCGCGCGAATGCGGGTATTCAAACGACTCTTATGGCGAGCGCCTTTGTTGGCGCTGATCAAACCCTTGCCAGTAGCGCGGTCAATAACCGGCACAGCATCTTTGTACAGGGCTTCGGCCTTGTCTTTTTCGCCAGCATCAATGGCATAAACCACTTTTTTCACGGCGGTGCGGAAGGTAGCGCGTTGGCCGGCATTAAGCTGACGACTCTTTTCCGACTGGCGGGCGCGTTTTCTGGCTTGTGCTGAATTGGCCAAAGTCTTACTCCATTTGTTCGTTGTTCGAGTGGTGAATTCGTGTCCCGGCACTGAGCGCAAAGCCAACACCGAAGAGGGCGCACAATATGCGGTTTTATGTGCCGTTTGTCAACTATTTGTAGCGATTGAACCGGCAAATTAAGGGGTGTTTTGGGCTGAAGAAGGCCACGAGGGTAGGTGAAATAGTATTTTTCTCTACTGTCTGTGTATTAAGCACTAAAAACACAGCCTCATTCTAAAAAACAATAAGCATTTAACCTAAATTAATCAGTTGAGCCGTCGCGAGAGCGGCTAAGGTGCTCAAGATCAATGACTTTTTCGGTTATTTTGAATGAAAGCGTATCACCCATACGGTGAGTTCAAAATGTTCGAAAAAGTCATTGAGATTGAGTGCATTAGACGTTCGCAGTAGGCTCAACTGATTAATTTAGGTTTAACCAATGTCATTAAGTTAACAAAAAACGGCGTACTGTAGGTTGGTGGTGAGCTTGCGAACCCCAACGGAATCGACGATGTTGAGGGTTTTTACATGACGTTACAGCACGTATTCTGACTGAAACCTGCGCAATATCAGAAGCGTTCGGGCAATCGTTCCCGTGTATTGGGCGGTTATGTTGTCGTGGTACTGACAAGTGGTGTGCTATAAACGCAGAGGCCGCAAAGACACAGAGGATGCAAAGCTTTTAGTGTTTTTCTCTGCGTCCTTTGCGCCTCTGCGACCTCTGCGTTAAATACCCGATGATTCTTAAAACCGCTATTTTTAGCGTTTAATTCATACTTGAGGCCTGCGTAACATCAGTTAATGACATTGAGCATTTAACGTAAAAATCACAAAGACACGGAGGACGCAAAGGTTACCTTTTTTGCGTTTATAACCCGTCATTTGTCAGTGCCACTATAATACAGCCTTCTGATGTATTATGAGGTCTTGTCCAGAAGCTCAAACGCCTGGATTCCGGCTAAAAGCATGCTGGAATGACGGTGTTTTCAGTAAAAAGTGCTAACGGAGTGATTTAGCGCTTAATTCACACTCTATATAAAAACCAACAAGAACAATGCCCTTGATTACGTCTGCCCCATGAGTCGCCGCCTGCTGAAATCCACTGGAATCGTCAGTGCCATGACTACCTTGTCGCGAGTGTTGGGTCTGGTGCGCGACGTGGTGTTTGCCCAGTTTCTCGGTGCTGGTGGTGAGACCGATGCCTTCTTTGTCGCGTTTAAAATCCCTAATTTTCTACGCCGCCTGTTTGCTGAAGGTGCTTTTGCCCAGGCTTTTGTACCGGTGCTCACGGAATACAAAACGCAGCGCAGTGAGGCCGAGGTGCGTAATCTGGTACAAAATGTCGCCGGAACGCTGGGCGGCATTTTATTTGTGCTCACGGTATTGGCGGCGGTGGCTTCTCCTGTATTGGTGATGTTGTTTGCCCCCGGCTTCATTGATGAGCCGGAGCGTTTTGACCTCACCGCAGAAATGCTGCGTATCACTTTTCCCTATCTGTTGTTCATCTCGATGGTGGCGTTGGCAGGCAGTATTCTTAATGCCTTTGGCCGGTTTGCCGTACCGGCATTTACCCCGGTGTTTCTTAATGTGGTGCTTATTGGTGTTGTCATCTGGGCTGCCCCGCATTTTGAAAAACCGGTAGTGGCATTGGCCTGGGGTGTGTTCATTGCGGGTATTGTGCAACTGTTGTTTCAGTTGCCTTTTCTAAAACGCCTCGGCCTGCTGGTGTGGCCCAAATGGGGTGTGCGTGACGAAGGTGTGCGGCGTATTGGCAAGCTCATGCTCCCCGCAATTTTTGGTTCTTCTGTTGCGCAGATCAATTTGCTGTTCGACACTATTATTGCCTCGTTTCTGGTGGCAGGCAGTGTGTCGTGGCTGTACTACTCCGATCGACTGGTGGAATTTCCGCTGGGTGTGTTTGGCATTGCGCTGGCCACGGTGATTTTGCCCAGCCTGTCGCAAAAACATGCGGCATCGGATCCGGCCGCTTTTTCCCGTACTCTTGATTGGGCGCTGCGCTGGGTGCTGGTGGTTGGCGCACCCGCGACGGTGGGTCTGTTTGTATTATCCGGCCCCATACTCACCACGTTGTTTCACTATGGTGCTTTCGATGTTCAGGATGTGGATATGGCACGTCTCAGTCTTATGGCCTACTCGCTGGGTTTGTTGGGGTTTATTGGCGTGAAAGTACTCGCCCCCGGTTATTACGCCCGGCAGAATATCAAAACCCCAGTGCGTATCGGCATCATCGCCATGGTGATCAATATGGGGCTCAATGTTATTTTTGTAGTACCCATGGTGATGTTTGATATTGAAGGTCCGCACAGTGGCCTCGCGCTGGCCACTGCCTGCTCAGCGTTTATCAATGCAGGTTTGTTGTTTCGTGGTTTGCGGAAGGAAGGTGTATTGCAAGTGTTACCGGGCTGGGGGCTGTTGGCTGCGCGTGTACTGATAGCCAGTTTGTTGATGGCTGCTGTGCTGGTTTGGGGGGCGGGGGACTTGTCGGGCTGGCTGCAATGGGGTTTGTGGCAGCGGGTTGGGGAATTGGTGTTGTGGGTTGGTGTTGGAGGGGTGGTTTATTTTGGTACTTTGTTGGTGATGGGGATAAAAATGCGGGAGCTGATGGGGCGAGCCAAGTGATAAGTTATACGTGACTTAAAAATTTCCGGATATGTGATTTTTTGTTTTTTCAGAACAAGTGACAGTGACCTTGATCAAGGCACTTTTTCTATTAATGATCTTCTTAAAGGGAAGTTGCAATACACCACCAGCGATCTGGAACGTTTAGTGCAATTCGTCATTTTGTTGCGGGGTATGCTCGGTAAAATCCTGGGCCGGAGCATCGGGAATGCGGTGACTTTCATCGGCCCAGGCACCCAGGTCAATCAATTTACAGCGTTCGCTGCAAAAAGGGCGGTAAGCATTTTCCGGTTTCCATTCGACGGGTTTTTCACAGGTGGGGCATTTTACCGTTTTTGATTTCATATTCTTGCTCACATTAAGAAAGTGTTGCGTGCATTTTTTATAATGCACAGCAGCTGATGTGGAATTCCACGTCAACGTCGGTCTGGGCAGGGCGTATGGTGTCGCTGGCATTCAAAAAACGTGCAGTGAAGCGGTGTTTACCGGCACTGATTTCCACAAAGTGTGGCGAGTCAGCGGGTAACCAGATGCGAATCAGTTGGTAAGGTGTATCGGTGTTCAGGTTTTGCTGGTAGTTTCCGCTCGTGGCTACTTGCGGTACGGTGTCAGCGCTTTCACGGATCAGTTTTAACATCAGTTCCACCGACAAACGCAGGGTGTCCAGTGTGCCCAACCAGTAACGTAATTTTTCGATACGCACTTCAGCCGGTTGCTTTAACCAATGACGGTAAGGTGGCAGATCAAAATCACACAAGCCACCGGGGATACCACTACGCTGGATCACCAGTTTGAACAGTTCATTCTCGCGCAGCTCCTGCGCCAGTTGGCCATCCATACTGTGCAGCTGGGTTTTGAAACCACCCAGAGTAGTGAGCAACTGGTTGAGGGTATCAGTATTGACGCCAGGGGTTTGTGTGAGAGCAGTGAGGGTGCTGTTGATACGATCCAGTTCTTTGATAACCTCGGTTTTCATGTCAACGCGACTGACGATACTAAGGATTTCCAGCAGTGCAGTGAGGCTGTTGTGGCTGTCCCATACCGCATCGCCACGCAGACTATGGCGGGCGAGGCGAAACAGGAATTCCAGACGCAGGAAAAAGCGCAGACGCTCATTGAGCGGGTGTTCGTAGATGGTGGCAGTGGTCAAATTTGGCATGCTGGTTTTGCAGGCTCGGGCCTATGGGGTGGTTAATTGGTCGCCATTCTCCCTGAGTTAGCGAGGGTGGGCAAGTTGTTGGTATTGTTGGTGCAGGGTGGTCACCTGTGCTTGCAGGGCAGGGAGGTCAGTATCGTTGTGGATGATGTCATCGGCAGCCGCGAGTCGAGCGTCCCGGTCAATTTGGCTGCGGATTACGGAATTGATGTGAGCGCTGTTGAGCCCGTCGCGTTGACTGGCGCGCTGTTGTTGTTGTGCCAGGGAGGTATCGACGACCAGCACTCGATGCACCAGATCAGTCCAACCACTTTCGATGAGCAGCGGTACACTGAGAATTACATAGGCGGGAGGGTATGTGCTTTCGCGTAACGCCGTGAGTTGTTGTAGTGCAGCTTCACGGGCGCGAGGGTGCAAAATAGCTTCGAGTCGTTGCCGTTGTTCGGGATGAGCGAAGATGAGCTTGCGTAACTGAGGACGGTCAAGTTCACCATCTGCGGTAAGTAAGTCGGCACCCAGTTGTTCGACAATTTCTTTCAAGGCGGGCTGTTCGGGGGTAACCAATTCCCGCGTGAGCTGATCGGCATCAATTACCGGGACGCCTAGCTTTTCAAAATACCGGCTAACGGTAGTCTTGCCACTGCCAATGCCGCCGGTGAGTCCAATAATGAGCATGCGTGGAAGATACCTGAGCAGGGAGGAAACGCCAAGCTACGCTTTGTCAGCCTATTGTAGGCCGGAGAAACGCAGGTAGGCGTTGCTGATATCGTGTCCCCATAACAGGGCAATCCAGCCAGCGGCGGCCAAGTAAGGCCCAAAAGGAATAGGGACGTTACGGTTCCGGCCGCGCAGCAGAATGAGCGTAATACCCACCACGGCCCCCACGGCAGATGATAAAAGAATAATCACCGGTAACATTTGCCAGCCCATCCAGGCACCGAGCAGGGCTAACAGCTTGAAATCGCCATAGCCCATGCCTTCTTTACCCGTGATGAGCTTGAAGGCCCAGTAAACAGCCCATAGGCTGAGGTAACCGGCGATAGCACCGATAATGGCGGTGGGGCTGTCAACGAAAACGGGCCATAGGCTTAATGCCAGACCTGACCATAAAAAAGGTAGTGTGATGCTGTCGGGCAATAGTTGGTGGTCGAAATCGATCATGGTCAGGGCGATGAGTGCCCAAGTGAAGAATAATGCAGCGAGTGCGGGCCAGGTGAAGCCAAAATGCCAGGCGACCACGATTGAAAGCAAGGCAGTGATGAATTCGATAAGGGGATAACGGATGGAAATTTTTTCACTGCAAGCAGAACAACGGCCGCGTAACCAGAGATAGCTGAGTACGGGGATGTTTTCCAAAATGGTGATGGCATGCCCGCACTGGGGGCAACGGGAACGGGGAGTGGAGAGGGTGAGTTTTTCCTCTGTATCCGGGGGTGGGGTGTTGCTTTCGGCCAGCTCGGCGCAATGCGCTCGCCATTCGTGCTCCATCATCATCGGCAAGCGATGAATAACCACGTTGAGAAAGCTGCCTACCATCAGTCCCAGCAGCCCGACAACAAAAAGGTAAAATATCGGGCTGCTGCTTAATAGCTCAATGATGGCCATAAATCAGTGATTTAAAACTCGTGATTGGTTAAGTGTGACAGCAGCCTTTAAACCACAGCACCCATTTTGAAGATAGGCAGATACATGGCGATAACCAGGCCACCGATAAGCACACCAAGCACGGCCATGATCAAAGGTTCTAGCAGACTGCTGAGGCCATCGACCATGTTATCCACTTCTTCCTCGTAGAAATCGGCAACTTTGGCCAGCATACTGTCCACAGAACCGGTTTCTTCACCGATGGAGAGCATTTGCACGACCATGTTGGGGAACAGACCGGTTTCTTTCATGCAGACATTAATCATTTGGCCGGTGGCCACTTCGTCTTTCATACCCATGATGGCGTCAGTGTAAACTGCGTTGCCGGCCGCTTTGGCCACGGTTTCCATGGCTTCTACCAGAGGCATGCCTGCTGCAAACATGGTAGACAGAGTACGGGCAAAACGGGCGATAGTGGCCTTGGTGATAATGTCACCGATGATGGGCATCTTGAGGATGGCTCGATCCATGAGGACGTTGAATTTTTTGGAGCGTCTTTTGAGCTGCATGATGCCATAGATAGCGCCACCCAGGGCACCAAAAATGGCCCACCACCATTCCTGGAATATTTTTGAGAGTTCAACGACAAATTTTGTCATGGCAGGAAGGTCACCGCCAAAACTGGTGAACATGGATTCAAACTGGGGGATAACAAAAATCAGCAAAATGGCAGTGAT
>WFQM01000308.1 GCA_015487095.1 Gammaproteobacteria bacterium | reverse complement strand
GGCCGAACGAATTGCAGAGGCAAAATCAGCCGGCGAACAGAGCCGGATTGCGCTGACAATCAATGCACGTACTGATGTTTTTCTGCTTGGGCTCGGCATCGATGAAAGCGAGCGAACCTCCATGGCTATCGAACGCGGCCATGCTTATCTTGCCGCCGGAGCGGATCTCGTCTTCGTTCCGGCGTTACTCCATACTCATATTGCGCAACAGCTATCGAGTGCTTTTAACGGCCATTTGAACCTGATGGCCATGCCCGGCGCACCTGCCGCAAGCGCATTGTTCGATGCAGGAGCCCAACGTGTCAGCCTCGGCCCAAGCGCGATGCTGGCTAGTCTTGGCACGATACAAAACATCGCTCAGGAATTACAACAAACCGGCACCTGGTCGTCTATCGAAACAAACTTTTTTGGTTTTGCTGAAGCGGAAACGCTGTTCAAACACGGTTAATATTATTGAAAATAAAAACATATGGGGTTAAAGCAATTGATTCATACTTAAACGTGAATTAATCACTAAGGATCGTTCGAACAATAACTGTCACTTTTGGGTTGGGTAAAGAGTAATACAGGTTGAAAGGACTGATGCTCTTCCCTTGACCTTTTGGTGGAACCGCTACGCTTGTTCCACCCTACGGCTTTACCTTGTGTTTAAGAAGACGGAACAAACAAACCACAAAACACTCTTTTTTTAAAAATTACTAAACATTTAACGCAGAGTTTTTAGTGTTTTTCTCTGCATCCTCTGCGTCTTTGCGACCTCTGCGTTTATAACACGTCACCTGTTAATACCACTACAAGATAAACCCTCACCAATGTACTAAAACGATTACCCAAGAGTTTAAACCTCTGGATTCCGGCTAGAAGTATGCCGGAATGACCGTGTTTTCAGTAAAAAACACTAACGAAGTGATTTAGCATTTAATTCACATTTTACGTTGAAAGCTTTTTTCTGAGGACTTTAAGATTATAATTTACAACACCTGCCTAAAGCTTTACGCAGACCACAACAGACAGATGGACACTACTCAACAGACATTTCCAAATCATCCAAAATTGCATCCAACCCCGCTTGCGCGCATTCCTCATCGATTTCGCCTGACGAACCGGACACACCAATGCCGCCAAAGATAGTACCCGCAGCCGTAATAGGTAAACCACCACGAGCAATCAAAAGCCCCTTGGTTTTCGGCACACCATAGGCACCTTTAAAACGGTCCTGCAAATCACCCGTGGATGAATTAAAAGACATGGCGGTATAGGCCTTGTCACGACTAATGGAAATCGAAAGATCCATGGCCAGCACATCTCGCAATACCACCTGTGAATGGCCGCCACGGTCAACAATCGTCACGGTGATTTGCGCGCCTTTTTTGCGACATGTTGCAATACTGGCCTGGGCCGCTGTCAGTGCAGTGTCCAGCGACATACGCGCAATATTGACGGTAACAGGTTGCTCATCAGCAGAACTGGTACTCGCGAAAAACATAAACAATACAAACGGCAAGCCATAATAAATTTTCATTAACTTTTTCTCCCTCTGTTAAACAGTGGCATTGTGCTGCTGCGACTCTCAGGTCGTCATGGATATATACTGTCAGATAAACGTAGGGTGGGCACGTCGTTTGTGCCCACGGGTTGCAGGAAACCTTTGCGAATACCGCGTGGGCAAAAAAACGTGCCCACCCTACGGGTTATTTTTTATGACGATCATCACGACTGACGAGAGCAGCATCCGTTGCCAAACCAAAAAACCGTCCCTGCTGTTGCCACAGATGAATGTCCACGCTGCCTTGCAACACATGCTGTTCTTTGATCCGTGCTAATTTTTCCGTCAGCTCCGTTACATAAAGCGTTGATACCGCTCCGCTGACGCGATTGCGCACTTTAAGTTGTGCGGCAAGACCACCCTGGATAGAGCAATAACGTCCGCCCACCAGTTGAAAGTCACGCTGAATATCAACGGGCAAATTCAAAGGGAAATCCAGGCGCTGCATGGCCACTCGTAATATCTCCGGCTGCGTTTCCCTATATTCCGCATCCAGTTTTTTATTGTGGTTCATGGCGATTTCTTCCAACACCAGTGCTGTCAGATTGCTTTGATGAGACTGTTGGTGATAAAAAAATTGAACCAGCATCACCATTACGAGCAACGAAGCAACCCAGGCCAACCCTGCCACCGGACGACGAAGCCAGGGTATAACCAACGGGTTTACCGGTTTTTCAGCGTTTACCTGCGCGAGCATACGCTCCACACTATCTGCCGACAAAGACTTGCTCTGATAATATTCTTTGAGATTCGCGCTGAGTTTATCGTTATCTTGCGTGTTCATGGCATCACTCGCTTTGCCTAAGCGTGACGACAGCATCGCCCTGATTCAGGGCATTCACCAATTTTTTCCGGCCTCGCTGAATCAGACTCAACACGGTGTTGCGCGAGCGCTCGGTCAGTTCAGCAACCTCCGCTGCGGTATAACCTTCAACCAGGTGCAAATATATTGCTTCACGCTCTTCCACTCTGAGGATGGACAGGCTGCGCTCCAGCCATTGAATGTCCATGGCAATTTCCTGTTCATTACCCGGTGCATCACGCAAATCAGCCCTTTCTGACAGTTCATCCAGCGGCTCCAGCACCACCAGACGGTTACGTCGATAACGATCAATATACAAATTACGCAGGGTCACAAAAAACAGGGATTTATTCCACGACTGCTCACGACGCGCCAGTTTGAGCCAGGCCTCCTGTACCAGGTCTTCCGCCTCGGCATGCTGATGCGTCAGCGAGCACGCATAACGAAATCCGCTCTGTAGCAAAGCTTCGAGGTTGTCATTTATATCCACTGTTTGCCGCAATCCTTATGTACCCACGAAAGAACCTCGTACGATTCAAACGGACCTTTATGTCATAAGACGAATGGCATGCCTCGTTGATTGCATGTAGAGAAATTAAATTTACATAATGTCGAAAAAACTTAGCCCAGGGCGGGCACTGCCCACCCTACATAAACCATTGATTTTGCAACGCTGTCAGGTAGGCTTTTTCAATAGGAGTAACAGCGGCATTGCCAGTCACCAGTTGCGCGATAACCTGATCGTACAGGGCTTTGTCTTTCAGCATAGCAGCGTTGACGGCCAGGGCACGAATAATAACCGGCCCCGGTTTTTGTCCAGCTAGATTTTGCAAAATACCACGAATAACCGGCCCGTTTTGTGCGAAGCGATTTTGTGCGACATTATCCATAAACTGGAAAAATAAACGTGTCTTCTCTGGCGGAGTGCCATTCTCAACATGCTCGCGGAACTGGTTTACCACATCCAGCTTCAGCCAAAGATCACGCAGGATAGGAGCGGGCATCGATTGGTACAACATACTTTCCAACCGGCTCCAGTTGCTGCGTCGATCCGCATTAGTCAATTGTGCAGCAAGCTGCCCCAGCAAGCGTTGGTCCGGTCGGTAGTTGCGATAATATGCATAACGTTCACGCAGGATTTGCGGGTAGCTTTCCGGCTCAGTCAGCTCTTGATAGGCGACAATGGAATTTGTCAGCGGATCAAACAGGTCCACTTTTTGCCGCAGGAAAAATGCCTTTTCTGCACCGGTATCCACCAACGGTATATAGTCGGAGTTTGGCTGAACGTCCTGGCTCAGCAATTTTAAGGTGTTGATATTGGCGATATAATTACGGTTAGAATAGTGACCGAAAGGTTTACGCATCTGACGGAAATCGGCGGCTATATTGGTATTATTATAAAAGCGCGTGTATTTATCGGCATTGAAGTCCTGGCCACTGGCCACTATCAGTACGTCATTTTCCGCATAGGGGGAGTAATACACCTTGATGTGTGGGAAGGCGCTGTTAAGTGCCTTGATAATCGTCAGCATCAGCTGGCTGTTAAATTCCGGCAAATGCATCCATTGCACCAAAATGCCGCCGGGTTTCAGATAACGTTTGCTGTGCGCATAAAATTCCTTGCTGAATAAACTTGAAACACCACTCACCCACGGATTCGAGGGTTCGGAAACAATCACATCATATTGTTTTCCAGAAGTACTGAAAAAAGTACGCGCATCATCAATGACCATGTTGACACGCGGATCTTCATAAACCCGGCGGTTGTGGGGCATCATCTCTCGCGCCAGATTCACCATTTCTTCTTCGATCTCGATAAGGTCCATGGTTTGTAACAACGAATCACCTAACATGTAGTGGGCCGTCATGCCGCTACCCAGACCAATGATCGCCGCGTCGTAAGGTTGCTCAATCATCGACATGGGCAAAAAGGCCAATGCGGCCTGGGTCTCTTCACCTTTGGTGCCACCCACGGCGGCATCGGTTTTTCCGTTGGTTTTAATCAGTTTGATATCACCAATTTCATGCAGCGAAATAGTCGCTGTTTTGCCGTCACGCACGGTAACTTTTTCACCCGGCATCACAAAGGCCGTACGACGAAAATAACCGGCGGCAATTACGTTGGGATTAAAACTGACAAACAACAGCGGCATGATCATCAACACTGAAACAATGGTTGCAGTAATCAGCGGAGCTTGCGAACCCTGCTGACGTGAGCGTTGATACAGCCATAGCAAAAACAAACCAATACCAATATCAATTATTGCACCACTGGCAATGGTCATTTTCAGTTGCAACAGCGGCAGCAAAACCAGTCCGGCAAGCGTCGCACCTAAAATTGCACCAATTGTGTTGTAACCATAAACCGCACCCACATATTTTTCGTTGCGGGTAACGTTCATCAGGTAATAGGTGATGATGGGCAGCGTCATGCCCGCAATAAACGTGGCAGGAAACATCAGAAACAGACTCAAGCCATATTTCAGTAGCGTGAACATCCAGTAACCCTGCTCGGTCTTGTCGAGAAATCCCTTTGACTGCTCCATGATACTGAAAACAAATTCATAAAAATAAATGCTGGTGAGAGCGAGTCCTCCCATGACCACTTGTGCGATAGCCAGTAATATCACCACATGTTTGGTTTTTTGCAGCAGTTTTTTGGCTGCCAGTCCACCGAAGGCCAGTCCCAGCACAAAAGCCGATACCATGATGTCAAAGGAGTGCGTGGATGCACCCAGCAACAGGCTTAACAAACGAATCCAGCTGATTTCATAGATGAAGGAAGCAAACCCGGTGAGCAGACTCAGCGCAAGAAACAGTTTGACGGAAAGCAGAACTTTCTGATCACCCTCATGGTGTAATAATGGCGGTTTTTCCACTGCGCAAAAACGCTCACCACTTTGCCCCAGTGCATTTTCCTGCTGTCTGCCAATGACATAAAAACCGAGGGCGATCACCACATTACCCAGAGCCGCCAGGTAAAGTGAGCCTGCGGTGCCCAGTTGCGGTATTAAAATATACGATGCCAGCATGATGCCCACAGCAGCACCGATGGAATTGGTGAAATACAGTAACGGGAGGGCGCTTTGCCCACCATCACGACTGATACGCACCATCGCAACCCCCAGCAACGGGAATGTCGTGCCCAGTAAAATGGCCATGGGAGCGGTAATCAGCACAGAAATGATGACTTTCAGTGACTCTGCCACTGGTGCAGCCATACCGCTGACGTTGTCATAAAACAGGCCCGTGCAGAAGACATAAATATCGTGGTAAAAAAAGCCGCCAATACCGACAACCAGTTCCACCAGCGCATAAATCAAAAAGGGGTTTTTCAGTTGCTTTGTGTAGCGCGCGGCAATCAGCGCGCCGAGACCAATTCCCCCCATAAAGATACACAGTGTGAGAATCTGCCCATAGGAAGAATGGCCCAGAAACAGTTTCAGATAACGCGCCCAGATACCTTCATAAATCAGTGCTACAAAACCAGACAGGGAAAACAGGAAATAGATGGCCAGCAGGGTGGCTCTGTTATGTGGATTCGAGTCGCTGGCCTGGGCAGCTGTGACAGAGTTTGATGTTGACATTTTTTCAGGGAAGCCTCGTTTTTTTGTACATCATACCTGAAGGCGGCCGACTGAGGGTGTACGAATTCCGGTCAATACCTGCGCCCCTCTCTCAACCTTCATCCTGCTTTGTGGGGTACACGCTCGTCGCAATTAGCATCCAGGCATTGACGAAAATACCTTTTGAGTCATATGTGAATTAAGGGCTAAATTGTTTTGTTTTCGGCGTATGCAGCAAAGCTTGGGTAATGAAAACCCATGATTTTATTCGTTTGGATGTTTTTAGCGCTTAATTCATATTTATAGGGCTTTTCAATAACCTATATTTTTTCTTGCAAATGATAATGATTCTCATTATCATGCAAAAAGATTGAGAACCACCCAGCACAGTCGGGGACCCTGAAGAGCCGTAAAACACCTCCACCGAACTCAGCCAGGTTGATGCCAATAACCGGAAACCTAAAGGAGCGCTATTGATGACCTATATGATCGATGCCCAGCTGGAGCACGGAGTCCCCTCATTGAAATTAATTGATGCCGCAACAGGTGAAGAACGCCTTCATTGGCAAGGCGATAGCATGGGTAGCAGCGAGCGGGACTGGAAGAATTTGTTTAAACGTCTGGTATTGCTTTCGTGTGCTGACCAGATCAGCCTGGTACAGCATGCAAAATCACCGACCTTTGGTGATGAGTGCGTAAAATGCACCACCTGTGTCAGCGAAGAAAAAGACCGTCTGGTCAGCGCAAGTGTCGTCCCGCTAAGACTGTACAAACAATAGTCAGAACGTTTATTTCCCCAGGTCAGCGGGAGGTATCATCCCCCCAGTGATACCCCCCGCTATTTTTTCTGCTGATTCAATATCCACCCTTGCGGCGTGACTCCGGCAACCCGGCAATACGCCCACCTTGCTTGCTGGGGTCTTTGGGAAATAACGCATACAAATCTTTTTGGCTGGGTTTTGAGCCCCACTTATCCGCCATGGTTTTAATAATGGTGCGCGTATTGGGTTGGTTGCCACCGTTATTGATAAACTCATCACGCAAATAATTCATCAAATCCCAATGCTTTTCGGTTAACTCTACACCCTCTTCTGCGGCGATAAGTTTTGCCAGTTCTTCACTCCAGTCTGCAATATCAACCAGATAACCCGTGGGTGTGGTTTCAATGATTTTACCCTCAAGTTCTATCGCCATTGCAATCTCCTTCTCGGTTTAGGGGGGTTAACAAAACATTCTAAAAATCAGTCTTTCTCTTTGCCTAAATCAGTAATATTTTTGTGTGGGATAAATAAACCACAGCCCAAATGCCGATAGGGACCCAGGCCATGCTGTTGCAACCATAACGATTCTTCAACTTCAAGATCAGCAATCATCAAACTGCGTGTGCCGATATTTTTTTCGGGTGTTTTAATGGAATGCCTGGTACCACATAACATTTTACGTGGCGTTATCCCCTGCTCTGTTAATTGTGCAGACACCCAATTCAATACATCCTCTTCCTTCGTCAACTCCTGCTCAGCAACCAGATGACGTGAAAACAATGTGGTAATCGTGCTTAAAGGACGTTCGCTGACTGAGCACAATTCAAAAACATAACCACAAACATCCAGCTTTTTGCCCGCCAGTTTTTCAGCATCAGCAATACGATGTCTGGGGACACGCAATTCAAAACGGGTACGTTTTGATAAATGCAATAACGCACGAGGATCATTCGGGCGTATCCAGCCATTGCCCGACGCGGCAACATTGACTGCATGCAGTCCAGCCGCAGGTTCTTCCTGCAACCAGGGCAACACGACTTGAACTGCTTCAAATAAAGAATAAACATGATCCACCGGCAAACATTGACAACGCAAGGTGAAGACAAGATCCACCACGTCGTCAGTAACATGCAATGTTTTATTTTTAGTGTTTTCTTGCCAATACATCATTCATATTCAATAAATTATTTTACATGCTTCTAAAAAACCGGCTTACTGGCGTAGGGTGGACATCGCCCACCCTACAAAAATAGAATTGATCATTTTATTAACAGGCATGTTGTCTTATTGATCCGGCAGACTTGCCCAAATCGCTTCCCGGTCCACCCACCAGTCTTCCTGTACCAACACGTCCACCACATTACGCAGGCGCGGCAGAAATTTTGCAGGATCGGTCAACTCCATTTTTTCCATCCAGAAATCAAACTGCTCCTGCTTGCTCACATCACTATGCCGACGGGCTACGGTGCCCAGCATATGATTGGTAAACAAAGCAAGGTTATCGCGCTGTTTACCTTCACTGCGCATTTCCACCACATAACAGGCCGTAACCGCCGCCACCGCAGCACCATCAGAGTCAGCGGGAGTTTCATCAATAATATGTTGCAGCATAGCAACGGATAATTCAGCATCAATGGGAAAGGTCACCGCCAACCATACACCTTGCCCCAGGGCTGGCAGAGAGTTTGCCTGACCGGCAAGAAACATCACGTTACATGATTGCACGGCATCTTCCCATTGCTGCACTGCCACAAAAACATCAAAGGCTTCACGAGCACAATCAAATGCCTCTTCGTCTCGCTGCAAATCCACCAACAGCTCAGCGATGCGGTTTTGTATCAGCGCCTTTTGCACAGGCTGATAACCGGCGGGTAATGCGAGCATTTCCTCCTGTGCTATAGCCAGCTCCTGTTCCAGCTGTGCTACGGGCACTTCTGTTTCATCACCACTATCGGCATCACGCATACCCATGCCATCATCTAAAAACTTCATTATGCTTTCCTGTTCAATACTACCTATCAGATAACATCAGCTAGTCTTCCCCGGTACAACCGGTGTAAGCACCCATCATCGAATGTACACCGGCGAAGGCACCTTCCACTTTATCTTCCCAGTTACCGGGAGTATCGGGATAGGCAGGCTTGATGTCGATTTTCAAATGAATTGCACCCTGTTGAGCCTTTTGAGCAATCACTTGTAACAATTGATCAAAAGACTCCAGCTCAGGGTTTTGTATCAACAATTCGCTCAGGTAAATCATCATGATTTCTCATTGTAGGGTCGCGGTAAAATCATCATTGAATGCGCTCGTAATACCGTGCGCGGTAAATCAATCGCCCCTGCCCTGCATCAAGGCTGTCTTTAAATGCCGTACGGCTATGCAACACATTATTGCTGATAATGCCTTCCCCAGCCGCCAAGCGCCGATTAAAACAATACGGTGAATCCCCCGCCAGCAAATCCTCAAGCAATTTCACGGCAGCCTGTGTGGTGGCATCTGTTTTCCACACAATGGAACGTGTGCGTGCCGTATAACGCATGTGCAAATCACCGCTGTGTGCATCCACCGAAAACACCGGGCCACTCTGCTCAGGACGAATTTCCACGCCGCTTTCAATATTGGCGGGTATGGTCATCACGTCATCCTGCATCAAGGCCGCAATAAAATCAGGGTTTTTGTCGCGAAGCTGTAAGTACAGCATTTCATGATCCAGTAGCGCATTTTCACCCCCTTCTGCTGCCGGTCGCACACAATGCAACACCATGGCATGAATTTTTCGCTCAGGAGGATTGTAATAACCATCAGTGTGCCAACTGATACCACACCGACTATACGGGATGTATTCATATTGACGGCGTTGCGCAGAAACCTGCAATGCGGAAATACCATCGTCATCAGCATAAAGATTCTGATCCAGATGCAACAAACCAAAGTGCTTCCCCATATCCGCAACCAGTGATGTACCGGGTAGCCCAGCATCCGTTGGTGGCTGGCTGATATAAATCGCCATGTTGGCACGGGCACAGGCCTGACGAATGGCAGCACATTCCGCCTCAGTCAAGGCATGGGGATTAACAACCGGCACCAACAATTCACTCAGATGCTGCGGGTAACACCTCAGCTTTTGCTCACGCCATAGCGCATAAGCGCGATGATTATCAAGCGCAAACGGGTTCTGCCCCGCTGCCACAACACCGGTAGCGCATACACTTTGCATTGTGGATGACTGCGCTCTCATTCCATCATTATTCCCGAGACAAAAAGCCCACTTCATTTTTGCTGATAACAGGAGGGTATACCAATGTCATTAAGTTAAGCCAAACTTCCGGCTTGTTGTAGGTTGGCGGTGAGCTTGCGAACCCCAACATCGTCGATTCCGTTGGGGTTCGCAAGCTCACCACCAACCTACGTTAACTTAATGACATTGGAGGGCATCCCTATGCCCTGCTCAGTAACTGTAGGCTAAAAAGAGTACACCTTAAACCAATATGTAACCATATTATTATTTGATAACATTATTAATTACCTGCGCCAGAAACATGCAGTATACCCAACCAGCATTTCCATCCTCTATACGCAAACCCTCGCAACTGTTCATATTTCCGGAAAATATCTGCAACCCCGCCCTCCCGGTTTGATAGCAATGTAATGTAGTATCCCTTTTCCGTCAGCAAGCACACCACAGGGATTGATTAATGCCACAACAAAAAATGAACATGACAACCAAAATTCTGATCTGGATGGGCTGCGGTCTGGTTGTTGGCAGCCTGATCAACGCTTTTGCCAGCGAAGTGGCCTTTATCCAGGACTATCTGGTCAACGGACTTTTTCATGTGGTCGGCGCATTGTTTATCAGTGCGTTGAAAATGCTGGTGGTACCGCTGGTCACCTTCTCCCTGATCTGTGGTGTTTGTGGCATAGGCGATATTAATACCCTTGGCCGGGTCGGCATCAAGGCATTTTTGCTATTCATGTTAACCACAGCCCTGGCCATTACCCTCGCCATTACAGTGGCCGTCGTCGTGGCTCCGGGTGAAGGCTTTGACATGCAGACCGCCGGACAGGCTGAATTTACCGCCCCTGCTGCACCGCCGCTGACCCAGGTGATCATTGATCTGGTGCCCACCAACCCCATTGCTGCCTATGCAGACGGCAACATGTTGCAAATTATATTCTTCACCATTCTTTTTGCTATCTGCGTATTAATGGTTGGAGAGAGAGGCCGCTCCATCGCGCAAGGCGCAGAAAAACTGAACGACGTAATGATGGAAGTTGTTAACGTGGTGATGCTCGTTGCCCCCATTGGGGTATTTGCACTAATGGCAAAAACATTCTCCCTGCAAGGGCTGGGGCTGATTCTGCCGATGATCAGTTACTTTGGTGTTGTCGCAGTGGTATTGGTGCTGCACATGACAGGCACTCTGATGATACTGCTGAAACTGCTGGGCCGCGTCAGTCCGTTAATGTTCCTGAAAAAAATGCGCACGGCACAAATATTCGCCTTCAGCACCTCCAGCTCAAATGCCACCATTCCGGTGACACTGCGCTCCGTGGAGAAACGACTGGGTGTTGATAACTCCACCGCCTCTTTTGTGGTGCCATTCGGAGCCACCATCAATATGGACGGCACCGCCATCATGCAGGGTGTGGCCACAGTATTCATTGCCAATGTCTACGGAATCGACCTGGGCATCAGCGGTTACCTCACCGTAATAGGCATGGCCGTTCTGGCCTCCATAGGCACTGCCGGAGTACCCGGTGTGGGGCTTATCATGCTGGCGATGGTATTCAACCAAGTCGGCCTGCCAGTGGAAGGAATTGCATTGATCATGGGCGTTGATCGTCTGCTGGACATGATGCGCACTGCCGTTAACGTAACGGGAGATGCCGCAATTACCACTATTGTTGCGAAAGCCGAAAATAAAATATCCATGGAAACCTTCAATGACCCTGCCGCAGGCCAGATCGAAGAAGTGCATTTGCCGCATGAAGCGCCATTGCCGGAAAAATAGCCTGCAATATCAACGTTGATAAATCAGCTGGAATGTCTGGTTATCGGCCATAGGAAATCACGCTTTTATTTAAAAGCCAAATAAAACAGTCTATTAAACATTATTAATGGTGCATATATGGGTAATTGTCAGGTGGCCAACTTTCTTAAATGCTACTAAACTGTCGATGTGCTGTTCACTGTAACTCAGGAAACTTAACATGTATGACCTTCAAGCTGCTTTAGACAAGCGACTAGCCTCCTTGAAAAGCGACAAACCACATTCAAAACAAACGTTTACGAAAAACACTTCTAAAGCCGATATAGAACGATCCCTGAAACAGGCAGGAATACTTAACCATAAGGGAGAAATGGTTAATAAGGTGGCCTCTCGATAAATGTATGTATCTCCAGGCGTAGTCGCCGGGTTTCATGGATGTGATAAAACTGTATTTGAGAAAGTCATTAAACAGGGCGAACACCTGTCCAATAGCGAGAATGATTACGACTGGTTAGGCCATGGGATATATTTTTGGGAAGGTAACCATGAAAGAGCGCTTGAGTGGGCAAAAAAAGCCCAAAAGTAAAAAGCCCTGTCGTGGTCGGTGCTTTTATCAAGCTGGGTAACTGTATCGACCTGCTTGATTCAGAACATTTAAAGAAAGTTAAATCTGCATACGAAATCTTGAAATCAGAATGTGAAAAACTGGACCAGGATTTACCTCAAAACAAACGTAACATCAACGGTGTCAGCTCAGTACGAGAATTAGACTGTAAGGTTATGTTGCGCCTGCAACAACTGAACAATGAATTGATCGCCGAAGACTTAAAACTTGGCTCCATCACTGGAGCAAACAAAAGAAAAATCCAAAACCATAGCCAGTTTATTGACTCAGTGCGAGGAATGTTTCCTGAAGGGAATGAGTTATATGAAGGAGCTGGATTTAGAGAAAAAAATCATATTCAACTCTGCATAATAAACCCCAACTCAATAATGGGTTACTTTGACCCTATTCAACACAACAGTTGGTACAAAAAACCATAACCTACATCGCTGCCACTCAAAAAAGAGCAAAGTGGAGGGCAGCTTTAATCATCTTTAGAAACACCAGTCTGTTTCTGCCTCTTGCCTAAAACGCCCACTGTTGGTGCAAAGGGAGCGGCCACTCACACGGATGAACGAAAATTTACATTCAAACAAATTCATACTGAAGGTGGCGTATACTGCCATGAATAGCCATCCCCTTACTGTCAGTTTTTGCTATCTATCTGACTCCTTCAGGTGCCTGCACTTACTCAGCGCAAGCACGTACAGAAATCAGTGATCAAACCAGGTATTTTCATCATGAACACAACAGAACACCCCTTTGCACAATACGTCCGCATCCTCGGCAAAGGCAAAAATGGCTCACGCCCGCTGACCCGGGATGAAGCCTTCAATGCCTTTCACATGATTCTGGCGGATGAAGTTCTGCCCGAACAGCTAGGAGCCTTCCTGATGTTGATGCGCGTCAAGGAAGAAACACCAGAAGAGCTGGCCGGTTTCATCCACGCAGTCAAACAAACATTAGTCATTCCTGAAAACTGTCCTGAAATACACCTGGACTGGTCCAGCTACGCAGGCAAACGACGACATCTGCCATGGTTTATTCTGTCCACCCTGCTGCTGGCGCAAAACGGCATTAACACCTTCATGCATGGTGCCAGCGGACACACCGCCGGACGCTTGTACACCAAAGACGTACTGACCACACTGGGCATCCCCCCTTGTACCTCCTTGCAGGAATCCGCGGACCGCATTCGCGAAACCGGTTTTGCCTATCTGGATTTGGCGTACCTGAGCCCGACGTTGCACAAAATTATAGAAATGCGCCCCATCCTCGGCCTGCGCTCACCGGTACACACCATTTCACGCATGTTAAACCCGTTCAACGCGCAATACATGATGCAGGGTATTTTTCACCCCGGTTACCGACCTATGCACCAGGAGGCCGCCCTCTTATTGGAGCAGCCACATCTGGCGGTGATAAAAGGTGACGGCGGCGAAATCGAACGTGACCCGGACGCCCCCTGTCTGGTGCAAAGCGTGAGCAATGGAGAAATGAGTGACGAAGAATGGCCAGCCATGTTCAACAAGCGCCACGTTAAAGATACCGAACTGGATGTACAACGCCTACGCGCTGTATGGCTAGGTGAAGACGATGACGAATATGGCATCGGAGCTGTTATTGGTACTACTGCTATCACCCTGAAAATGATGGGGCATGCAGACAATGCAAGCTCAGCCGAGGCGCAAGCCAAAGCTATGTGGGAAGCCCGCGACAAAAACAACTTTGGTGCTGTAGCCGCTTAAAACCTCTCAACCTAGTGTAGTGTCTCGTATAAAACGTGGATATAGAAAGCTCCTCAAAGCACGTGGGAAAGGCGCAGACCGCAGGGAATGTCGGCTACCTTTTTCCAAGGTCTGCAACGCCGCAATCGTGCTTTGAGGGGCTTCCCAGAGGGCGAGCCAAGGACTTTTTCCGGTACTTCAAATTTGGCTTGTCTATATCTGCGTTTTATATGAGACACTACACTAGATTAAGGAATGTAAAACCCCGGAGATTTTTACCCTTTTTCCTCTTGAGAAAAGAACAAAAGAGGTGATTACTTGACATTACGCAAGCGTAAAACCAAACATGAGCATATAGCACGTCAACTACAATTATAATTTTGTGATGAATTATATCACCTGACTGTCAGTGGAAATAAAATTTTGCAACATTAAGCAATGACCTCCTTACTACAAAACTTTATACATCACGAAGGAATATAAAGTGAATATAACCCCTAAGAAAATTATAGATTTCTGGTTTTCTGATCGAATCAAAAGCCAGTGGTTTTCCTCCACACCAGAATTAGATAAAGAAATTGCGGAGAAATATGAGGGGTTATGGAATAAAGCCACTTTAAATGAATTGGAGGAATGGAGCATAAGTCCAACCGGTAGTCTTGCTCTGGTTATTATACTCGACCAATTTCCACTAAATATGTTTAGGAATCAGGCAAAAAGCTTCAGCTCGGAAAAAATGGCACTGACAATATCGCGCAAGGCGATAAACAATAAGCAGGATAAGGAAGTTGAAAAAGAAAAGTTGCCGTTTTTGTATATGCCGTTTATGCATAGCGAGGACATCGATGATCAAAATAGGTCAGTAAAGCTATATAGTGAGGCGGACCTTGGGGAAAATATTGAATTTGCAAAACATCACAGAGATATTGTTAAAAAGTACGGGCGCTTTCCGCACCGTAACGCAATTTTATCGAGAGACAGCTCTGAAGAAGAATTAATATATTTGGCATCTGATCATGCATATATGGGGTAATACTCCCGGAGAAGCGTTTCAGTACATTGGGAGATTATGTTGTCGTGACACTGACAGGTGGCGTGTTATAAACGCAAAGGTCGCAAAGAAAAACACGAGAATCTTTGCGTCCTCTGCGTCTTTGCGCCCTTTGCGTTAAATACCCGGTGATTTTTTTAAAATAGCGTTTTTTCAGTGTTTAATTCACATTTAACTTAATAGCATTCGGTAGTGCCCCCAATATTAATGAAGGAGCATGAGTGGAAATAGTACTGATGCGACACGGAAAACCAAAAATCGATCTTTCAGGAAAAATGAGTGCGGCTAGTTTTGGCGA
>WFQM01000307.1 GCA_015487095.1 Gammaproteobacteria bacterium | reverse complement strand
TCAATAACAATGTAACGGGGAATATCCACAGCACTCATGGTACGTCTGACTCTACTGTTATATTAAGGAATAGAATTTAACTTTTCCAGCTCACCGCGCGGGCAGGCTGCCAATAAGCTGGCCAGGGTTCCTCTGCCGGGAATGAGCAAATGCTCCGCCTGTTCGGCCAGTAATTCTGCTAAAGGATACAGCACGAAGTTACGTTCATACAGCCCCGGATGGGGTACGGTGAGTTCGGGCAGATCAATTGTTTCGTCACCAAACAACAGAAGATCGAGGTCCAGAGTGCGTGGCCCCCAGCGTTCTGCACGCTGCCGGTGATGCTGGTTTTCCAGGTTCTGCAAGGCGGCCAGTAGCTCCATGGGGCTCAGCCCGGTATCCAGTGCAGCTACGGCGTTGAGGTAGTCGGGTTGATTATTGGGCTGCCCGGGGGTCAGCATTGGCGGGCTGCGATATAACGAGGAATGTGCCAGACAACGGCTCTGCGGCAATGCATCAAGTTCGATCAGCGCGGTGCGCAACTGAGTTTCGGGCTGGGCCAGATTACTGCCCAGACCCACGTAGGCAACCGTCACGTTTCAGGTTATCCCTGGGCGACTTTTTTGCGGCGGCGACGACGTTTTTTCCGGGCACCACCTGAGGGTACCTCCTGCGCCATATTGACTCGATTATCGATGTTGACCTCTTGGTATTCCGTCCACCAGTCGGCCAGAGACTGAAGCTCATCTTCACCCGTGTCTGCGCGCAGCAGTAAAAAATCATAGGCAGCACGAAAGCGGGCTTGGGCAAACAGGCGCTCTGCCCGCTTGCCGTTGCGTCGTTTGAGCCGCGCCTGCATTGTCCAGATTTCGCGGGTTTGCAGGCTAAAACGCTTGGGCAGCGAAACGCGCTGAGTTTGTGCAGCAATCACTTCGTCACCTGCTTTTTGCAGGGACTGAACTTCACTGAACCCCTCAGCCAGCAAGGCTTCAGCACGTTCGCGCACGGGCTCCCACAATAACACGGCAAACAGATAGGCCGGAGTTACCGGTTTGCCTTCGGCCACCCGGTCATCGGTGTTGAGCAGCCCTTTGGCCACCAGCATGTGTGGAAAGCCTTTTTCCTCTTTTGCCAGACAGTCGTCGGTTTCGGGGAACAAATAACGGAACAAATCGTAGTGGCGCAGCAGTTCGAAGGTTTCCACGGCATAGCCGGAAAGGAACAATTTAAGCATCTCGTCAAACAAGCGTGCCGCAGGCACTGCTTCCAGTCGATCACCCAGTCTGGTGATCGGCGCTTCACTGTCGGCATGAATGCGAAAGCCCAGTTTGGCAGCAAAACGCACCGCACGTAGCATGCGTACCGGGTCTTCCAGATAACGCTGTTCGGCGTCACCAATGATGCGCAACACACCTTTTTCCAGATCACCTATCCCACCTGTGTAATCCACCACCGAAAAATCACTGATGTCGTAGTACAGGGAATTGATGGTGAAATCGCGACGCCAAGCATCGTCTTCCAGATTGCCATAAACGTTATCGCGCAGGATCATGCCATCTTCCATGTGTCCCATATCGTCACTGGCTGCATCATGGCCACTGCGAAAAGTGGCCACCTCGATAACCTCACGGCCAAAACGCACATGCACTAACTTGAAGCGCCGGCCAATGAGGCGACTGTTACGAAACAGTCCGGTCACTTCTTCAGGAAGCGCATTTGTGGCGATATCAAAATCTTTGGGTTCGCGCCCCAGTAACAGATCACGCACCCCGCCGCCCACCAGAAAAGCCTCAAAACCAGCGGCCTTGAGGCGGTACAATACCTTTAATGCGCTCTCGCAGATATTCGCCCGGGTAATGATATGTTCAGGCCTCGGAATAACATCGGGCGAGCCCGGCTTGTCTGTTAATTCGATAGTCAAAAGCTGTGATTCACAATAATATTCCGGCTAATGTTTCTTGAGCAATCCCCAAGGCGGCGTATAATAGCACCTTTTTCACTCGGGCTCCCTTCGTCTAATGGTTAGGACGCTGGCCTCTCACGTCGGTAATAGGGGTTCGAATCCCCTAGGGAGCACCATTGTGCATTTCGGCACCTCGCTCACTCAACAATTGCTCAATGACCCCTAAAAGTTTTTTGTGGTCAAAGGGCTTTTTCGCAAAATGACGAATCCCCAGTTTGGCCGTCTGTTCGGCGCTGATTTGATCTGTGTAGCCACTGC
Source organism: Gammaproteobacteria bacterium (assembly GCA_015487095.1). Taxonomy (GTDB): domain Bacteria; phylum Pseudomonadota; class Gammaproteobacteria; order SZUA-152; family SZUA-152; genus SZUA-152. Next base: position 8,963 of record WFQM01000307.1, on the reverse strand, counting down.
ACAAAACGGTCGGCAGGCGTGGTTGAAGGATCAACACCTTTTGTATCAACTCTCTGCCGGTTATCCCTGGCATGGTTTGGTCAGTAATGAGTAAATCAACTTCATCCTGATGGGCTTCAAAATAACCCCAGGCTTCTCGACTGTCTCCATAAGCTTGCACTTCAAAACCCTTGCGTTTCAGCCAGGCTTGCAGAAAACCCAACACTGAAGGTTCATCATCCACCACCAAAATGCGTTTGCCCACTACAGTAGTAACAGAGGGTTCATCCGGGCTTTCAGTCGGTTTGTGGGCGATTGCAACCCGCGTATGTTCGGTAACGGTATCCCCTGTCGGTCGTGGAAATAATAAATAGAACACCGCCCCCTGGCCCGCTTGTGACTCAACCAGGATATGCCCCTGATGGTCGTGCATAATCCCATGCACCACGGACAAACCCAATCCGGTACCTTCTCCAACGTCCTTGGTGGTAAAAAAAGGTTCAAACAAATGCTCCAGAACATCAGGAGCCATACCATCGCCACTGTCCCGCACCGACAGTGCCACATAATCGCCCTGAATGGTTTCATGACACGAGGTACATTCGAGCGGACACTGATGATGTATGATCTCAAGCCGCAAATCCAGCCGCCCTTTGCCATGCATGGCATCGCGGGCATTAACACACAAGTTCATTACCATTTGCTGCAATTGCACAGGTTCCATACTGATATTGATGTGTTCATCATCAGGTGGAGAATCAAACGTCAACTGAAGGCTGGCCGGTAAAGTCGAATGCAGCATTTTCACTGTCTCTCTGATTAACGGTCGCGGGTCCAGGTCTGTCATATCTGCTTCGTTGTTCCGACTGTATGCCATCATCTGCTGAATCAGGTCACGTGCCCGCTCACCCGCCTTGTAAACCTGCTCCAGATACTCTTGTAGTTTTTCCTGTCCTTCGCCCACACAACGGGTTAGTGCCAGATCGGTATAACCATTGATGCTGGCAAGAATATTATTAAAATCATGCGCTATACCTGCTGTCAGCTGGCCAATAGCATCCATCTTTTGTGCTTGTTGCACCTGCTTTTCCATACGCTGATGCTCCAACTTGAGTCGTTTGTATTCACTGACATCCTGAATATAAACCGATACACCCTCTGGCGAAGGATATACATATAGTGCCAGCCAGCGATTCAAGGGGGCGTAAAACTCTTCAATCCAGACCCGGTTTTGCTCTTGCATAGCCCGACGCAAATGCACCTGAAAAAAACTGGCGACATCCGGCATGACATTCCAGATACACTCTCCGCGTAACTTATACCATGCGGTATTAAAAATATTGGCGGCAGAAGGATTAACATAAATAAAACGCCATTGATCGTCCAGGGAGAAAAAACCATCGCTGATACGCTCCAGCGTTTCGTACATCTGTTCACCTTGACTTTGTGCCATTTGCTCTGCCTGCAAACGTTGCAATTCCAGCGCAGCACGCTTGGCGGCAACACGCATTAAAGCACTCTCTATTACAGCTTCTTCACAGGACTTATCATCAATAGCAAACAACACTCCGATGCCATAACCATCACTGTTAAGCAAAGGCTTCCCCCGATAACTGACTGCTCCCATATCGCGCAGCAAAATATCATCGGGATAACGCTCCACTACTTGTTCGGGAATAATCAACGGTTCACGCTGTCTACAAATATCATCGGAAGGTGTGTCTTTCAGAGCATACGCAAAAAGTTCACCTTCATGGCCCGTATCCCAGAAACCCAATAACTCAATATCACCACCATTTTCAGAAATTTTGCCCACTCCGGCCCAGCGCACTTCCAGGGCTTCGGCTACAGATTTGGCGATGTAGTGAAAAACATTCCTGGCTGGGTCAGCAACGGTCAGCGCCTCCAGTGCATCCACAAGACGCTTGCGTTCAGCAATGTCACGCACAATGGCAATGAACTGGCCTGCGCCGCCATGTTCCGGGAAATATTGCAGAAAAAACTCCACTGGCACCTGCTGTCCTGATTTGTGCTGATGCACTGTCTCAAAAGTAAGACTGTCTACTTCGCCGTTTAACAATGGCAAAAGTATTGTGCGAAATTGTTGCTCATCAATCTCTGGCCTGATATCCACCGGACCCATCATTAATAATTCAGGTTCGGTATATCCGACCTGTTCAACGGCTCCCATATTCACATAAGTAAAAGAAAGATACTCAGCATCAAAGATAAAAACACTATCGAGTGTCTGATCCAAAAGCTGTTTAAATTTGCTTAAATCACGCCGTGATAAAACCTCCTGGGTAACATCCGTACGAATGGAAATATATTGTTCCGGTTTACCCTGGTCATTAAACACAGGCATGATGGTGGTCTGTACCCAGTAATCACTGCCGTCCTTACGGCGATTTTGAATCTGCCCTTGCCAAGTCCCACCCTGAGCAATAGTGCGCCACATACCACGAAAAAATTCCGGCGGATGATTGTCCGATTTAATAATGCGGTGATTAACTCCCATCAGTTCATCCCGCTGGTAACCACTGACTTCGCAAAATTTATCATTGGCATAAGTAATTATGCCAGCCACATTGGTGACAGAAATAATGGCGTGCTGATCAAAAACTTTTTGCAGAATTTCCAGTGGTGCCAAACCCAGCCTCGGCAGTTCGGAACTCAATATGCGATTTTCAGAAGCCATATTATTCCTTCCAGGTCAGCGCACCAGTACGCTGGATATTTTCAAATACTTCCGTTCCCATATCACGCTCCTCACCAACGCTTAACAGCAGGTCATCCGGTCGCTCTTGCAAAATTTTCAGAAACAACCCCGTCAGTTCAGGATCACGCCAGCCACTTTCCACTTCCCCGGTCAGAATCAGAGTAATTTTTTCAATACTGAATGCAGATTTATAGGGTCGCGCATTAGCCAAGGCATCATAAATATCAACCAATTGGAAAACCCGGGCCAACAGCGGAATATCCTCACCCTTTAAACCGTCCGGATAGCCACTACCATCCCAGCGTTCGTGGTGACTGCGCACAATAGGCTGGGTTAATTCCATACTTTTCAGACCACGCAATAACTCATCACCAATAATGGTATGTTGACGCATCACAATCCATTCCGCATCGTTTAACGGCCCGTCCTTAAGCAGAATACTGTCTGGAATGCCCAGCTTGCCAATATCGTGTAATACGCCACCTCGACGCAATGCGGTCAGTTCTTTCGAACTCAGCCCCATGGCCTCACCCATTACCACTGAAATATGTGCCAGACGCGAACAATGGTTACCGGTGTGTTCATCACGCGCCTCCACCATGCGCGCCAAAGCAAATAATAACGTCTCAGCATTTTCCAGCTGATCAGTGAGCCGTTTGTGCGTAGCCAGATTATCGGTACGTGCCATCAACTCCATAGGGCTATAAGGCTTATGAATAAAATCATTGGCCCCCGCCTGCAAGCTTTTTAACAATTCCATACGGTCATTGGTACCGGTCACCATAATCACTGGCAACAATTTCAAACCCAGGTCATTGCGAATCTGCCGACACAGTTCATCACCGTCCATACCCGGCATGCGCTTGTCAGCCAATACCACATCAAATTCTTCTTCACGTAATTTATCCAATGCTTCTTCGCCGTTACAGGCTTCACTTACACAATAACGAGAGCCGCTCAAGACTTCTTTTTCCAATTCCCGATGCTGTTTTTCATCATCAACAATAAGCACCTTGAACGGTTGCTGTATTTTAGCCAAAGACATCTCATTCCCTCAATTAATGTCAGGTTATCGCGCCAGAGTGCGCGGTTATTTAGGTTTTAACTACAATAAAATGTTACCTGCTGATTATTTTTATTCTGGCAATGGAAGATATTTATTGCTGTTTTTTCCTAACTATAAATATTAGTTATTTTTTTCTATCGCTCTCAACCTACCCAATACAATAACGTTAAATAACTGGGTTTTATCAAGCGGCTTGGCCAGACAGGCTTCAGCACCTGCCTCCATGACCTTGATCATATTCTCAGGCGTATGATAACCCGTCATCACTATCACCCTTGTACCACAGGTTTCCGGGTTCTCCTTGATTTTCCGGCACACATCAACCCCTCTGATACCCGGCATCATTAAATCCAACAATACGGTATGAGGACGAAAGACCTGTAATTTCTGTCCGGCTTCAAAACCATCATTTGCAACTTCGGTTTGCACCACACCCGGCAGACTTTGCAACAGCTCCACCAAAAACCCGGAGAGTTGCTCGTCATCATCCACGATGAGAATGCGGTGTGCGGCATCGTCACCATAAACAGGGTTAACGTGTGTAACCAATGATTCATTTGCAGGCATATACTGAGAAGCAAACCGTTTCAGCTCATCTTCCGCAAAACGCCGATGCCCCCCTGGGGTTGTCACAAAGTCCAATTTTCCTGCCAATGCCCAATGTCGCAAAGTAACCGGAGAAATCATCAACAGGGTCGCAGCTTCGCTCGGCGTCATATAACGAACCTTGTTTGAAGATTTGTCCATCGCATTTTCCCGCTTATTAAAATAACCCTGAACAATAGCCTGTCAAACACTAGACCAGACATGACAACGTTTCAAACGATTATAACGATTTTAGCGATTTTATTATTTGCAGCGAACACATCACCATTTGTAAGGCCTTTTTTAGATAAAGAGAAATAATGCAGATCACGGACAAAACACCCTGTTTTATAGGTCAAAAAATGCCTGAATCTTGCACATATCCCATACATCTGCTAACTAAAATAGTAAATACGCAGCCAGGGAGTTTCAAAATGCCCATTGATTACGAAGAAAAACGCGATTTTATTCGCATGAATACCGAGCATGTTTTGCAATTTAGAAAAATCAGTTCGAATGAAATCCAACAAGGAGTCTGCTGCAATCTCAGTGCTACGGGCATTATGTTTACTACTGAGCAGGAAATTTCACTGGGAACGGAACTGGCGGTCACGATAACACCACAAAATTCCGTGACATCACCATTCGACGCGACAATAACAGTAGTACGAACACAAACCAATGCTATGCCATCACGGTACACCATTGCCGGAAGAATCACTTCGATACGGTAAATGCAGGTAATCCGGACTATTCAATTTGTAAAAATTGTATTTTACAGCCCTGGGAAGTCAGATTTTGCAATTTGCAAAAAAGTTGACTGAATGAGGTTCAACAAGAACGTTTACGGTAATAAAAACAGTATTCACACAAAGTCAATGTGTGCGTCCCTCGTAAAAGGCCACCACTGACAAGATCATTTCGATTCAATAAATTTCAGTTCAGACTATTTGCATAGAAAAACAGCATAATGCACAACAAAACTCAGGGTTCAAAACGAATCACATCTCCAGGACTCAACCTGGTCGTGTCCGAGTCCAGCTCTCCCACTGAAAAAAGCCGTTGCACCTGAGTCACCACCAGAATACTGGTGGGGCTTTCCGAAAAACCCAATGCCCGCTGCCCCGGCAAGTCATTCACCGCAGACTGACTCAACTGAAAAGTATTCAGCACATCACCCACCTTGATGTTGGCCGCACCACCAGCATCAAGAAACACCTGCCTGCCCTCAGCGCGAATCACTCGTGCAGTAAATAACTGTGAGCTAAGATCATTAACCAACATGCCCACCAATTTATCTAAAACGCGATGAATCCGCTGACCAAAAGGTGAGGCATAAAACTTATCATTCAATACCGGCAAAGTAGTGGGAAAATCAAACAGCCCGGCATCCACTACTGATTCGTTAAGCCGATGACGTGCTACTTCGCTACCGGTAATGCCATCATGCACAATGACATCCAGTTCCAGATGTCGCACCCGCGCACCCAGCAAATGTTTAGTAATGCCCATATCACGAATCACTCCGCTCACCACAAACTGTGCTCCCAGGGATTCCGCAAATTCTGTGGCTAACTGCCCGACTTCCTGTGCTGCTGGCAAGGCACCCAGAATACGCCCTTGCGACATCACATTGTCATCATTCAGCGGTAATAAATACTGTGAAGCGTCAACGGTCCGCACACGCCCATCCACATCCAGGCGACGTTTCAGTTCGCGGGCAAGCGCAATTTCAATATTGGGCAGATCGGAAATCTGGGCACGATCCATCACATGAAACTGGGTGATCGCCATCTTGCGGCGATATTGAGCACTCAAACCGGAAGGGGCTGCTGATACTTGCAAACGGGCATTACGCACTCCGGCATTAGTACCCATAGCACGATTTGTCACCGCAATCGCACCCGGCACCTGCGCCCGAATGCGCACGTAATAATTAGTCTCGTCTGTCCACTCGTCGAGGATCACCACATTGGTGACATTGCCCCGCGCAGTAAAACGGACATTATCCGAGACTACTCCACGGGACGACACCACCGTGGTGGTGGAAACCTGGGCATTGGCCTGCAATAGTGCTTGCCGAATGGCGTCTTGCAAAGCCAGGCGTTTCGCCACACCTACCGGACCATTAATCGGCGAAGTGCCTTCCGCCTCTACTGCCTGCGCCTGCGCCGCGCCCAGCAACAACCCGGCCAATAACAATCCGGCACACCACATAAAATACGCTTTCATAAATCGTACGCCTGTCACCACGCTAACTCCTCCGGCCTGTCATCGACAACACCATCGATGGCAAACGATCAATTACTGCCGCTAGCGGCAAAAAGCGGCAAAATCTTTAGTGATTACACGGGTTTAAGTCTCTCCACAAACCTCGTGACCATACCCCGAAAAAATACCGCAGAGCCTTGTAAACACTAAAGAAATCCCGCTAATACGCCGCTGTAGCAAGGACAGAGACTCACCATGAAATCTTGTACATGCTACTGAATACACTATCCGTGCCAATACACTGCTCATTGTTACAGCGAACAGCGCAACAGGCCGTGTTGGTCATCATATTGCTTTGCGGTATCAGCGGCGTCACCATGGCGGGCATGCAGCACTATCAGGCTCCACTGGGGAATGTGAATTGGCAAACCTCATCAAAAAAATTACATTGCACGCTGAGTCACGACATCCCTCTTTATGGCACGGCCACTTTTACACAAACCGCTGGCCGTAAACTGGAATTTAGACTGACAGTAAAACGTCAGGCCAGTCGCAACAGAGACCGTGCTCATTTACGCTCTCTACCGCCTGAGTGGAAGCATCAGACAGGTGTAGTGGACTTGGGTGAAATACCCATACACAAAGGCAACACACCGTTTCAACTACAGGAAGACTTATCACGCCGCATGCTGGCTGAATTACAAAAAGGCATGTTCCCTACTTTCAGTTATCGTGACTGGGCCGATGCCCGTGACGAGGTTACCGTCGCCCTTCCCGGCATTAATATAAAACCGGTACTGGATGAATTTATCACCTGCCTGACAAACCTGCCGGTTTATAAATTTTCAGACTTTAAAGACAGCCTGCTGCACTTCGCCTTTGGCAAAAGCACCCTCAACAAGAAAAACCAAAAACGTCTTGATGAACTGGTACGCTACATCAAAACCGACCCACAATTGAAATACATTGATATCACTGGTCATACCGATGATATAGGACGACGACGCAGCAATGACAAACTCAGCCAACAACGCAGCCAAGCGGTAAAAAACTACCTTATTTCCAAAGGTGTTTCACCACAACTGTTTAAACTGAAAGCCCTCGGTGAACGCAGCCCAAAGGCTAGCAATCGTACCGATAAAGGTCGTGCGCAAAATCGCCGGGCCATGGTCAGGCTGGTCAAATAAAACACCACTCCATAAAAGGAAAAATCATGAGCCGCAAATGGCAAACTGTTTTACTCGCAATTCTTGTGACCGGGCTGACAGCCTGTTCCGAACAAACATCATCAGAAAAAACCATAACGGAAAAAGAGCATTTTTTGACTGAAAAGCTGGAAACCATTAAAAAAGCTGAAACAGTGGAAAAAATGATTCAGGATGCTGCTACGCAACAGCGGCGTAGCATCGAGGACCAAGGCGGCTAATACAATGACGAAGCCTGCGTAATATCAAAAACTCTCGAACAATCGTTCCAACGCATTGGGAGATTATGTTGTCGTGGTACTGACAAGTGGCGAGTTATAAACGCAGAGGGCGCAGAGACGCAAAGGACGCAGAGAAAAACACTAAAAACGTTGCGCCCTCTGCGTCAAATACCCGGTGATTTTTAAAACAGGTGTTTTTAATACTTAATTCACATTTGAGACCTGTTTAACATCAGCCATTAAGTGAACAAATCACAGTGTAGTGTAGGTTGGCGGTGAGCTTGCGAACCCCAACATCACCGGCCCCGTTGGGGTTCGCAAGCTCACCGCCAACCTACACCAAGCAAGAATTTTGACTTAACTTAATAACATTGGCTAAACCGCCCTATTCTCATGCGCATACTGGCTGGCCTGAATGATGAAAATCTAACGCAAAGGCGCAAAAAAGAGCTTTGTGCTCTCTAAGCCTTCGCATCTTTGCATCAGGCTTTTATTATTTCTACCCTGCAAATAAAAAAGCCTCTAATAATAGAGGCTTGATTATATGTTGTTACAAAATTGGTCCTGGGTGACGTTTAAAACGGAATATCATCATCAAAATCACCCATGCCACCACCAGCCGGTGCGGCGGCTGGTTGTTGTTGCTGTTGCTGCGGAGCAGCGCCCGAGGACTGACTGGGAGACTGGTTGAAGTTACCACCACCTCCACTCCCGCCACCACGGCTGTCCAGCATTTGCATTTCGTTGGCAACAATCTCGGTGGTATAACGATCATTACCACTTTGATCCTGCCACTTGCGAGTTTGCAATTTGCCTTCGATATAAACCTTGGAGCCTTTTTTCAGATATTCACCCACAATTTCTGCCAGACGCTGAAAAAACACCACTCGATGCCATTCAGTTTTTTCCTTTTGTTCACCCGTGCTTTTGTCTTTCCAGCTTTCACTGGTGGCTATCGTGACATTGGTCACGGCACC
>WFQM01000306.1 GCA_015487095.1 Gammaproteobacteria bacterium | reverse complement strand
TGAGTCCACGCATCAGTGTCTCCGAGGGACATCGCATCAGCGAAACCGTGCGCGCACAAATCATGCGCGACGTAAATACAGTTACTGATGTGATGGTGCATATTGACCCGGAAGACGATGAACAAGCAGCCCCCAGCAGTGGGTTGCCGCTGCGCAACGAGATACTGGCTCGGCTCCAGCAGCGCTGGGCCAGTATTGAGGCGGCCCGATACATCGAAGAAGAAGAAACTGTGCTGCACTATCTGGACGGGGAAATTCATGTAGAGGTATTATTGCCGCTGTCCCGCATGACTGATATGAATACAGCACAGGCCACAGCACACGCATTACGTCAGCAGGCAACAGAGCAGCCCGGTATGGATCATATTGCCGACGTTGTGGTGCGCTTTCACTGAAACAGTGGCTATAAAGCGCACAACTGTCGTGCACCAGGCATCTTCACGCACCACCGTTGTGCAATAGTCGTGCAACGGTTTCCGTGAGACAAGAATGCGGGTAAGGTAGGTTTCCCGCATAAGCTGTCGCTATCGCAACAGTTTTACAGGAACAGGGCGCAGCAATGCCTTGTAGGGAGCAATGGCATATTTCATGCTTGACGGCACTATTGAGCAGAACCGTACAAATCGAAAATTAAAATAAAAAGAATAGAACAGCCTGAAAAAAACCAGGCCAAAATATTCTTAAATAAAATAATTATTCACTTAGTCAACATTACTAAAATAAGCAATCAGGAGAGTCCATCATGTCTGCACAAGACGTATTGAATATGATCAAAGACAACGAAGCGAAGTTTGTTGATTTTCGCTTCACCGACACCCACGGCAAAGAGCAGCACGTCACCGTGCCTTCCAGCACTGTGGACGAGGATGTCTTCACCGAAGGCAAGATGTTTGACGGTTCCTCCATCGAAGGCTGGAAGGGCATCAACGAATCCGACATGATCCTCATGCCTGATACCTCCACCGCCGTGATGGACTTGTTCTCCGACGAATCCATGCTCAACATCACCTGCGACATTGTTGAGCCGTCCACCGGCCAGGGTTACGAACGTGACCCCCGCTCTGTTGCCAACCGCGCTGAAGCCTATCTGAAAAGCACGGGCATTGCCGATACAGCCTACTTTGGCCCAGAGCCTGAATTCTTCATTCTCGATGACGTACGCTGGGGCACCACCATGTCCGGCAGCTTTTACAAAATTGACTCCGAAGAATCCGAATGGAACTCCGAGAAAGTTTATGAAGACGGTAATATTGGTCACCGTCCCGGTGTGAAAGGTGGTTATTTCCCTGTGCCTCCTGTGGACAGCCTGCACGACATCCGTGCCGCCATGTGTCTGGCCATGGAAGAAATGGGTGTTCCTGTTGAAGTGCATCACCACGAAGTGGCAACCGCTGGTCAGTGCGAAATTGGTACCAAATTCGCCACCCTGACCCAACGTGCCGACTGGGTGCAAATCCAGAAATACTGCACACACAACGTGGCCCACGCCTATGGAAAAACCGCCACCTTTATGCCCAAGCCACTGGTAGGTGATAACGGCTCCGGCATGCACGTACACATGTCTCTGTTCAAAGGTGGCGATAACTTGTTTGCCGGTGACGAATACGGCGGCCTGTCCGAAACCGCATTGTTCTACATTGGCGGCATCATCAAACATGCCCGCGCACTGAATGCCTTCACCAATGCTTCAACCAACAGCTACAAGCGTCTGGTACCCGGTTTTGAAGCTCCCGTGATGCTGGCCTATTCCGCCCGTAACCGTTCTGCTTCCATCCGCATCCCGTTTGTGAGCAACCCCAAGGGTCGTCGCATTGAACTGCGCTTCCCCGACCCTACCGCCAACCCTTATCTGGCCTTCGCGGCAATGATGATGGCTGGCCTGGACGGTATTCAAAACAAGACTCATCCCGGTGAAGCCATGGATAAAGACCTGTATGACCTGCCGGCTGAAGAAGCGGCTGAAATCCCACAGGTTTGTCATTCTTTTGATCAGGCCTTGGAAGAGCTGGATGCTGATCGCGGCTTCCTCACCGCAGGTGGTGTGTTTACAGACGACATGATCAGCGCCTTCATCGACCTGAAAATGGAAGAAATTACCCGCCTGCGCATGAGCACGCATCCGGTTGAGTTTGATATGTACTACTCTTGCTGATTTTCAGCCCGCATAAAGGCAGCCGTTAATTTGCCGTCTGTGCAGTAAAATAAAACGCCCCCTTTCGCATGAGAGGGGGCGTTTTTTTAACTTAGGGGGGTACGCACCACTTTGTCGGTAAATTTTTCCATTTTTTTATCTTCTTCTGGTATCAATTGATTAAGCAATTCTATTGATATGAATTTTTTATTGGCATGCAAGTTTGATGCATAGACATGAATTATTCCTGGACTGTCAGGCGAGCGATCAATGAATTCGGACAGCAGTTTTTTCTCCGCAATGAAGTCATGTGACAGTTTATTCTGTATGTTTTTGTGAACCAGAAACTTATACTCTGTACCAATGAGACTAAATTTAGCCAATCCCTGTTTCTCCAACTTCCTTAATTCTTCCAATTCATCTGAACTCATAGGCGTCACCTGTTTTATTGATATATTGTTCTTTTCGATGCATAAAAGAAGCGACTTTACTGTTAATTCTTTTATTTTTTTGTAAAGTCTGCCAGGCATCATTGGTTTTTCGACAAACGCATCACACCCATATTCAAAACATTGTCTTCGATGAGATGGGTCCGAAGTATAGGCAATGATAGGAAAATATTTTGTTTCCTGCCGGATACGCTGAGTGGCTTCCATACCATTCATTATCGGCATTTCGATATCCATAAGGCCGAGATCATATTTCCCATCATTTTTTAAAGCATATTCCACAGCTTCCTTTCCATTTGAAGCTATATCAAAATTGTAGCCCCAATGCTCCATCAGCCTTATGTTTAATGACTGAAGAATGGGTGCATCTTCCGCGATGAGTATGTTCATGGGTGATTCCTTTTCCCGTTGACAGTTTAACTATCCGGGTTCCACCCGGTTTTGATGAGCAGGGAAACAGCCCTGCAATAACACATGTCGTATTATCTCCCCATTTGCCTGTTGGCGGCAACACACGTCAAGCGCCTACAAGCCATGGCAAATACACACTCAGGGGCTCACCTTTAAATTGCGTCGCAACTTGCCGCATGCAATATTTTTCGTCAAACACATAACTCTTGCGTGAATACCCTGAGTTTAATGACATTTGCACAGTAAGCACGAACCGTTTCCCGCCATGCGGGCCAGCGGGTATAATCACCGGCTTTTCTGGCGCGCTTTTTCCACGTCTGGCGCGAATCACACAAAGAACTGCGAAACATGTCGAAACAAAATACGAATACCCCTGATGTCTCAACCTTTCAGGGACTGATCCTTGCCCTGCAACAATACTGGGCCGAGCGAGGCTGTGTGATTTTGCAGCCACTGGATATGGAGGTCGGTGCGGGCACATTTCACCCTGCAACATTCCTGCGTGCCATTGGCCCCGAACCCTGGGCGGCTGCGTATGTGCAGCCTTCGCGTCGGCCCACCGATGGTCGTTATGGCGAAAACCCGAATCGCTTGCAACACTATTATCAATTTCAGGTGGTGATCAAACCCTCACCACTGGATATTCAGGAGCTGTATTTGGGCTCACTGAAAATGCTCGGGCTGAACCCGCTGGAACACGATATCCGCTTTGTGGAAGACAACTGGGAATCCCCCACTCTGGGTGCCTGGGGGCTGGGCTGGGAGGTATGGCTTAACGGTATGGAAGTGACCCAGTTTACCTATTTCCAACAGGTGGGTGGTCTGGAGTGCAAGCCGGTAACGGGTGAAATCACTTACGGGCTGGAACGCATCGCGATGTATTTACAGGGGGTGGACAGTATTTATGATCTCACCTGGGCCGATGGGCCATTGGGTAAAATCACCTATGGTGACGTGTTTCACCAAAATGAGGTGGAGCAATCCACGTACAATTTTGAGCATGCCAACACCAAAGTATTGTTTCAGGCATTCGATGATTACGAAAGTGAGTCGCAGAAGCTCATTGAAGCCGGTTTGCCATTGCCCGCCTACGAACAGGTGCTGAAAGCTTCGCACTCTTTTAATTTGCTGGATGCGCGTCACGCCATTTCCGTGACTGAACGCCAGCGTTACATTTTGCGCGTGCGCACACTATCCCGCGCGGTGGCTCAAACTTATTTCGAGGCACGGGAGAAACTCGGTTTCCCCATAAGTAATACGATGACCTCTTCTTCACGCAATGACGGGGGAGCGGCATGAATACCCGTGATTTGTTAATCGAACTTGGTACAGAAGAGCTGCCACCCAAAGCGCTGAAAAAATTATCCGAGGCTTTTGGTCGCGGTATCGAGAATGGATTAAAAGCAGCGGACCTTGCCCATGGCAAAGTGTCGTTGTTCGCCAGCCCCCGCCGTTTGGCGGTACTGGTATCTGATCTGATCGAAAGACAGGCAGACAAAAAAATTGAACGCCGTGGTCCGGCACTATTGGCGGCCTTTGACGATGAAGGCTGTCCGTCCAAAGCCGCTGAAGGCTTTGCCCGTTCCTGCGGAGTAGCGTCCGTGGCCGATCTTGAGCGCATGGAAACCGACAAGGGTGCGTGGCTGGTATATCGCGCCGAACAACCGGGGCAAAGTACAGCTGCACTGGTGCCGGACCTGGTAACCGCTTCGCTGGATAAACTGCCCATCCCCAAACGCATGCGCTGGGCGGATCTGGACGCACAGTTTGTGCGCCCGGTGCAATGGCTGGTGCTGTTGTTTGGTGATGAGGTGATCGATGCGGAAATTCTCTGCACGAAATCCGGTCGAGAGACCCGTGGCCATCGTTTCCACCATCCGGAAACCCTGTACATCGCTGAGCCTGCCGGTTATGCGCCGTTACTGGAAACCGAAGGGCGGGTGATCGCTGATTTTGCCACGCGACGTGAAGCGGTGCGTGCGCAAGTGCTGGAAGCCGGAGAGCAATTAAGCGGTAAGGCGGTTATCGATGATGCCCTGCTGGATGAAGTGACGGCCATGGTGGAGTGGCCAGTAGCCATTGCCGGTAATTTTGAGGAACGTTATCTCGAAGTACCTGCCGAGGCATTGATTCTCACCATGAAAACCAATCAGAAATATTTTCATGTGGTGGATGCTAACGGAAAGTTGATGCCTCACTTTATTACTGTTGCCAACATCGACAGCACCCATCCCGATGTGGTGCGTGACGGGAATGAGCGTGTCATACGCCCACGTCTGGCTGATGCCGAATTCTTCTGGGCACAGGATCGCAAGCAAAAACTCGACAGCCATATTGAAAAATTAAAAACGATATTATTCCAAAAAGAACTGGGCACTCTGCATGACAAAACACAACGTGTTGTGCAGCTTGCCGGCAATATTGCAACGTCGTTATCGTCCGACAAAGAATGGGCTGAGCGTGCTGCGTGGCTGGCCAAGTGTGACTTGATGACGGAAATGGTCAACGAGTTTCCGGACCTGCAAGGCATTATGGGCCGCTACTATGCGTTACATGATGGCGAAGCCGAAGCGGTGGCGCTAGCGCAGGACGAGCAATACATGCCGCGCTTTGCTGGTGATGAACTGCCCGCTACCGCTACTGGTCAGGCCGTAGCCATCGCCGACAAGCTGGATACTCTGGTAGGCATGTTTGGCATCGGTCAGCCGCCCACGGGCAGCAAAGACCCCTTTGCCTTGCGTCGTTCTGCGCTGGGTTTGCTACGCATCATTATCGAATGTCAGCTGCCACTGGACTTGCCTGAAATAGTGCAGCAGGCAACAACGGCGTTAGGCACTAAAATAACAGCAAAAGATGTGGTCAATCAGGTGGTTGATTTCATGATGGATCGCCTGCGTGCTTATTACAAAGACATCGGCGTGATACCGGAAGTGTTTGAATCCGTGCTGGCACAGCACCCCACACAGCCATTTGATTTTGATCGCCGTGTGCGTGCGGTCAATCATTTTCTCAATCTGCCCGAGGCGGAAAGCCTGGCCGCCGCTAATAAACGCATTTCCAATATTCTGCGTCAGGCGGCGGAAAAAAATATCGCTGTACCCGAAGCCATCGACACAACAAAACTGGCAGATGCCGCTGAACAGGCACTGGCAGCACAACTGGAAATCATTACCCGGGAAGTAACCCCTTTGTTTGATCAGCGTGATTACGAAACCGCGCTGGGCAGGCTTGCCAGCCTGCGTAAAACGGTGGACCCGTTTTTTGATGAGGTCATGGTGATGGCCGATGACGCCGCGCTACGTGATAACCGCCTTGCCTTGCTCGCCCAATTGCGCAACCTGTTTCTGCGTGTGGCAGATTTATCCCGGCTGCAAGGGTAGCCCCATACCCGAGTATTGCACTGAGACATAACCCCCTTGACAATGTGGAAATAAAGCCTACCCTTAACATACTGTTTGGGTTTTTTAAAGGTATAAAGGAGGTTTTTATGACGATGGCGATAGTGATGTTCGTTGTACTGTTCGGTTTTGCCTTTTTGTGCATGGCTGAAGGAAACTGAATTTTTAATACAAACACATAACCAGTACAAACCGGGGCTCGTTATTGCGGACCCCGGTTTTTTTGTGTCTGCCCGCTTCTGCTACTAGAATACCCTTCCTTTAATTTGCCAGCAGCCACATAACCAATGCCCCTGATCATTTTGGATCGCGACGGTGTGATCAACAAAGACTCGGATGATTTCATCAAATCGCCGCAAGAATTTATTCCCCTGCCCGGCAGCCTGGAGGCTATTGCACGTCTCAATGCGGCGGGTTACTGCGTCGTAGTCGCCACCAATCAATCCGGCGTCGCGCGTGGTCTGTTTGATTTGCAAACGCTTGATGCCATGCATCACAAACTGGAAAAATTATTGGCGGCAGTGGGTGGGCATCTTGAGGGTATTTTCTATTGTCCGCATGCGCCGGATGCTGGTTGTGATTGCCGCAAACCGAAACCGGGTTTGTTGCAGCAGATCAGCCACAAGCTCGAAACTGAACTGGGCGGTGTGCCGGTGATCGGTGACTCACTGCGGGACTTGCGAAGTGCGCAAGCAGTGGGAGCCACACCCATCCTGGTACGAACGGGCAAAGGCGAACGCAGCCTTGCACAATTGGCCAAAGAGCCGGGTCTGGCGAATGTGCCGGTATTTGATGATCTGGCAGAAGCAGTAGATGCCTTGTTAACAGGAACACTGACAGGAAAAACAAATGACTAACAGGTGTTATGACTGATGCAGTTTATCCGTTCATTTATTTTCAGCGTAAGCATGATTATCGCGACCGTGCTGGTTTCACTGGTATTGCTATTATGCGCACCCCTGCCATTTCGCCTGCGCTCTCGTGTCGGCCGTACTTACGCTGCCTATATCATTGGCACATTAAAAGCCTTGTGTGGTGTGGATTATCAGGTGAAAGGCCGCGAGAATATTCCCGCAGGTGCCGCCATTATCTTTTCCAAACACCAATCCACATGGGAAACCTATGCGCTGCAATTGTTGTTTCCCGCGCAGGTATGGGTGTTAAAACGTGAGCTGATGTGGGTGCCGTTTTTTGGCTGGGGGATGGCAATGTTAAAACCCATTTCCATTGACCGCTCATCGGGTCGCAAAGCCATCAAGCAAATTATCAAACAAGGAAAGGAGAGGCTGGATGCGGGTATCTGGGTGACGATTTTCCCCGAAGGCACACGTATCGCACCGGGCACATACAAACGCTGGGGAATGGGCGGTGCCATACTGGCTGAAGAGAGCAATTACCCCATTGTGCCGGTGGCACATAATGCCGGGGAGTTCTGGGGACGACGTGAATTTGTCAAACGGCCAGGCACTATTCAGGTAGTCATTGGCCCGGTGATCGAACCCCGTGGACGCAAGGCTGCCGAGATTAGTGCAGAAGTGGAAAACTGGATGCGCACGACAATGGCAGAGATCAGCAATGTTGAAAAAAATAACATGAATGCGCCTGCTAAAACAGAATAGACGTTTTGTAAAACTTCTGAATAAAAAGGCTGGGGACAATGATTACTATCAAGCAGCTGAGTTACGCCCTGGCGGTTGATAAAACCCGGCATTTCAAACGAGCGGCTGAGCTTTGCTCTGTTTCCCAGTCAGCACTGAGCACGGCCATTTCCGAGCTGGAAAGCCAGCTCAAAACACAAATCTTTGAACGAAATAACAAAAAGGTATTGGTCACGCCAGTGGGCGAAATGATTCTGGATAAGGCGCGCACAATCAATCTGGGGGTCAATGAACTGTATCAGTTGTGCCAGAGCCAGAATGCGCCACTTTCTTACCCAATGTCACTGGGCGTCATTCCCACCATCGGGCCGTATTTGCTGCCGAAAGTATTGCCGGAGGTCAGAAAACAGTACCCGGATTTTCAGCTCACGATTACTGAAGAACAGTCAAATGTGCTAGTGGAAAAAGTCCGAAAGGGTGACCTTGATACCGCCATACTGGCATTGCCTTACGCGATTGAAGGCTTGCATGCTTTCACCTTTTGGGAAGAGGATTTTTTTGTCGTCACTCACCGCTCGGACAAGCTGGCCGATCATTGTGAAATTACCGGTGAGCAGTTGCAGGAAGCCCCGCTGCTGCTATTGAAAGACGGGCATTGCTTGAAAGACCACGCCCTTGCCGCGTGTAAATTCCGGCCCGTCGAAACAAAATACTCCCTGTCAGGCACCAGCCTGAATACCCTGGTGCAAATGGTCGCTGGCCATATGGGTACCACTTTGGTGCCGGAAATGGCATTGAGCCAGTTGATTGATGACAATGCCGAAATAAAGGCCATTCATCTGAATGAACCGGGACCACACCGGAAAATCGCTTTTATTACCCGCCTGAATTATGCAGGCACCACCAATATTGAGATATTGATGGAGCTGTTTCGACAACAATTGCACAAAAAATCAAAGCACCGCTAATCCCCACAAACTGCGAACCCGCCGAGTTCAGGCTCCCGCATAAATTAATCGCGATATCTCAGTAAAAGCCGCTTGACGGGGTTAGTGCTGACAGATACCTTATAACGCATTCTGATAATGTATTCCGTAATGTAGGGAGAGTGGATTGCCTCCCAAATCAAGTTATTACAAAAATACAAAACAATGGACTGTTAG
>WFQM01000305.1 GCA_015487095.1 Gammaproteobacteria bacterium | reverse complement strand
TTGTTCAACAACCCTATCGGTCAAGAGGCTGAAGATGCGCCGGACTTGAATTTCACCAGCCACAGTGCAATCTGGAATATTCTTGATAACCAAACAGCGTTATACGGCAATAACCTCGCGGGTGTTGCAGCTGCCATCGCAGCCGGACCTGCTACGGTGACTTTAGCTGTAGTCGATGACCTTGGCCTGGCAACCAATGATGCGGGCGACAAGGGCAAGACCTCTGTTGCGCTAGTGGTAAATGCGGCACCTATGCCTGGACTGGACCTTGAGCTGGGTTACGTCACGCAGGATGACGTGAATGGTGCCGGTAATGGCACCGCAGGCGATGTGCTTGACTTCAATGCCGCCTTTAAAACGGGCCCGGTAACATTGGGTCTGGACTATCTTACCGCTGACAATATCGTAGACAATGCTGTTAACCTGTGGGTTGGTTTCGAAGCCACTCCCGAAGTAACCGTTAAAGCGCGTTACGAAACGGTAGCCTTCGAAGGGAATGGCGTGGATGATTCCACCAAGACCACGTTGCATGCCGCTTATTCTATTGAGGATAATTTGCTCGTAGCGCTGGAGTGGTCTGATAGTGATACCGATGCCGGTCAGATTGGCACTTTTGGTTTTACAGGTGACAGCGTCACTACACTGGAATTCATTGGCACGTTCTAAACCGCCAATTTTTAGTGTTTGGCGATTGTCGTAGTCAGACAATCGCCATAATAAACCGGTACCTTTGCGCTATGCAGGTGCCGGTTTTTTTTGTCCGCGATTCCTTTATGATATGCCGTACATAGAATTCAAATGGATACAGGCATGGTCAATTTTTCTCCTCTCAATCGTCTGAATAAAAAAGGACTGGCGCATGGATGATCTGCGCTGGATTTTGTTACTGGTGGGTGTTGCTGTGCTGGTGGCTGTTTATTTTTCCGGTCGTTTTGAACGGGAGGATTGGGCTCGGGAGCACAAGCGATTCCGTACAGGGTGTGATAAAACCGATAAAAAGGCAGGTAGGAAAGAAGTGTTGCCTAGGCAGTCGGTTGTTACAGCACGCAGTAAAGTCAGAAAAGAACCCGCTATGGGAATAGTTGAGTCTGAACTTACTGCCGAAAAACCAGGGCAGGATGAGCCCAGTGTTGCATCGTCAGTAAATCTGTCAGAAGCCAGGCTCGTTGCCAACCCCCTATCGCCGACGGTGCCCCATGAAGAAACTGTGCCACCGGAACCCGTAACAAAAACAGAACAGGACATGGGTGTTGATCACAAAAGTGAAACAGCCAATGTCGAATACGAACATTTTGCGATTGAAGATGAAATTACCGGGATAGAAATTCCTGCAGATCTCACTGTGGCAGAGGCGGAGATACGGATTACCGACACTGTGCCGGATAAGGAACCGGAACAGACAGCAATGCCGCCAGGTATTGAGCCGCTGGTATTGTCAGTGAGTGTCTTTGCGGAGGAAGAAGAAAGTTTTAGCGGCCTGGAAATAAAAGAGGCGCTGGAAGCGGAAGGTTTGTTGCATGGTGCTATGCATATTTTTCATTTTCATGACCCGGACAAAAAGGACGTTTCTGAGAATGACGATGCAGTATTCAGTGTTGCTTCTGTGCTGGAGCCCGGTTTTTTTGATCTGGAAAAACTGGATGAGATGCAAACTCCCGGTCTGATGCTATTTTGTCAATTGCCCGGACCATTGTCAGGCGAAGATGCACTGGAAGTGATGTTGGATAAGGGGCGTGGTCTTGCAGTGCGCCTGCATGGCCATATGTGTGACGATAAACGTAATCGATTTACCACCCAGGCTAAAAATCATTACCTGGACCGTATTGCAGTATTCAATCGGGAGCTGGTGCTAGCGCGTAAAAAAAACCCGGAAAGTTGAGTTTTTTGTCGCAGGCAGCAAATTATTTACAGTAGGATCTTTGTTTTTTCTTATAACGCGCCAGTGAGCGTTTGTAAATATCACAGAGATTTGGCGAACAATCTCGGACTTTTTCCTTATAATCATTCACATAACCTGTAAAGACACCACACATTTCTGCGTTACGCTCGTCAGTAGATTTTTTTTCTGAGATTTTCTTTTTTACAGGGGTCACCTTTTCAGGCTTTTTCTTGGTAACTGTTTTTTTGGCCGCTGGTTTTTTAACAGCTGTCTTTTGCTTGATAGGTTTCGGTTTTTCTACACGGGTTTTTTGAACCGGTTTTGGAGGTTGAATAGATACAGGCGCTTGTGTCGGGGCTACAATTTCAGGCGTGGTAACAATGGGGGCAGGAGCCGGTATGACTGTCTGTGGCTTTTTAATCACTGCGGAAGAAGGCGCTGCATGTTCCACATTGGTTTTGGGTGCCACAGGCTTGGCAATAACCGGAGGGGCTTTTTTTATTTCCGTATTATCTTCTTTATTATTATCTTTTTTTGTAGCCTCCGCCCCGGGAGAAGGCTTGATGCCGATGCGTATTTTCCCGGACTCGTCAACCCAGCGGAAGGTTTCTGCATAACCTGCCTGCGTTATGAATAACAGTGTTACAGTCAACAATACACTAAAAAAAATAACCTTCATGTTTATGTCCTGACGATATTTGTAGTTATAAAATACTAACAAAAGTCACAGCCGTCCAGGCGATTTTTTGCTTTGATATGTCCCTGTTTAGCTGCAGCACGATACCATTTATTGGCAAGTTTTTTATTTCTTTTTGCACCTTTTCCTTTTTTTGATAACTCACCAAGTTGATATTGTGATTCGGCATGCCCTTGTTCTGCTGCTTGTAAGAACCATTCCGTGGCAGTTTTGTAGTTTCTCGAAACGCCCGCACCACGTAGATATTTCATTCCTTGTTCGTATGCAGATTGTGCTGTTTTATTACCAGGCTCAGTGGTTGGTTTTTTATTTTCGACTTTTTCCTTCACAGCAGGCACTGTTGCTGGGGTAGTAGTATCGCTTTCTTCAATTTTTGCCAATGCTTTCACGGCCTTTTCAACATTGTGGCCTGCCGCTAACTCAAACCATTCTCGTGCCTCAGTCAGATTTTTTGCAACACCATCACCCTGTTGATAAACATCTCCCAGTACATATTGGGCTGTGGCATTACCCTGGTTTGCCGCCATCGTGAGGTACTCAATTGCCTGATCCATATCTTTTGTTACCTTGTGGCCCTCGCGATATAGGATGCCTAATTTATATTGGGCCGGTGAAAAATTCTGCCCTGCCGATTTTTTTAGCCATTTGACTGCGCTCGCAGCATGTTTTTCGACACCGTCACCTTTCAGGTAACGAATAGCCAGGTCATATTGGGAGCGAGCCTCTCCCTCGGTTGCCGCTTGTTGGATTGCTTTCACATTTTCGGCATGCAATGAAAAAGATGTCAAAGCGATAACAACAAATAGAAAGACAAATGTGATCTTCATGCTGGTAATTTCTTTTCTTTCTATCTCAACAATAATGAAAGGAGTACATTCCGAATAAGATTAGCGGCATGCCTTGATATATCTTTAGTGTTTTTATGGTTTATAACGCTTTAATTCGATGTGTTTTTTTTCGATAAACTTTAATGAAAGCAATGCATTAAAATAGTTTTACTTTCTTCTAAAGGTTTTCTCCCAGAGGGTCGTTAATCCGGTTCAGAAGTGTTTTGTCAGAGATGGGACAGGAATTGATTACATTGTTTTATCGAAGTAGTATCCAGTTAGCGCGTTTCGCTACGCAGATAATAACTACCGCGTTTTACTACGCAGATAATATAAGGAGTCCTTTATGAGCAGGATTGGTAAATACAGTATTGGGCCAATTTGTCTGGTTGCTGCGAGCATGGCTTTGCCATTGTCTACGATGGCTGGCGAAATTGGTGATATCCAATGGCACGGCTATCTGACGTCAGCGTTTATGGTTAGCTCCGACGGCAATTACTCTGGAGATGTGTCTGATGCCGGTGGTGCCAAAGATACACGCATGGGGCTGAATATTTCTACACAAGTGGATGAAAGCCTGAGCTTTGCTGCGCAAATCAAGGGCAAAGGTACCGAAGACTTTATAATGGAACTGGATTGGGCTTTTGCCAATTACGATGTCAACGAAAACATGACATTACGTTTTGGTAAAATCAAATATCCCGTTGGCATGTATAACGAGTATATTGATGTGGGTTACACCTATCCCTGGATTCGGCCACCAGAAGGCTTTTACAACCAGGATGCTGTTGGTCCTAATCTAACACGCGTTTCTTACCAGGGTTTCGGTACAGACTTCCGAACTTATAGCGGTGATGCTGAACTGGGTTTTAACCTGTTCGGTGGTGTCGTGGATGTCCCGGATGGTCATGTGAATCAACTCATTGGTGCTAAGTTCAGCGTCAACATGGAAGATGAACTCCGTTTTGAATTGTCGGCAAATACCGGCGTTATGGAAGTTGATAATAGTAAAGGCCGACAGATGATGATGGATGGTGAAAGACATACCACCTATACCGCTGGCGTTATTGTTGATCTCACTAACTTTATTTTGTCCTCCGAATTTGGTCAGGCCATTATGGGACGAAAAATTGCGGGTAACCGACCGATGGATATGACCTCCGGTTACATCATGATGGGTTATCGCATGGGTGAGTACATGCCACATATTACCTGGGAGCAATGGGATGTTGATGGTGGCTGGGGTCAGGAAGTTATTGGTGTTGGTGTGCGTAAGGAGTTGACCACCAATTCTGCCCTTAAGCTCGAAGTGCGCCAGGTTACCCCGGAAACCACACCTAAACCGGCAGGTGGTTTAGGATTGTTTTCAGATGTGCCAACCGAAAAAGACGTCACCATCGTTGGTGTCGCCATTGAAATGGTGTTCTAGGAGATGATAACAAT
The DNA here is from genome assembly GCA_015487095.1 of Gammaproteobacteria bacterium. Classification (GTDB taxonomy): domain Bacteria; phylum Pseudomonadota; class Gammaproteobacteria; order SZUA-152; family SZUA-152; genus SZUA-152. Next base: position 3,813 of record WFQM01000305.1, on the reverse strand, counting down.
GAAAACTATCGTATACCGACTCACCATTCTTAGCGTATTGTGGATGGTTTCAATGGCTGTTTATGCCGATGACGTGGTTGTTATTGTTCATCCTTCTAATACGTTGACTGAAATCTCGGTGGATGACGTAAAAAAAATCTATCTTGGAAAAAAGAAATTCTTTCCTGGTGGTAAAAAAGTTATTCCCGGTGATCAGCCAAAAGGGACACAAAGCCGCAAGTTTTTTTACGGTGGTATCATCGGTAAAAGCGAGGCTAAACTCAAATCGTATTGGTCACGTTTGATTTTTACCGGTAAAGGTACTCCACCCAAAATTATTGGTTTTGATCGTGTCATTAAGGAATGGGTAGCCGGGCAGCCTAAGGCCATGGGTTATATCATGCGCAGTGAGGCAGATGATACCGTCAAGGTACTGGATCTTAAATAAATCACGCTATGGTGATTTTAAGTTATACCGAGTTCGATTTTACCCGGTACTGTTACTGAATAAAGTCAGGCTCCTCAGAATACGCTTTATATGCCCGTGGTGTTTGAGATTGAGGTTTAAGGGTCGCTCGGACAATAACTGTCTCATTGGTGAGCGGGTTCGGTTATTTTGGGCCTGCACAAGACTCTGGTGGAACCGCTACGCTTGTTCCACCCTACCTGCGTAGATCACTGATCTTGGCGTATTCATAATCCGGGTCGGAAACAGGTCAGAATCAGAGGAGTGGTTTGTTTGTTCCGTCTCCTCAAACACAAGGTAAAGCCGTAGGGTGGAACAAGCGTAGCGGTTCCACCAAAAGGTCAAGGGAAGAACATCAGTCCTTTCAACCTGTATTACTCTTTACCCAACTAAAAAGCGACAGTTATTGTTCGAGCGATCCTTATGTGTGTGTCATATTCGTTTTATGACAAAGTGAAATGACGTGTAATAGTTAGTCTATTGCAAGGTGTTCCAACGCAGCTATGAAGCAAGCAGGGCGTGCAATCAGACCTAAATCTCAATCGCCACGAGTATGGTAGTACTCTCCATGGCCCATGGCGCTGAACGATTCGAGGTATAAACAATGAGCTGGGTTCTCGATATCAGGATTCGTTACAAGATTCTCTTCCTCTCTGTCATGGGCATTGGTGGGATACTAATCTATTTTGCTTACAATTATTCAGTGGCTTCTGCCAATGCCGAGCGCCTGACAGAGATTCGTGATATTGCCTACCCCATGTTGGAAAATACCGATATCAATCTGGTGCGTCTTGATAAGATTAAGGGAATGCTTATTGCCGCTGCTTCAGAAGGGGAGGATGAACTTGTCATAGAAGCTGATGCATTGGCTGAAGCTACACAAAAAACGTTTGCACAGATGGCCGAAATAAATCGCCATGATGCAGAAACAATCAAGACAATACAACAGGAGTTTGCTCACTATTTCGCTCTGGCCCGGGAGATGACTGTGGGTATCATCAGTGGCTCGCTGGCTCTGGATCAAATACAGAAAAAAGCTGAAGTCATGAATGTGGCGATGAAAAAGTTGCAGGATAATTTACAGGCGTTTCGTGAAAAAAACTATGCTGATTTTACCGGGAAAATAACAAAAACTGATGAGGCAGCCCAGCAGGCTTTGATGTTTGGTCTGCTGATTGGAGCAATTGTTCTCATTTCATTATTGATTGCCACACCTCTGATTATTTCCATGATTACCGGTAATTTGAATCAGGTGATTGCCTCGTTAAAAGAAATGGCCACAGGTGGAGGTGATTTAACACGGCGTCTGGAAAGCCGATCCAATGATGAGCTGGGTGAGTTGGCCCAATGGTTTAACCGTTTCATTGAACAATTGCAAAGTGTTATTGCGGAGCTGAAAAACACCAGTGTGCAGTTATCCTCATCTGCCACTGAAGTCAGCGCTATTACTGAAGAAAGCAACCAACAAGTCGCTCGGCAGGAATCTGAAACAGAACTGGTGGCAACGGCAATCAATGAAATGGCGGCTACCGTACAGGAAGTTGCCAATCATGCCAATAATGCGGCCACGGCAACTCAGGAAGCAGATCAGGAAGCCAGGCAGGGGCAGAGAATTGTTACCAGTACGGTGGATGCCATTGATGCATTATCCGGTGGCATTAACAATGCTGCGGAGGTGATTCAAAAGCTGGAATCAGATAGCCAGGAAATTGGTACGGTACTGGATGTCATTCGTGGTATTGCCGAGCAAACGAATTTGTTGGCATTAAATGCAGCCATTGAGGCTGCGCGTGCAGGTGATCAGGGGCGTGGATTTGCTGTTGTCGCTGATGAAGTACGCACTCTGGCGAGCAGAACCCAGGAGTCAACGCAGGAAATCGATCAAATGATTGAACGCTTACAGGGTGGTTCACGCGATGCGGTAAAGGTCATGAATGCCAGTCGGGAACAGGCGCAAGACCTGGTGGGTCAGGCTGCACAGGCAGGCGAATCTCTGCAAACCATTACCCAGGCGGTTAATAATATCACTGATATGAATTTACAAATTGCCAGTGCAACAGAAGAGCAGAGTAACGTGGCTTTGGGAATTGATACGAGCATTGTAACTATTCGGGATATCAGTGTGGAAACTGCCAGGAGTGTCGAGCAGGCGAGTAGCAGTAGTGAAAAAGCGGTAGCACTAGCTGATAAGGTTCAGAAGCTGGTTAATCGATTCAAGGTTTAGCTCAACTCTGCTAATAAAAGCTCTACCGCTGCGAATCGCGCTTCTGTATCGGGCAGGTCACTGATGATGCGTAATTTGTCCTGACCATCCATTCGGTAGGTTTTTGCCTGTGTCTGAATCAGGCCGATGATTTTCATGGGATCAATGTTCGGTTCCTGCACAAACTGCAAACGGCCCCCACTATCACCCATTTCAATTTTTTTGATGCCCAGTGGCGTTGCACCAAGCTTGAGTTCGGTAACCCGAAACAGGTTCTTTGTGGGGTCGGGCAACAGACCAAACCGGTCAATCATTTCTACCTGCAATTCGCGCAATTCTGTTTTGTCACTGGCGCTGGCAATACGTTTGTATTGAATCAAACGGGTATGTACGTCGGGTAAATAGTCATCCGGCAACAGGGCAGGGATGCCGAGGTCGATTTCAGTACCGTGATCCAGTGGCCGGTCCAGTTCCGGTTCGCGGCCAGCCTTGAGGGCTTCCACAGCGCGTTCGAGTAACTCTAAGTAGAGGGTGAAACCGATTTCTTGCATTTGGCCGCTTTGTCCTTCACCCAATAATTCACCTGCGCCACGAATTTCCATGTCATGAGAGGCGAGAGTGAATCCTGCTCCTAGCTCTTGAATGGACTCAATAGCTTCGAGGCGTTTTATGGCATCGGCGGTCATTACCTTTTGGGGTGGTACGACCAGATAGGCGTAGGCTTGATGATGCGAGCGACCGACACGACCCCGTAATTGATATAATTGGGCCAACCCGAAGCGGTCTGCACGATTGATGATAATGGTATTGGCATTGGGAATGTCGATACCGGTTTCGATAATCGTGGTGCAAACCAGTACATTAAACCGGTGATGATAAAAACCGGTCATCACTTGTTCCAGTTCGCGTTCACGCATCTGGCCATGGGCGGTTTCCACCGCAGCTTCGGGAACAAGCTCTTCTATGTCGCGACGCATTTTTTCGATGGTTTCAACGCTGTTGTGCAAAATGAATACTTGGCCACCACGACGGATTTCACGCAGGCAGGCTTCTTTTAACAGTGTGTCGTTCCATTGATTGACAAAGGTTTTTACCGCCAGTCGTCGTGCTGGTGCTGTGGCGATGATGGACAGGTCACGTAATCCGGACATGGACATGTTTAATG
>WFQM01000304.1 GCA_015487095.1 Gammaproteobacteria bacterium | reverse complement strand
TCCTGCACCAGTTTGTCGGTTTCCCGCGAGGCGGTGCCGTTGCCGATGCTGACGAGATCGACGTTGTGTTTTTCCGCCAGTTTGCCCAGCACTGCCAGCGATTGATCCCATTGATTTTTCGGCGCATGGGGAAATATCGTGGCGTATTCCAGCAGTTTGCCTGTGGCATCCACTACCACGACTTTGACGCCGGTGCGCAGGCCCGGGTCCAGCCCCATGGTGGTGCGCTGTCCGGCAGGCGCGGCCAGTAACAGGTCGCGCATGTTTTCACCGAATACACGGATGGCTTCTTCTTCCGCTGCTTCGCGCAGGCGCAGATTCAGTTCGGATTCAATCTGCATGCTGATCTTGATACGCCAGGCCCAGCGTGCGCACTCTCCCAGCCACGGGTCTGCTGTACGACCTTCGTCACGCAACTCAAAATGCGCTGCCACCATGGATTCACAAATCCCCCGATCCAGTGGTGATTCCAGATCATCCTGTCCCGGCACCACGATTTTCAAACGCAGCACACTTTCACTACGTCCCCGATACAGGGCCAAAGCCCGGTGCGATGGCACTTTTTTCAGGGCTTCGGAGAATTCAAAATAATCGGCAAATTTGCTGCCGTTTTGTTCTTCGCCTTTCACCACTTCGGAGGTCATCAGGCCGTTTTCCCACACATAATCACGCAGCCTGCCCACCAGATCCGCCTCTTCCGCAGCACGCTCCATGAAAATCTGCCGGGCTCCGTCAAGCACGGCGGCGGCATCGGCGAAGCCCGCTTCTTCGTTAAGGTACTCGGCAGCCAGCACCTGTGGATCAATACCGTGATCCACCAGAATCGCATCCAGCAGCGGCTCAATACCGGCTTCCCGGGCAATTTGCGCCTTGGTACGGCGCTTTTGTTTGTACGGTGCATACAGGTCTTCGAGACGGGTCTTGGTATCTGCGCCATTGATGGCGACAGTCAGCGCTTCGGTCAGCTTGCCTTGCTCTTCGATACTCTTCAGCACGGCGGCACGGCGGTCTTCCAGCTCCCGTAAATACGTCAACCGGTCTTCAAGGTTACGTAGCTGGGTATCATCCAACCCACCGGTCACCTCTTTGCGATAACGGGAAATAAACGGCACCGTAGCACCCTCATCCAGCAATTTAATGGCAGACTCAACCTGAACCAGGCGAACATCCAGCTCATCAGCAATACGTGACTCAATATTCATGAATACCTTGTAATATTTGGAAATGGAAAATCAATTGAATTGTCAATCAGGCAACAACAAAGAACGCGCAGTGTACCAAACCCGCAACCGCGCAACAGCCTTGAAATTCAGGCCAGGACATGATGCATTCCGCCCCGTCGGCAACAGATTGACATGCATTATTCAGTGGAGCATCACATTCATTCTGCTCTGTGGCTTTTCGCCAACCCGGGCGACTGACCTGTATATCGCTGTTGCCACTAATTTCAACCGCACGGCCACAGCACTTGTCCATCGTTTTGAACAACAAAGTGACTACACCGTGCGCCTGGTTTTCGGCTCCACCGGTAAACATTACGCACAAATCACCCATGGCGCACCCTTCGGGCTGTTTTTTGCCGCTGATGAACGCCGCCCCGCATTACTGGAAAAAAATGGCCTCGCCGTGCCCGGCACACGTTTCACCTATGCACAGGGACGACTGGTATTGTGGAGCCCTGATGCCGACCGGATTGATGCCAAGGGTGATGTGCTGGCCAACGGCAACTTCCGCAAACTCGCCATTGCTAATCCCAAACTGGCACCCTATGGCTTCGCCGCTCGTGAAATTTTGCAGGCACGCGGTCTGTGGGAAAAATTACAATCCCGTCTGGTGCGCGGTGAAAATATTGGACAGGCTTATCAATTTGTCAGAACCGGCAATGCGCAACTGGGGTTCATTGCTGCTGCACAGATTATTACCGATGGCAATCTGCCCGATACCGGCTCTTGGTGGGTTCCACCACAACTTTTATATACACCTGTTATTCAACAGGCCGTATTGATCAAAGATACACCGGCAGCACGAGCCTTTATTCGCTTTGTTAAAAGTAATGCCGCACGCAAAATTATCCAACAACATGGCTATGACACACCATAAGGTATGAATTAAACACTAAAAATA
>WFQM01000303.1 GCA_015487095.1 Gammaproteobacteria bacterium | reverse complement strand
TTAAAACTGTCTTCTTTGGTGCGCAAAATGGTGGGACGTAAAAACACCATCAGGTTGGTTTTCACTTTTTTCACCGAGGTATAACGAAATAAAGCACCCAGCAACGGGATATCTCCCAGCAATGGTACTTTTTGCTCAGTTTCCACCAGATCGTCTTTAATCAGGCCGCCCAGTACCAGCATTTTGCCATCATCCACTAATACGCTGGTTTTAATCGAACGCTCACTGGTCACAATGTCGCCTGCACCCGCCGCACCACCGGCAACACCATCTACCGTTTGCTCGATATCCAGACGAATGGCGTCGCCTTCGTTGATTTGCGGTTTTACTTTCAGGCGTATACCGACCTGTTTACGCTCGAAAGTGGTAAATGGGTTCACCGACGACGATGCTCCCCCTGTATTGGCAAAAGCACCGGTAGGAATTGACAGTTCCTGGCCGACAAAAATTTCCGCTTCTTCGTTATCCATGGTCACCAGATTGGGCGTGGACAACACATTGGTGATGCCATCACCTTCCAGCGCGCGGATCAACCCGGCAAAATTAAAGGTGCCGCTACTGAATTGACCCAGGCCAATGGTGACACCAGAGCCAATGGCCGAGAGTGCCGCAGCCGCGCCACCGGCACCGGATGCCGCTGCCCTTGCAGCGCCCTGTGCAAGCCCGGAGATACTGCTACTGCCACCACCGAAGTTGATTGCACCCACCGGATTATCACCTCCACTGCCATCAAGCAACCATTGTACGCCCAGTTCCGCAGCCCGATCCGAGGATACCTCGGCAATAACCGCTTCCACCATTACCTGCGCACGGCGCACATCCAACTGGGCAATCACGGATTTCAGTGAACGAAACACCGTGGGTGCGGCGGTAATAACCAGCGCATTGGTGCTTTCATCAGCCTGAATATCAAAGGGCTGACGAGATGACGCAGGCGCTGCCTTGGCTTTTTTATCAGTGGTATTTTTGGTTTTGCCCACCCCGGTAAGTACCGGTACCAGATCCTTGGCCTTGGCGTAGCGCAAATAAATAACATGGGTATCACCCACCACTTCGGAGGGAGTGTCCAGATGTGAAATGATGGCACGCAGCTGCAAACGTTCGGAGCGCTCGCCACCAATCAAAATACTGTTGGTGCGCTCATCCGCCACCAACATGGGTTTGCTGCCCTTGAGATTCTTTTTACCGGCCTGCTGTCGCAGACTGGTGAGCACTCGCACCAGGTCCGAGGCCACGGCGTTTTCCAGTGGCACAATTTCAATTTCACCACTGGTCGGCTGATCGATGCGTTTGATGATTTTCACCAGTCGCGCAATATTGGCTGCACGATCAGAAATAATCAGCACGTTGCTTTGCGGGTAAGCGGCGAGGTGGCCTTGTGGCGGTACCAGAGGACGAAGAATGGGTACTAATTGAGCGGCGGTGACATGCTCTATTTCGATCACCCGGGTTACCGCCTCGTCACCTTTTCCCGGCTGGCGTGATGAAACAAACGGCATAGCGCTGTGTTTGGCGTCAGCATCCGGCACAATTTTAATCGCCTTGCCACTGGGAACAGCGGTATAACCGTGCACTTCAAGAATGGACAGAAAAACCTTGTAAACTTCGTCCTTACCCATGGCGCGATTGGAAATCAGCGTCACTTTGCCTTTGACCCGAGGATCAACAATAAAATTTTTGCCGGTGACTTCCGCAATGGAACTGATCACCGCACGGATGTCTGCTCCCTTGAACTTCAGCGTGGTGGTTTCGGCAGCAAAGCCAGGGGATAACCACAGCAGCCCAACTGCCAACAAGACATAGCTTAATTTTCGCCACTGCGATTCCATTTGTACTCGTTCAATCTTCATCCTGTTCCCCGGCCATTGTATTTCCGACCATTACATTCCTGGCCAGTACGGCCTGTTGTTAATTCTCTCACGTCACTCCACCTGAAAGGCAAAAGATTCCATCACCCCGTTACGCTCCACATCCAGTGTCACCGAGTCTGCTGTAGACAAGTCGCGCATAATTTCCAGGGCTTTAATGGGGTTGTCCAGCGCTACACCATTCACTCCTGTCACCACGTCGCCGCTTTTCAGTCCGAAACGCCCCAGCAATTTTCGGTCTTTACCTGGGCGAATGCGATAGCCTTTGAGTCTGCCCGTGGCCCTATCGGTCACCGGTGAAGCGTTCACCAGATTCATCAGTGTCTGTGGTTCGCTCATCAACGCATCACGATACTGGCGCAACAAGGCGGCATTATCTGCGGTACCGGCCTGCGTTGTACCACGCCCACGCGCTCGTGACGTGTTCTGCGCCGCCGTGCGCGAGACCATCGCACTGACAATCTCATCTTTCGGCAAGCGCAAGGTTTCAAGTCGGCCACGGTGCTCAAGAATCACCCGGTCTACATAAATTTCGCGCAATACTGCATTACCAGGCAATTTTTCGTCTATGGCATAAGCCTCTTCCACACCTTTGCCATCGGCAATAATCGCGCGCGCCTCCACGGGATCGGAAGACGCCAGCAGACCATGCAGCTTCAAATTCAATCGGGTATCCGGAGCCTCGGTCATCTGCGCCACTGGCACCGATGAGACTTTCTGAATTTCACCAAACAGGTGCCATTGAGCAATACGGTTGACATCGGAAGCTCGCGGTTGAGCAGCCTTGGCATTGGACTGAAGCGACGTACGAGGTAGCAGCAATGGCTCCGGTGGCTGACTGGGCAACACCTGCCAGGTCAGCTGCGCGAGACTTTGCGCCAACAATACGATAAGCAATAGCAGCAACAGCAGAGGCAGGCGCTTATCCGTGCCTACGGTTGCCAACCGCGCCATAACTTTTGCGCCTGTATCCATGCGAAGGGACGTTCCCCAATCAGCCATTGCCTTGTCCATCGGTCATGCTATTTTACTACCCTTTTGATTACTGGCCAGCACTGTCGGCCAAATCAGGAGAACTCGGCAGAATCGCCAAATGTTGGTATGTGCAACGAGGCTTACCACTTTTCCACCACAAATTTTACTGTAATCCCCGCAAAGCACCTAGAAATCGCCTTCTCTTAACAGCCCTTACCCTTGAATTTAATACACTTTTCATACCACCCAGACAGGCAGCACTACAAAATACCAGTATTTCGCGGCAATCACCAGCCTGCCAGAAGTCGCAGGTCAACGAATACATACCCAAAAGCAATGAACAGGTTACAATGTGGGCGTTACTGTTATGCGACACAATAAGCTACTGCACAATTCTCTCATAATAATCACCGTCCTGTTCCTCGGGGCGGTAGACGCCGGGGAACCCCGGTTTGTTCCGCTGGGGCATAATGGCGAACCGTTGCCTGCGAGTGAGCGCAAACAGTTGCAAGAATGGCCTTGCATACTTGATCAAGACACCGGGTTGATCTGGGAGGGAAAATCCAGAACCGCCGGCCTGCATTACCGCAATAATACCTTTAGTTGGTTTGACCCAAATCACACACAAAATGGCGGCCTGGCGGGACAGCCCGGCAACAAACAATGTCGCGAAGGTGCCCAAAAAAATGCCTGTGATACCCATCGCTTTGTGCAAGCCGTGAATGACGAAGGGCTTTGTAATGCTCACAACTGGCGTCTGCCACGCCGAGAAGAGCTCCGCAGTCTGGTGGACTATAGTATTCTTTACCCTGGCCCCACCATCGACATGCTGGCCTTTCCCAACACCATCTCACAATTTTACTGGTCCGCCGACGCCAATGCCAGCGAGCCGCTGGAAGCCTGGGGCATCGGTTTTTCTTTTGGTTTTGATTACGCCTATTTCAAAAGTAACCGGGTACATGCCCGGCTGGTGAGCAGTAGCCAGCAAACCGTGCAGACACAACCATGAAATTGTTTCGTTGCTTTTTCATCATGCTTTTGGGTGCCGTCGCTAGTGCCAGCGGCACTGCTGTCATGGCACAAAACTGTAGCAGTAAAATAGCAACCACATCACCCACACAACGCTTTCATGACAACCAGGATGGCAGCGTTACTGACCAACAAACCGGCCTGCAATGGTCTCGCTGTAGTCTGGGCCAATACTGGGAAGATAACACCTGTCTGGATGAACCTCGTGCCTTGCCTTACGTTATCGCTGCACTGGCCGCAGAGGAAGGCTGGCGACTACCAAACATTAGCGAGCTTAGCTCTCTGGTTGAGTTACGTTGTTCAGCCCCTGCGATCAACAATAAAATATTCCCGGCCACAATGCCCGCTGCCTACTGGACGGCAACCCGCTTCATCAATCGTGACGGCTATTTTTGGCAAGTGCATTTTTTACACGGCGAAGGCATACCAGAGAAAGCAGATAGTATGGCGTATGTACGTTGGGTGCGAGACAAGTGATCCAGAGGGAGGAAACACTCCCTAGCTGCCGGATTAAAGAACCCTTCTAATGCTCCCGCGTCGCATGAAACTCAATTTCCGGCCAGCGTTCTTTAATCAGTTCCAAATTAATACGGGTAGGCGCTATGTAAGTCAAATTACCATCACCGTCTATCGCTAAATTGTCACTCGCCTTGCGCTTGAAATCATCCAGCATTTTTTCATCATCACATTCTACCCACCGTGCTGTAGCCACATTAACATTCTCGAAACGACATTCCACGTTGTATTCGTGTTGCAGGCGATGGGCAACCACATCAAACTGCAACACACCTACTGCACCGACGATAAGATCATTGTTATTCATGGGTCGAAATAATTGTGACGCGCCCTCTTCACACAATTCCTGCAATCCTTTTTGCAAGGCTTTCATGCGCAACGGGTCCAGCAGGCGCGCGCGTCGAAACAGCTCCGGTGCAAAATGCGGTATACCAATAAACTTCAGCTCTTCACCTTGTGTGAAGGTATCACCAATCTGAATACTGCCGTGATTATGTAAACCAATGATGTCCCCCGGATAGGCATTTTCCACATGTTCGCGATCAGAAGCCATAAAGGTGATGGCGGTGGGGATTTTTATATCACGAGCAATGCGCACATGCCTGACCTTCATGCCCTTGCTGTAAGTGCCGGAGCAAATACGCAGGAAGGCGATGCGATCACGATGCTTGGGGTCCATATTGGCCTGAATTTTAAACACAAAACCGGAAAATTTTGCTTCGTCTGATTTCACCTCACGACTTTTACTCATGCGTGATGGCGGTGGTGGTGCAAAATTCACCAATGCATCCAGCAACTCCTGCACACCAAAGTTGTTGATGGCAGAACCAAAATACACGGGCGTGAGCTTACCGGCTAAAAATGCATCAAGAGAAAATTCATGGCTGGCACCACGAACCAGTTCCACTTCTTCACGAAACTCATTCATCATGCTACCAAACAGTTCGTCCAGACGTGGGTTATCCAGCCCTTCGATAACTTCACCTTCTTGTACCTTGCCACCGTGCGTGGCGCTGAACAGGTGAATATTATCACTGTACAAATCGTACACGCCTTTGAAATTTTTGCCCATGCCAATAGGCCAAGTCATAGGTGCGCACTGAATTTTCAGCACATCTTCCACTTCATCCAACAGCTCCAACGGATCACGGCCTTCGCGGTCCAGCTTATTGATGAAACTGATAATGGGCGTATCGCGCAGACGGCAGACTTCCATCAACTTGACCGTGCGCTGCTCAACACCCTTGGCACAATCAATGACCATCAAGGCAGAATCAGCCGCAGTCAGCGTGCGATAGGTATCTTCCGAGAAATCTTCATGGCCTGGCGTATCCAGCAGATTGATGATTTTATCCCGATAGGGAAACTGCATGATGGACGTGGTGACCGAAATGCCACGTTCCTGTTCCAGCGCCATCCAGTCGGAGGTGGCATGACGCGCAGCTTTGCGGCCCTTGACGGTACCGGCCAACTGAATGGCACTACCGAACAACAGCAGTTTTTCAGTGAGTGTGGTCTTACCCGCATCGGGGTGGGAAATAATCGCAAAGGCCCGGCGTCGCTGAACTTCTTGCAGGAACTCGGACATATGCTAACTCAGTGTCAGAAAAATAAACGGTTACGTGAATGCCACTACGCCACATCTCAGTGGCAAGCGATGGCGAAAAAAATGGTGGGCCGTCCGCGACTCGAACGCGGGACCATCGGATTAAAAGTCCGGTGCTCTACCAACTGAGCTAACGGCCCAAAAAAAGGAATGCAAATCATACAGAAATGACGGGGAATAACAAGGTAAAGCGTTGCGTTGTTCGACAAATATAGTTACCGACTACACATTTGCGCACAACACGATACAATTTACGCCTAAATCCTGCAAGTAATCGTAACTTATACGGCGTCGAGCTTACGCAACCGGTTGGGCAACAACTTCATATCAGCCAAGCCAGCCACTAATGCCTTCACAAAAGAGGCTTCTTCTTCATACACCAGCTTGTAATATTGCACCTTCATGGTGATAGCACTACCAAATACGATGGCAACCAATGCCAGAAATGAACCCGCCGCCAGAGTGGAGACACCGGTAATGCCCTGGCCAATGGTACATCCCAAAGCCAGCACACCACCAAAACCCATAAGCACAGCCCCAACAATATGCGTGACAAAGTCCTTAAACGAAATAAACCATTCAAAGCGCAGGCTTTTACTCAGCAGCGACCACAGGAATGAACCAACAATCACCCCCATCAGCGCCATAATACCAAAGGTCAGCATAGAGCGACTTAAGCCACTACCGATATAACCAAAGGTCTGCCCCATCGGGTTAATAAAAGTAAATGACTGTGGGCTCAAGGGTCGCCCCGCAGCGGGCTTACCGTCCTCTGAATCGGCCAACATATCCCATTCGCCATAATAATCACTAAGGCTATACAACTCCTCATCCACGGTGATTTCCACATTGCTGCTCACATACCAGCCACCCAGCACAACCAAGCCAACAATGATACCACCCAGAATATTGTCACGACTGTTACGGAAATCTGCCGATTTAAACACAAAAACCAATGTTGCCAGCACCAGCACAATACCAATCAGCAAACGGGTCATCACTGCATTATCAGGATTGAGTAACGAGCCAAAATCCTGTGCCTCACCAACATCGATAGCCAATGGACGAATCCAGTCATAAAAAAGCAGACCAAACAGGGTTTTATCTGAGTCAGGAAAGGGATTTGTCATAAAGTAGGCAATCACCGCAATCACCATTAACACCACAACCGACTTAAAGTTACCCCCCCCAATGCGAACCAGAGTTTTGTTACCGCAACCACTCGCCAAAGTCATACCAATACCAAACAAAACACCGCCCAGCAGATTTTCAGCCCAGATGAGCTGTGAATTGCGATAAGGCGGAAAAGCAGCATCGGCATTAATCAGCCCCATCGTTTCAAGAATCACAACACCCAGCATGGCAACCGCAATGGCTAATAACCAAGCGCGAATCCTCCCCAGGTCACCCATATTGACCCAATCAGAAACAGCCCCCATGGTGCAAAAATTAGTTTTATTCGCCACAACCCCCAACAGCAGAGCAAGAGCAAAGGTGGTCCACAAAAAAACCGTTTCCGCTTCGATAAAGCCTTCGAATATCATGCGCTGTCCTCTTGTCCCTTTGTATATTTGATGCTCTAACTCAAATCCACACCGTTTTGGAATTTTTGATACTCGGCCACTAAAACAACGACATCACCTCGCGGAAAAGCACTGAGCCTGAGACTCTGCCTGAGAAACACATCAGCCAAGTCTAATACTATTAACGAGCAGTCTGGTGGGTTTTTTTATCAAAATTTTCTATCGGGACATTACAGGCCCAACCAAACCGGTTAAATGCAGGTTAGGCGTCAAAAACACGCGGCATTTAACGCAGCACCGGGTATTTAACGCAGGGGTCGCAGAGAATGCAGAGAACGCAAATTTTTTAGTGTGTTTCTCTGCGTCCCTTGCGTCTCTGCGGCCTATGCGGCCTATGCGGCCTATGCGTTTATAACACCCCACTTATTTAGTTTTAGTGCCACTAAACATAACCTCCGGCAGGCAAATTTCAGACACAAAAAAACCAGGCATATAGCCCGGTTTTTTTAAGATGCCATTACAGGATCGGTCAAACTTATTCTTTCGTCTCCGCCACTGTTTCAACGTCAACGCCTTCTGTTTCATCAACAGCCAACTCAGGGCGATCCACCAGCTCAACAATAGCCATGGGTGCATTATCACCGGGACGGAAACCGCACTTGAGGATACGCAGGTAACCCCCCGGGCGTGATTGGTAACGTGGACCCAGCTCAACAAACAATTTGCTTACCATGTCGCGATTACGAATACGATTAAACACGATACGACGATTTGCAACCGAGTCTGATTTTGCACGGGTAATCAGCGGCTCGACCACACGGCGCAACTCCTTGGCCTTGGGTACCGTGGTCTTGATCACTTCATGTTCAAACAGTGATGAGGCCATATTACGAAACATCGCCTTGCGATGGCTGCTGTTTCGATTCAATTGACGACCTGATTGACGATGACGCATGGAATGTTCCTTTAAACTCTATTTCTTGGTACAAAAATTTAATAAGCCGCTCCGGACAAAAGCCCAGCACTATGCGACTTTTATGTAAGCTCGCGCTGTTCTTTCAGGCTGGCAGGCGGCCAGTTTTCCAGACGCAGCCCCAGAGAAAGTCCCTTGGTGGCCAATACGCTCTTTATTTCGGTAAGCGATTTTTTGCCCAGGTTCGGTGTTTTCAGCAGTTCCACTTCAGTACACTGAATCAGGTCACCGATATAATAAATTTGCTCAGCTTTCAGACAATTTGCCGAACGCACAGTGAGTTCGAGATCATCAACAGGACGCAGTAACACGGGGTCCACTTCAGGCTCATCAGACTTGGCTGTATCTTCTTCACGACTTTGCAAATCAACAAAGGTCGATAACTGATCCTGAAGAATGGTTGCAGCAGAACGCACAACTTCTTCCGGATCAAGAGAGCCATCAGTTTCCAGCTCAATAATCAATTTGTCGAGATCAGTACGCTGCTCAACACGGGCACGCTCCACTGTATAAGCAACACGCTCAATCGGGCTGAAGGAGGCATCCAATTGCAAACGACCAATCGCACGACCCTCACCTTCTGAGTCACGAGTCGTTGACGCTTCATAGCCACGGCCAGTGCTGACCTTCAAGGTCATCTTCAGCGAACCATTCTTGGTCATGTGCGCAATGACATGGTCCGGGTTCACTAATTCAACATCATGATCCAGGGTAATATCAGCAGCCGTTATCGGACCTTCACCGGATTTTTCCAGTTTCAGCACAACTTCATTGCGCGTATGCATGCGAAATGACAACCCTTTGAGATTAAGCAGGATATCGATCACATCTTCCTGCACACCTTCAATCGTGCTGTATTCGTGCAGCACACCTTCAATTTCAACTTCAACAACTGCACACCCAGAAATTGAAGACAGCAAGATGCGGCGCAAGGCATTACCCAAGGTATGGCCAAACCCTCGCTCCAAAGGCTCTAAAGTCACTTTGGCGTGTCGGTCATTATAGACTTGGACGTTAACAATACTTGGCTTCAAAAATTCAGATACTAAACCCTGCATGGATTTTCCTCTCTGGCCATCTGGCACACTGTCATAAAACGCTTATAAAAACCGCTTTTACAAACAACACCAGCTACGGCTGACTTGTGTTTCTGGTTTGTACCACCAATTACTTGGAATACAATTCAACAATCAAATGCTCATTAATGTCAGATGACAATTCAGCACGTTCCGGACGCGCTTTAAACACACCGGTGAACTTTTTAGCATCAACTTCAATCCATTCCGCGAACCCGCGTTGGCCTGCCATATCCAGCGCAGACTGGATGCGTAACTGATTGCGGCTACTCTCGCGCACAGCAACTTCATCCGCAGGGTTAACCTGATAAGATGGAATAGTCACTGTCACGCCATTCACGCTGATTGCTTTGTGACGCACCAACTGACGCGCTTCGCTGCGTGACGCCGCAAAACCCATGCGGTATACCACATTGTCTAAACGCGACTCTAATGCCTGTAATAGATTTTCGCCGGTCGCGCCTTTACTGCTATCAGCAGATTTATAATAAAGACGGAACTGGTTTTCCAGAATGCCGTAAGTACGACGCATCTTCTGCTTTTCACGCAACTGCGTTGCATAATCAGAAGTACGGGTACGGCGTTGACCGTGCTGTCCCGGAGGAAAAGCTCGATTTTCCATCGCGCATTTGCTGCCGTAACATTTCTCGCCTTTCAGAAAGAGTTTCTCGCCTTCACGACGACATTGACGACATTTTGGACCTACATATCTAGCCATTCTTCACTTGCTCCAAAAGATGCTCAAACTTAAATGCGCGAACTTAAACGCGACGACGTTTCGGCGGGCGACAGCCATTGTGCGGAATCGGCGTTACATCAGTAATACTTGTGATGGTAAAACCGTTTGCGTTGAGTGCGCGGATAGCAGACTCACGACCGGGACCTGGACCTTTTACACACACATCAAGATTTTTCATGCCCATTTCCTTGACCATAGCGGCAACACGTTCAGCCGCAACCTGTGCCGCGAACGGTGTGCTTTTACGCGAACCTCGGAAACCGGAACCACCCGCAGTCGCCCAAGCCAAAGCATTACCTTGACGATCAGTGACTGTGACAATGGTATTATTGAAGGTCGCATGCACATGCGCGATACCATCAACCACATTTTTTTTAACTTTCTTGCGAGTGCGAGGACTTGCCATTCGGATAACCTGTATTAATCAATACTGCATTAATGAAAAAGTAAGTAATGCGCAGCGTCTACACGCCTTGGCGGTACTTATTTAGCTGTGTAATCTAGTTACGCACCATGCGACGAGGGCCTTTACGTGTGCGAGCATTCGTTCGTGTACGCTGGCCGCGCAATGGCAGACCACGACGGTGACGAATTCCACGATAGCAACCCAGATCCATCAAACGTTTGATGTTCATGGAGACTTCACGTCGAAGATCACCTTCAACGTCGAACTTGCCCACTTCAGCACGTAACAAGTCGAGCTCTTGCTCTGTCAGATCCTTGATCTTGGCATCTTCTTTCACACCCGAAGCCGCACAAATTTTCTTTGCGCGTGTCGGCCCAATACCAAAAATCGCCCTTAGCCCAATCACCGTGTGCTTGTGCGCTGGAATATTAATACCCGCAATACGAGCCATTCAAACAATCTCCAAAATAACGCCGCAGAAAGCCGGCTATTGTAATCAGTTTCCTACCCATCAGCAAGTGCGACGAGTAAAAGTCAATATTAACCCTGTCGCTGCTTATGGCGAGGGTCTACACAAATCACGCGAACCACGCCCTTGCGGCGCACAACCTTGCATTTATTACAAATCTTCTTAACCGAAGCACGTACTTTCATGGTCTGTCTCCAAACAGCTAACGGCCTACTTTGGCCCGGGCCTTGCCCAATTTACTTATTCACAGTACTCATTCACAACAGGTTAAATACCGCTGCGACCATAACCCTTCAAGCTGGCCTTCTTCATCAGACCTTCATACTGGTGTGACATCAGGTGCGCCTGAATCTGGGAAATAAAGTCCATTACCACAATCACGATAATCAGCAAAGATGTGCCCCCAAAATAAAATGGGACATTCCAGTACACAATCATAAACTCTGGCAACAAACACACGGCGGTTATGTACATTGCACCAACAAGCGTCAATCGTGACATTACCCCGTCAATATACTTCGCCGTATTCTGGCCGGGGCGAATTCCGGGAATAAACGCACCGGAGCGTTTCAGGTTGTCGGCAGTATCTTTTGGATTAAACTGTAACGCCGTATAAAAAAAGCAAAAGAAAATAATCGCAATCGCATACATAAATACATATACCGGCTGCCCAGGCGACAATGTACCCGCAATATCTTTCAGCCAGCCCATGCCCTCCGTCTGACCGAACCAGCTAGCCAACGTAGCTGGAAATAAAATAATACTTGAGGCAAAAATCGGCGGAATCACGCCTGCCATATTGACCTTCAATGGCAGATGACTTTTTTGCGCTGCATACACCTTGCGCCCCTGTTGACGCTTGGCGTAGTTAACCGTGATACGTCGTTGTCCACGCTCTACAAAAACTACAAATCCGGTGACACCAATCGCAAGCACCAGCAAAATCAGTACCAGGAATGCGCTTATTTCACCAATACGCGCCAGCTCCAGAGTCCCGCCAATCGCTGATGGCAGTCCAGCAACAATACCCGCAAAAATGATTAACGAGATACCATTACCAATACCCCGTTCAGTCACCTGCTCACCCAACCACATCAAAAACATGGTGCCAGTCACTAGACTGATAACCGCAGTAAATACAAATCCTGGGCCCGGTGAAGGCACTAATGCTAACGCACCTGCTGTCTGCCCCTGTAGCGCAATAGCAATACCAATAGACTGAAAAAGCGCCAAACCTAATGTACCGTAACGTGTGTACTGGGTAATTTTGCGTCGCCCGGACTCACCTTCTTTTTTCATCTGCTCCAGCTTGGGCACCACCGCAGTCAACAACTGCATGATGATCGAGGCAGAGATATAAGGCATAACGCCCAAGGCAAACAATGACAAACGACCTAAAGCACCACCAGAGAACATGTTGAACATGTCAAGAATGGTGCCCTTTTGTTCCTCAAACAATACTGCCAGTGCCGCAGGATCAATTCCTGGAACGGGAATAAATGTACCAATGCGGAAGACCACCATCGCCATAACCACAAACAGTAAACGTTGCTTGAGTTCAGATAATTTACCCGAACCCATCGCGCCAAGCATTGAAGAGTTTGTAGCTGACACCGGTTTTTAGTCCTCGACCTTTCCGCCAGCGGCTTCAATTGCCGCGCGTGCGCCCTTGGTAACACCTAAGCCACTGACTGTAACGGCTTTCGATATTTCACCTGACAGGATCACCTTGGCACGTTTAATCTGCTGACCGACAATGTTCGCTGTTTTCAGCGCAAGCAAATCCACTGTGTCGCCCTCAACCATCATCAGCTCATGCAACCTGATTTCGGCAACATACCGTGCGGTGCGTGAAGTGAAGCCCACTTTAGGTAAGCGACGCTGCAAAGGCATCTGCCCACCTTCAAACCCAACTTTGGTGAACCCGCCGGAGCGTGATTTTTGACCCTTGTGGCCACGGCCACCAGTCTTACCCAGACCAGAACCAATACCACGACCTACACGTTTGGCATTTTTCTTTGAGCCATCCGCAGGTTTAAGTGTATTTAAATACATTTTATGATTCCTCAACCTTCAGCAGATAAGACACTGTATTAATCATTCCGCGATTACACGGCGTGTCTTCAACAGAAACCGTCTGATGTATGCGACGCAAACCTAAGCCGGCAACACAGGCCCTGTGCGCTGGTAACCTACCAATAACGCTTTTGCTTAATGTAATTTTGACTTGATTAGCCATGACTTACCCCGAAATCTCTTCAACACTTTTACCGCGCTTGGCAGCAACAGCTTCCGGTGTTGTCATTTCACTTAATCCTTTGAACGTAGCCCGCACAACATTGATCGGGTTATTTGAACCGATACATTTTGCCAACACATCACGCACACCCACAGCCTCAAATACCGCCCGCATAGGACCGCCGGCAATAATTCCGGTACCTTCAGAAGCAGGAAGCATGACGACCTTGGCCGCACCATGATTACCAATAAGCGGATATTGCAAAGTGCCGCCTTTCAGGTTGACTTTGCGCATGTTTTTGCGAGCATCTTCCATAGCCTTTTGCACGGCAACCGGCACTTCGCGCGCCTTGCCTCGTCCAAAACCAATCTTGCCTTCACCATCGCCCACTACTGTCAGCGCAGTAAAACCAAATATGCGACCACCCTTTACCACTTTTGCCACGCGATTGATATTAACCAGCTTCTCAATCAAACCGTCGCTATTAGCTTGTGCATCAAATTTAGCCATGCCAGATACCTTATTCCTATTTTTAGATAGTCAAACCGCTTTCACGAGCGGCATCGGCAAGCGCTTTCACGCGGCCATGATATTTGAATCCCGAACGATCAAAAGCTACTTGATCAACACCGGACGCCTTTGCACGCTCTGCGATGAGCTGTCCGATTTTAACCGCAGCCTCAACGTTACCCGTATGTTTCAGAGCCGACTTCACATCAGTTTCTAATGTCGAAGCGCTGGCAACAACACTGGAACCATCTGGTGAAATCACCTGTGCGTAAGTGTGTTGCGCAGTACGATGCACACAGAGACGGTGCGCACCCAGTTCGCGGATTTTGGAACGTGTGCGCAATGCACGACGTAAACGACTTTGTCTTTTATTCATTTTGTAATGCGCCCCTACTTCTTCTTGGCTTCTTTACGGACAACATGCTCATCCGTATAACGAACACCTTTACCTTTGTACGGCTCGGGTGGGCGATAAGCGCGAATATTTGCAGCCACTTGCCC
>WFQM01000302.1 GCA_015487095.1 Gammaproteobacteria bacterium | reverse complement strand
GGTCGGGTTGCTGTGGCCATGGCTTTCCAAGCTGGGGCTGGGACGTTTGCCCGGCGATATTGTGGTGGAGCGGGAGAATGGCCGGTTTTATTTTCCGCTGATGACATCACTGATTGTCAGTCTGGTGTTATCGCTGTTGTTTTGGTTGTTTCGTCGATAGCCTTCGGTTTGCACTTTTGTTACTGAAAATACTGTCATTTCGGTATGTTTTCAGCCGGAATCCAGAGGTTTTCTCCCGGGGCAAGCGTTCCAGAGTATGGGGAAATTATGTCTAGTGATGCTGATAAATGGCGTGTTATGAACGCAGAGGTCACAGAGACGCAGAGGCCGCAGAGAAAAACACCAAAAACTCTGCGTTTTCTGCGAACTCTGTGTTAAGTACTCAGTGTTTTTTTAAAAGTAGAGTGTTTTCAGTGCTTAATTCATATTTTAGCTTTTTGTCAAAAAGTCACCCGTGAGCATTTTCAAGCAACTGCGGATTTTATTTCTGCTGCTGATCCTGTTTTTGGTGGCAGCGGGCACCTGGTTGAGCCAGTGGCGCAGTACCAGCTGGGATAAACCGTTGGTGGTCGCCATTTATCCCATTAATGGTGACAACAGCGCCCGGTCTGCGACTTACATCGAAGACTTGTCACTGGATACTTTTGACGATATTGAAACCTTCTTTGTGGATGAGGCCGAGCAATTCCGGCTGGCGTTAAAGCAACCGGTGGATATCGTGCTGGGACCGGTATTGAGTGAGCCTCCACCCGAGCCACCAAAAAACCGCAACCCGTTGAAAGTCATGTGGTGGAGCCTGAAAATACGGTGGTGGGCCTGGCAGGTGGGTCGGGATATGGGGCCACCGGCAAATATTCAGGTATTTGTGTTGTACCATGACCCCGAAACCAGTCCCCGGCTGGCGCATTCGCTGGGCCTGCAAAAGGGGCTTTTGGGAGTGGTGCATGCCTTTGCCAGTCAACGTCAGGCAGCGGGTAACAATATTGTGATTGCCCATGAATTGTTACATACCGTAGGCGCAACGGATAAATATGATCCGCAGACGAATCAGCCTGTTTTCCCCATCGGTTACGCCGAGCCGGACAAGGAACCCGTGTTACCACAGGAATTTGCAGAAATCATGGCGGGCCGGGTGCCGTTAAGTGATACGCAATTTCGACAAGCGCAGGGGCTGGGTGAAGTGATGATCGGTGAATATACGGCGGAGGAAATCCGCTGGGTAAGGTGATGTGTGCTATTTGAAAAAATGGTGCCCATATTGATGAGGTCAGAAATGGAAATTATCTAAATCGGTCGAGTCTGGCTCCATTGATGTGCTAGGAATTTAACAATCGCGTCAATTACACGGGTGTTATACCTAAAGGAAGAAAAATGAATAATTACACTAAAACGCTTATATTCTTATTTATCATAATAATTTCATCACCCATACATGCAGTTGAAGTAAATAAGAAAGATTGGGTTAATGCAATGACTACTGCTTTACCTGCCGCATTTTGTAACTCAAGCCAGTATTTCAGGCAGTGTTTTTCTGTAACGCCACAAGAATGTGAAGAAACAGCAGCATCTGCTACAAGAATTTGCCTAAACAATAATAACGACAAAATACCACCAAAATTACAACAGCCGAAGGATGGTACTCATTGGGGCACAATTATTGGTGCATGCGCTGGAGAAGCATATGAAGTCGCATTAATTAAGAAACGTATAAAAAATACCAAATGCAATAATCCATCTAATTGGCAATAATAGGTATACAAATCGTTAAACCAGATCGACGCAAAAAACACGCCTTCTGGTAGCTCAACTGTTATACCTCAATAGAGAAATACCGATGGTAAAAACGATCAAGTCTGACCCCATTGATATGCAGTAATGCCCGCAACTTGTTGATAGTATTAAATAAACCGTATTCGGCTCGGTCCTCTTAAATGACTCTTTTGACAAACTGGCGATAGTGTTGCTTTATATGGATGGTTGGATCGAGTTCAATCAAATTTTGAAGGGCTTTAGCCGTATGATGGAAACTATCATGTACGGTTCTTTAAGTAGGGGCTTAAGGGCCGCGAGCCCCTTCGCTACCCGGCGTAGCCATCAGCCACCGGTTTACTCTCGCGCAAGTGGGTCATTCAATGTTCAAAAAACAACACATACTTTTCATCGCCTGCATTGTGCTGGCTAGTTGCTCAAACGAAAGCATTCCGGAAGGTGACTGGTTTGTCACATTCCCCAGCACTTCAATGGATATCAGAATCGCAACACCAACTACGATTTCAGCGCAAATCGATACAAAAGGTGCAAGTCTGACGGAAAAATGGAAACTTCAATCCAAGACTGTTGACGTTGACTGTGGATTCCTAATTCAGGAACAGATAGCAACCAGCATCACGCTTACCATTCCTGGCGATACAGATCCGCGTTGCGCAGATGAACTCACTCTTACACTTACCCTGACAGAAGATGGCACGAGACAAACAGAAACTCCGCTCACACTGTCTGTCATTCCCACTCCAGACCGAATCACTTCATTTACCGAACAGGCTGGTAACCCGCAACCCGACATCCAAACATGTCCCGCTTGGGACTGTCTCAACCATTCCGACCCAACCTTAGGGCGTCTTCCATCCGGTGAACTTGCAATCTGGTTTGCGGCGGGGGGAGATCGATCGACAGAAAAACCGGTTGTCGGGCGAGCTGTACAACATCAGGAAATCTGGGAACTCGATACAGACCCTGTCATGCTCCCCACCGATGCGGAAGCCGAAGTGTGGGACACTGTCCGCGAAACGCCTTCCGTACGTTGGAACGCCACAGCCAACGCATGGGATATGTGGTACCTGGGCTACAACATTTCTTTCTTTGACGACCCAGCCATTGGACAAGCTCAATCTCTTGATGCAGATGGAACGAAATGGCCACGCCCCAGCGCTCCCATTTATCGTCCCAAGGCCGACCAATGGGATGAAAGTTTCCTGACCTCCCCTGGTGCAGTCCTAGGCAGTGATGGGACCTGGAGGCTCTATTACACCGGAGCCTCGTTCGCCCGAAACAGCGGATTAATGTCTGTGGGAGTCTTAACCTCAAAGGATGGTAAGACCTGGGAACCACATGCCAATAACCCGGTATTCGAGGGAACGGTAGGCCAGTGGGATGCCTCCATCATCGATCCACATGTTCAATTCATCGGAGGCCGCTATGTCATGTGGTATTCCGCCCTCGCCGGACAGCTTCAGGACGACACACCAATCTCTGTGGGTGTTGCCACATCCGAAGATGGATTCACCTGGAAACGTATTCAACAAACACCGGTTATTGCGCCAACGGTTAATACTTGGACAGACTTCCGGGTTTTGGATGTCGAAGTGTTCCCACAAGTGAATGGCTCACTGCTCATGGTTGGGTATGCCACATCCAATATTGCTCCCAATCCTAGCTTCCCAGACTTCAAACCCGGTCGAATTGGGTTCTGGGTATCTCATTGATCAAACCGCGTAAAACAAGTGTTGTGACAACCTTACACCCAATAAAAATATTGAAAACATAAGGGAAAAAATAGCAGTTTTTCTTTGTGTCTTTATCTTTCGAAAGTGATATATCCACAAATAATAGCGCGGGTATTTTCAGTACCGTTTTTGTCAGTGGTTACCCCCTGCCTTGCTCTTAACTTTTACCCATAGCCCTCTGGCCATGAGCGAAATATGACAAAATTAAGTATCCCCCTATGTCCTCTTATCTGTTCATACGTTTTTTGCCACTAACATTTCAACGGCACCTTTTTGGAACTCATATTTCACAGAGTGAAATGAAACATCAATATCAATATCTGTTAATGCGGACATCACAGGACTTAGATGCATTGATTTTTTTCCATCAAGTGACAACAATGGATAAACCCTAACCTCTTTGGCCACACGACATAACTCTTTCATTGATGCAATATGTTGCGTTTGATTTATATTGTTACTGTATAAAAACAAATAATGCGAGCATAAAGCCAATTCAAATGCCTTATTTTCAAATGTTAATGCTGGCAGTGATTCGTTTACATATCTCCCAGATTTTTTTCCATCTTCATAGTCATCCAGAAATTTACACATAGCTTCCATTCTGGTTTTTCCCAAATTTTCAACACTGCCAATGGTGTCCCAAACATAATCATTCTTATTTTTTGTTACCTGCTCCATTATTTTTGGGTAAATCTCCTCAATTCTTTCCCCTATTAGCTCAGAATTGAATTGGTAAATGGGATCTATCGATATAACGCTACCGCCAATTTTTGTCAGCTCTGCATTGAAGCAAGCAGGCCCATCACCACAGCCAAGTATTGTTTTTTTCAGATCACTCTCAGATAACGAGAACATTTTCTTATATTCTTTGAATGTCCTTCCCCAAGGCACTACTTTCGATAATTCCATGACTCTCCCAGTTTTACATATAACGCCGCGCTAAAGGAAAAAGAGGTCAAAAAAATGGGGGGTTGATCCGAAATAAAAAAAACCGAGTAACCGTGCCATCGACAAACCCCTCTCAAATAATTAACTGGAGGCAGCATAGCAAACTTTCTAAATCAATCGAGTCTGACCCGAATGGCACTAAGTTAAGGGGTTTCTGCATAGCTAAAACAACAACTTAAGCCAGTATTAGCGCAGATTTCACAAGAATCCAACCTTGCTAAAAATGCTTAAGTTAGTGCCATTCCATTAATACAATCTCGATACCATTATTTCTGTTGGCTATTGGGTCAATTCCCTGGATGCGCTTTACATCTCAGCCTGTCCGCTGAGGCCCGCGCTTAAGGCTGATTAACTTGCGTGAAGTTGATCAGTTTGAGCAGGTCTGAAGTCGTATTACCGATATTATTTTTTACCCGCGCCAGCACGAATTGTTCACACACGGTGCCATCAGGGCACTGTGCATTTTCATAGTAGCTGCTCATCAGCGCCATTTTGTCGTTAGTAAACTGGCTGACATATTTGTGAAGAGATGCTTTCTGTATTTCGGTGTATGCAGATACGTCGAGTTGATAGTTAATGGCGTAATCTGCGACGCGATGAATAACACCATTGCCCGGGGCTCTTCGGCCATGGGTAAACCCGTATCCGCTGTCCTTCGTTTCGGATATGGCCAGGTGAAGCAGTATCTTGCTGCTTATGGCGTTGTTAAAAATATACGAGGCCGTAGCGGATATGCTTCTGTGATCTTCATGGCCGTAGATACCTTCGGCACCAAAGGTAATGACGATATCAGGCTGAATATTGTCGAATAGTTGTTGAATGGGACCAGCCATCGCGTAAATATTGAGGCTATGGTCATCCAGCCTCATGAAATGGATGTTAGACGGTGTTACACCCAAAACCCCCAGAGCTTCTATTGCTTCTGATTCTCGTTGCTGCCCCAGTTCGGCGGGGGTGTTTATGATTCCTCTGACATCGTTTCCATATTTTCCCGACGTGCTATAGGCGACATGCACATCCAGGGGGGTGTTGACCATATGGCGAATTGTGCCATTAACGGCAAGTTCATCATCAGGATGTGCGACCAGCACCAAAACGGTTTCTGCCTGAATTGAAAAGCTCAATAAAAACAGTGCGATGATTGAAAAATATTTCATGAGTAAAAGCTCCACATTATGAAGGGGAATTCTACAGAGGGAAGGTTGTTGTTGGCAATAAACCCGGAGGTGCCGTTTCAGAGGTTTTTGCTTTTGGTCACTCCGCATCGTTTGCAGACATAGAACGTCACCAATTTGCCCTGACGGCTGTCGAATTGTTTGTCTTTAGAAATTTCCCACTTGTGAAAACCGCTTTTGCACAGGGTTTTGCCCTTGTGAATATCACTGGGTTTGCGGGGTGCGGGACGTTTGAAGGGAAGAATATCGGCCATGTGTCATAAAATGTGTTCAGGATTTGTCGTTTGTTGCCGTTCTTGATAACAGCCCGGGATAGTTTAACTAGTGCCAGGGTTTAACCATTAAAGATATTTTACACAAACAATAACATCATTTGATGATGAGGCCGTTATCGCTTGTCAGTAACTCAATGATAGAACATATAATATCCCTCACATGACAAAATCACACACTGACATCACTGTTGCTGCGCGTGGCTGGTCGTATCCAGCCTGGAACGAGAGTTTTTATCCCGATGATTTGCCGGAAGACTGGCATCTGGCCTATTACAGCAATGAGTTTCGTGCGGTGATGGTGCCAGCGGCAGAGTTTGCCAACGTGGACCCGCTGGAAGTCGAGCGTTGGGTGGAAGATGTCGTTGAGGGTTTTGAGTTCTACCTGGAAGTCACCGATTTGTTTATTGACTGGGCGCAGTTTGCGCAAGCTGCCAAACCGCTGGGAGCACATTTGAAGGGTATCCTGTTACGCCCACTCACCGTCGATGAAGACTTGGCGATGATTGCTCACAGCCTGGATGCAGCCACGGCACTGGCACCAGTGTGTGTGTTGTTGCCGAATGGCGTGACGATCAGCAACAATGGCAAGGACTTATTGGCACAACACAGGGTTGAGTTGTGCTGGAATACCCACGAAGACAAACCGAGCTGGCGTGGCGGTGGTTTTGTGGTGGCCCGTGTAAAGGGTAATAATCACTACACTCCCAAAGAATGGCGTGAGACTATTGAGACTTGTCTGCGCTGTGGTAATAAGAGCAGCGACAGACGCAAGGTGTTGCTGATGGTGGAGCACGAGTCGCCAGAGCCCGATGCACTACGGGCGGCGATGATGATTGGCGACATGCTGGTGATTCCTGATATTTAACGGAATCACCGTTTGAACCAATTACATGGCGGTAACGTCAGAGCAGAGACGGACAAAATAAAAAGAGAGTTAAAAGCGAGTTTTGCTCGCGGGTAGCGATATTTCGTGTAATGCTCTCGCATAATCAATCCCGGAAAATAACTGCTTACAATCCCTGATGACCAATCCTGATACAAAGACAGAGCGTTACGAGTCTGCCAGTGAGCCTGTTGATGAGCCCTTGGTGCAGATTCGTGATCTGGTGTATTGCCGTGGTGAACGTACCATTTTTGATGGTATGGACATTAACATCGCGCGCGGCAAACTCACGGCCATCATGGGCCCCAGTGGCACCGGTAAAACTACCCTGCTGCGTTTGATCGGCGGTCAGCTACGACCGGATGCGGGTACGGTGCATGTCGATGGTCAATCGGTGCCCGAGTTAGGTTACCGGTCGCTTTATGAATTGCGCAAGCGCATGGGCATGTTGTTTCAGAATGGTGCCCTGCTGACGGACCTCAACGTGTTTGATAACGTCGCCTTCCCTTTGCGCGAGCACACACAACTTAACGAAACCATGATTCGTGATCTGGTGCTGATGAAACTGCACGCTGTGGGGCTGCGCGGTGCGCGTGACCTGATGCCCAGTGAGCTTTCCGGTGGCATGGCACGCCGCGTGGCATTGGCGCGTGCTATTGCTCTGGATCCGATGATGATCATGTACGACGAACCCTTTACCGGTCAGGATCCAATTTCCATGGGCGTGCTGGTGTCGCTATTACGCACGTTGACCGATGCGCTGGGGCTGACCTCGGTGGTGGTTTCTCACGATGTGCAAGAAAGCCTGTCCATCGCAGATTATGTGTACGTGATTTCTGCGGGCAAGGTAGTGGAACACGGCAGTCCCGATGACCTGCGTCAATCACAATCATCCTGGGTGCAACAGTTTATTCAGGGCAAAAGAGATGGTCCGGTCCCCTTTCATTTTCCGGCCACTGATTATGCCGATGACCTGTTTGGCGGGGGCAACTGATGCTGGACCAATTGCAAAAACTGGGCGCAACAGCATTGGGTGTGGCTGAACGGCTGGGCCGTGGGCATTTGTTTCTGTGGCATGTATTGGGTGGGTTTCCAGCCCTGCTGCCGCGTTTCGGTCTGGTTATCAATCAACTGTTCTCGGTGGGTGTGTTATCACTGCTGATTATTGCCGTGTCTGGCTTGTTTGTGGGCATGGTGCTGGCTTTGCAGGGTTACAACACGCTGGTGGACTTTGGTGCGACGGAATCACTGGGTGTCATGGTGGCATTGTCATTGGTACGAGAACTGGGGCCGGTGGTCGGTGGTTTATTGTTTGCCGGGCGAGCAGGTTCTGCGCTTACCGCCGAAATTGGCCTGATGAAAGCCACCGAGCAATTGTCGGCCATGGAAATGATGGCGGTAGACCCATTGCACCGAGTGGTGGCTCCACGGTTCATGGCGGGTATTTTGGCCATGCCGTTACTGGCGGCGATTTTCAGTGCGCTGGGCGTCATTGGTGGCTATTTTGTGGCCGTAGGCCTGCTGGGTGTGGATGAGGGTGCTTTCTGGTCGCAGATGCAGGCCAAAGTGGATTTGTATGAAGACATTCTCAACGGCGTTATTAAAAGTATTGTGTTTGGTTTTGTGGTGACCTGGATTGCCGTATTTGAGGGCTATGACGCTGTGCCTACTTCGGAAGGTGTGAGCCGGGCGACAACGAATACCGTAGTGCATGGGTCGCTGGCCGTACTGGGGCTGGATTTCATATTAACGGCGCTGATGTTTGGTTAAACCCGCGCCTCTGTGAGCCTTGCGTTATATTGCAGGGATATAAAATAGTATCTGTCGTCAAAACACGACATTGGTCTGGAGAAATAACAATGATGCATTCAAGGTCGGTACAAATCTGGGTAGGCCTGTTCGTGGTAGCAGGCATGGCCGCATTGCTGATGCTTTCCATGAAGGTGAGTAACATTAGCGCCTTTACCGAGTCGGAAGGGTTCGAAGTCACTGGCTATTTTGAAAATATCGGTGGTCTCAAGGTGCGTTCGCCAGTCACCATGGCAGGTGTGGTCGTGGGACGGGTGGCCAACATCGGTTTTGACAAGGATTCCTACGAAGCCGTGGTCACGCTGAATATACAAAATGAATACGACAATATTCCCGTAGACAGCAGCGCCAGCATTTTTACTGCGGGTTTGTTGGGTGAGCAGTACATTGGCCTGGAGGCGGGTGGTGCAGAAGAGGTGCTCAAAGCAGGTAGTGAACTGGAACTGACCCAGTCGGCCATCGTGCTGGAACAAATTATCGGCCAGTTTTTGGTGAGCCAAGCGGATAAAGAATAGCACTGGAATTTTAACCATCGGATCGGATAACAAGATGCGCTTTTCAGCCACAAATTCTATCGTCGCTGTTTGTTTCCTGCTTGCACTGAACCCTGTGCAGGCAGGTACTGTGGTGCTGGATTTGCCACAGTCCATCGAACGGGCGTTGAAAACCGATGCACGTATCAGTGAAAAAGAAAAACTGGTAGAAGCTGCACGCGGCCTGCTGGCCGAAGCCCGGGGTGCGAATGACTGGATATTTAACGTCAACAGTTTCGTTGGTTTTTCGCCCACTTTGCGCGGTGGTTTGTTTGAGACCACCGACAGCTCGGGTAAAAGAACCGTAGGCATTCCGGATAACGCTTTTGATATCGATGGCCTTTCGCCATGGTATTACGTGGATTTTTCGTTTATTAAACCGTTGCACACCTTTGGCAAGATCAAACATTATTCCAAAGCGGCGGCGGGTAATATTCAGGTCAAACAAGGGGATGTTGCCTTGCGGCGCGGACAGACCCGGCTGGAAGTGACACGCGCCTACAATGGTTATCTGGCTGCCAGAGATACCCGTTTTTTGCTGGAAGACTCGGTAAAAAAAATGGAAGCAGCACTGGAGCTGGTAGAAGGCTGGCTGGAAGATGAAGAAGGTGAAGCCAAGCAGTCCGATGTGTTCGCACTGCAAACCGGGGTCGCCCTGTTACAGCGTTATATTGCCGAAGCCACCGGCTTTGAAAACATTGCTTTGGCGGGACTGCGTTTGTTGACCAATGTGGCACCGGGCGATGAATTGGAGCTGGCCGACAAACGCCTTCGGCCGGTTGAGTTGCCTGAAGGCGAACTGGAAACCTTGCAGGCCCGGGCGTTGGTGAAACGACCGGAAATGCGCCAGTTAGCGGCCGGTTTGCAGGCGCGTCGTGAATGGATGCTGGCCAAAAAAAGCGAATCCAATCCCAATCTGTATGCCGGTGTGGCAGGTGTTATTTCGTACAGTCCGCTACGTGAAAACCTGACCAGCGTTAGTGCCTACGACCCTTTTAATACTGCGGGCGCAACGCCGATTTTAGGCCTGAAATGGGAATGGGCCAGTGGTCGTCAACCGGCCCAGGTAGCACAGGCGCGGGCAGAAATGGAATCGACATTGTCTTTACGCACCTTTGCCCAGCGAGGCATTCCGTTTCAGGTGGCCGAGCAGTATCACACCGTGCATGCCCATCATGAAATGGTGCAAAAACTTTATGAAGGCAGTCGTAGCGGGCGACGCTGGATGATTAGCAGCTATGCTGACTTTGAAGCCGGAGTGGAACAGGCAGACAAGGTGATCAGTGCCTTTCTGGGTTATATTCAGGCTTACAGCGATTATCTGAAAACGGTCAACGATTACAATCTGCATGTAGCAAAGCTGCAAGTGGTGACGGGAGATTTCGAATGATTAACGTAACAAGCGTGATGAAGTATACAAGTGCATTACTGGGGAGCATGTTATTGCTGGGTAGCTCTGTTGCGACTGTCCAGGCACCGGAGGTGCTGGTGCAGGAAACCACGGACAAAATTACCAGCGTACTGCGAGTAGAGCAGGACAAGATCAAGGCCGAACCCGATCGGCTGTTGGAAATCGTCGACACCATCGTCGCGCCGCATTTTGATTTTGAGCGCATGTCCAGCTGGGTGCTGGGCAAATACTGGCGCAAGGCCAGTGCGGATGAAAAAAAGCGTTTCGCACAGGAGTTCCGTACCTTGCTGGTACGCACTTATGCAAAAGCGCTGAATGACAATTTTGACAAGCAAATCGATATGCTGACTCCACGGAAAAGAAAAGATGGCAAACAGGTCACCGTGCGTACCGAAATTCAGCAGTCCGGCGGTTTTCCTATTCCTATCAGTTATAAAATGCACATGAAAGAGGGAGCCTGGAAGATTTTTGATGTGAGTGTCGATGGCATCAGTCTGGTGGCTAACTATCGTAGCTCCTTTGCCAAGGAAATCCGTAAAGACGGCTTGGAAAAACTCATCGCCCGGCTGGCTGATCGTAATCAGCCTGCCAAAGCGGCAGACACTGCCAAATAATGGATGAGACCCGATTGCACACTCAGCTAAAAAAATCCGATGATGGTCGCCTGTTGGTGTCCGGTGAATTGAGCATGAAAACCGTGCCGGCACTGTTGGCGCAAAACTGCCTGCGTGATATTTCCGGCGACATTGATATTGACCTGCAAGATGTTGAACGTGCCGACAGTGCCGGTGTTGCCCTGCTCGTCGAATGGCAGCGTACCGCCCGCCAACAGCAACAAAAAATTCGTTTTCAAAATATTCCCCCACAAATGCTGGCCATCGCCCGTCTCAGTGGCGTCGATGAACTGCTCGCACTAAACCAGAAGCCTGTCTGAAAATGAAAAGTTTGCTGCGGAAAATCCATTTTGCTCACATTCCCCATTCATTTTCGTTAATATAGAACCACTATTCGCCTCAAATGAACGAAAAATCTACCTCAAAATGACTTTCCCTCGCGACGACTTTCATTCTCGGACAAACTCCTAGTGCCCACCGCCGTCAGCATCCGGAGTGTGCATAAACACTTCGGTGAATTGCATGCCCTCAACGATATTTCATTGGATGTGCCGCAGGGCAGTTTTTTTGGCCTGCTGGGCCCCAATGGAGCGGGTAAATCCACACTGATCAATATCATGTCGGGTTTGATGAAAGCGGATGCGGGCACGGTGTCGGTAATGGGTCACGACGTGGCGGGTGCTTATCGACAAGCCCGGCATGCGCTGGGTGTGGTGCCCCAGGAACTGGTTTATGATCCCTTTTTCACGGTGCGTGAAGTGTTGCGTTTACAGTCAGGTTATTTTGGCCACGGCCCGGAAAACCAGCCCTGGATCGACGAACTGATCGAGACCCTGAGTCTGGCCGACAAGGCCGATGCCAATTTGCACGATCTCTCCGGTGGCATGAAACGTCGTGTGCTTATCGCCCAGGCGCTGGTACATAAACCGGATGTGGTGGTGTTGGACGAGCCTACCGCCGGGGTGGATGTTGAGCTGCGTCAGGCATTGTGGCAATTTACCCGGCGTCTGCACGCCGATGGCCGCACCATTGTGTTAACCACCCATTATCTGGAAGAGGCCGAAGCCTTGTGCGAAGAAATCGCTATTCTGAATCGCGGTCAGGTTGTCGCGCAGGAAAGTAAAACGGCGTTGCTGGCACGCTGCCCCTATCGCACCCTGCGGCTCACACTGGCACAAAGCGATTACCGCTTGCCCGAATCGTTACAGGCATTAGTAACAGAGGCAAAGGGCAATCGTTTGTCGTTACGTCTGCACAAAACCGACCATCACATAGGTGACGCGCTCAAAGCACTGCAAACAGCCGGTATCGAAGTGACGGATTTACGCACGGAAGAATCGGGGCTGGAAGAAGTGTTTCTTGACCTCACCGCTGATCTGCCCGCAAAGACGACGCGCTCATGAATGCTGCCAGCCTGCGTGGCGTTTATACCCTGTTCGCCAAAGAAGTATGGCGTTTCATGAAAGTGTTTGTGCAAACCATACTGACGCCAGTGGTGACGGCGTTGCTGTACCTGCTGGTGTTTGGTCAGGCGCTGGAAGGTAATATCGAAGTTTATGAGGGCGTGGCTTATTCAGCCTTTCTGATTCCGGGGCTGATGATGATGTCGATCATCCAGAATGCCTTTGCCAACAGTTCATCGAGTCTGATTCAGTCAAAGATGATGGGTAATCTGGTCTTTGTTTTGTTATCGCCTATTAGCAGTTTGGGGTTTTTTATTGCTTTTACCGCCGCAGCTGTGGTGCGTGGTGTGCTGGTAGCACTGGCCGTGTATCTGGTGGCGATTTTGTTTGTTGATCTGCCGCTGGAGGCTGGATGGGCAGTGCTGGTTTTTGCCGTGCTGGGCAGTGCGACGCTGGGGGTGCTGGGATTGATTGCCGGCGTGTGGGCAGAAAAGTTTGATCAGCTGGCCGGGTTTCAAAATTTCTTCATCCTGCCTCTGTCGTTTTTGAGTGGCGTGTTTTATTCCATACATTCCCTGCCGGGTATATGGCAAACCGTGTCGCAGTTTAATCCGTTTTTCTATTTGATTGATGGCTTTCGTTACGGTTTTTTTGGGCAGTCAGACGCCGACCCCATGCTCAGTTTGAGCGTTACCCTGGTGTTTCTGCTGGGGCTGAGTGCGGTGGCGTTGTTGATGCTGTACAAGGGTTACAAAATCCGCGAATAACGGTATTCTACGCAGCTCAAAGTAGTGGGACTGCGATCGCACCCGACTTCATCAACTTAATTAACCGGTTATTAATAATGGAAT
This sequence comes from Gammaproteobacteria bacterium, assembly GCA_015487095.1. Lineage (GTDB taxonomy): Bacteria > Pseudomonadota > Gammaproteobacteria > SZUA-152 > SZUA-152 > SZUA-152. Next base: position 5,453 of record WFQM01000302.1, on the reverse strand, counting down.
GCAGTGAAATTCAATCCCTGATCGAGGCCGGTTTACCCGGTGCAAAAGTTACCGTCACTGGTGACGGCAGCCATTTTCAGGCTGTAGTGATTTCTGATGTTTTTGAGGGCAAATCATTAGTGGCCAAACAGAAAATGGTTTATGCCACCGTCAATGAGCATATCACCAGTGGTGAGTTGCATGCCTTTACCATCAAGGCCCATACTCCTGCGGAGTGGGAAAAGGCCAGCAAGTTACAGGTGGGCGCTGGTTAACGGGCGGTATTAGCACAGCAACAATGGCCACCCTGTTGCATCCCGGGTGGCTTTTTCTTTTGTAAGCAGGCGTTTGTGACCAGATAGATAATAATACCAACGTTTTACGCAAGTAGTCTTGCACAAATAAAATGAGACACCATGGATAAATTAATCATCACCGGCGGCACGACACTGGATGGCACGATTCGTATCTCCGGGGCTAAAAATGCTGCCCTGCCAATGCTTTGCGCCACGCTTATGGCCGATGGGCCGATGACCGTTGGTAACGTGCCACACCTGCAAGATGTGACCACCACCATGGAGCTGTTGGGGGCCATGGGCATTACCCTGGTGATCGACGAAAAGCTGGCAATCGAGACGGATGCATCCACCATCAAACAATTTTCGGCCCCCTACGAGCTGGTGAAAACCATGCGTGCCTCGATTCTGGTGCTGGGCCCCATGCTGGCGCGTTTTGGTCAGGCTGAAGTTTCCCTGCCCGGTGGTTGTGCCATTGGTGCTAGGCCGGTGAATCTGCATATTCAGGGTCTTGAGGCCATGGGTGCAGACATCACCGTGGAAAACGGTTACATCAAGGCACGGGCTGATCGCCTCAAAGGTGCAACTATTGTTCTGGATCTGGTGACGGTAACGGGCACGGAAAACCTGATGATGGCAGCTGCACTGGCAGATGGCACCACGCTGCTGGAAAATGCCGCCCGCGAGCCTGAAGTAGTGGATCTGGCCAATTGTCTGAACAAAATGGGTGCGAAAATTACCGGTGCGGGCACCTCTGCCATTACCATTGAAGGTGTGGAAAAACTTAATGGTGTGCGTTATGACGTGCTGCCTGATCGTATTGAGACGGGCACTTATCTGGTGGCTGCCGCGATTACTGGTGGACGTATCATGGTTAAAGACACCTGCCCGGAAATGTTAGATGCGGTGCTGGCCAAGTTGCGGGATGCCGGAGCGGATATTGAAACGGGTAAGGACTGGATCAGTCTGGACATGCATGGCAAACGCCCTAAAGCGGTAGATGTGCATACTGCGCCGTACCCGGCCTTTCCCACGGATATGCAGGCCCAGTTCACGGCGCTTAATGCCATCGCCGAAGGCACCAGTACCATTCGCGAGACCGTATTTGAAAACCGCTTCATGCACATGCAGGAGCTGGAGCGCATGGGCGCAAATGTGCGACTGGAAGGCAATACGGCGATCATTACCGGCGGTGAAGGTTTGACCGGCGCACCGGTCATGGCTACCGATTTACGCGCTTCGGCAAGTCTGGTGCTGGCCGGACTGGTGGCAAAGGGGGATACCGAGGTCAATCGTATTTATCACATCGACCGGGGTTATGAGCGTATCGAGGAAAAACTCCAGCAGCTGGGTGCGACCATCCGTCGTGTACCGAACTGAAATAACGCGCAGGGTGGGCATTGCCCACCCTGCGGTAGTTTAAGAATAACCCTAGTGTCGTTAGGTTAAGCTGGGTTTGTTGTAGGTTGGGGTTCGCAAGCTCACCACCAACCTACAGTACGCCGTTTTTTTGTTAACTTGATGACTTGGAATAATTCCGGTGGGCAATGCCCATCCTACTTGAAATGTGCCAGATATGAGTGAATCCGACAGCCTGATTATCGCCCTTTCCAAGGGCCGTATTTACAAAGAAACCCTGCCGCTGCTGAAACATGCAGGCATCGAACTGGTGGACGATCCCGACACCAGTCGCAAACTGATTCTCGACACCAACCATGATGACGTGAAGGTGTTGATTCTGCGTGCTACTGATGTGCCCACTTATGTGCAATATGGTGCAGCGGATGTGGGTGTGGCAGGTAAGGATGTGCTTATGGAACACGGTGGCGAAGGCTTGTATGAACCGGTGGATCTGAAGATTGCCTGTTGCAAGCTGATGACCGCCGGACGCAAGGGCGAGCAGGGCGTGATCCCTGGCCGACGCCTGCGTGTCGCCACCAAATTCGTCAACAGCACGCGGCGTTTTTATGCCAGTCGTGGCGAACAGGTGGAAATCATCAAACTCTACGGTTCTATGGAACTGGCACCGCTGGTAGGTTTGGCTGATCGAATCGTTGATGTGGTGGACACCGGTAATACGTTACGAGCCAATGGCCTGGAGCCTTTTGAACATATTGCTGAAATCAGCTCGCGGCTCATCGTCAACAAGGCAGCGATGAAGATGAAACATGCACGGGTCAAGGGGCTGATTGAACAAATCAGCGAAGCTGTGGATGTACATGGTTGAGATGGGTGTTTGTAAACGCAAAGTTCGCAAAGACGCAAAGAACGCAAAGCTTTTTTAATTTTCTTTGTGTCCTTTGCGTCTTTGCGGCCTTTGCGTTAATTACACAGAGTCAGTGCAAAAACACGGGATTAAGGTATGAATATTAAACGCCTCAATAGCAGCGATGCCGGTTTCTGGCAAGACCTTGATGCCTTATTGGCCTGGGAGTCTGTTTCCGACAAAGCAGTGAACGATACTGTCACCGGCATCATTGCCGACATCCGCAGCCGTGGCGACGCCGCGCTGGTGGAATACACCAACCGTTTTGACCGCATGTCAGTCAGCGACATGGGTGAGCTGGAAATTCCGGCAGGGCGTCTGCAACAGGCATTGGACGGTTTGCCCGTGAATCAGCGTGAAGCTCTGCAAAAGGCTGCTGACCGTGTGCGTGTTTATCATGATCACCAGAAACAGGACTCCTGGCGTTACACCGAAGCTGATGGCACTGTGCTGGGCCAACAGATCACCGCGCTGGATCGCGTGGGTTTGTACGTGCCCGGTGGCAAAGCGGCTTATCCTTCATCGGTGCTGATGAGCGCCATTCCCGCCAAAGTGGCTGGTGTGGCTGAACTGATTATGGTGGTGCCCACACCGGACGGCGAGATCAACGAATTGGTGTTTGCCGCCGCTGCTATTTGCGGTGTGGATCGTGTATTTACCGTGGGCGGTGCTCAGGCGATTGCCGCTCTGGCCTATGGTACCGAAACGGTACCGCAGGTGGACAAGATCGTTGGTCCCGGCAACATCTACGTGGCCACCGCCAAGCGTTACGTGTTTGGCGCTGTGGGCATTGATATGATCGCCGGGCCGTCGGAAATTCTTGTCGTGTGTGATGGCCAGACCGACCCGGACTGGATTGCTATGGACCTGTTTTCCCAGGCCGAGCATGACGAAGACGCACAATCCATTTTGTTGTGTCCCGATGCTGACTACCTTGACCGGGTACAGGCCAGCATCGACAAGCTGTTACCTGATATGCAGCGTGCGGAGATGATCCGCGCCTCGCTTGTGGGCCGTGGCGCATTGATTCAGGTAAAAGACCTGGACGAAGCCGTAACGATAACCAACCACATTGCGCCCGAACATCTCGAACTCTCCGTGGCGGAGCCCGAAGCCATGGCCAAAAACATCAAACACGCCGGAGCCATCTTTATGGGGCGTTATACCTCCGAGGCGCTGGGTGACTACTGTGCCGGGCCCAACCATGTGCTGCCCACCTCGCGTACTGCGCGCTATTCGTCACCGCTGGGTGTGTACGATTTCCAGAAACGCTCCAGCCTGATTATGTGCTCGACGGAGGGTGCCTCGGAACTGGGCAAGGTGGCCTCGATTCTTGCGCGCGGAGAAGGGCTGGAGGCGCATGCGCGTTCGGCAGAATACCGGATCAAAGAGTGATGGTTGTCCTGAGAAAAATCCAACGCAAAGGCGCGAAGACGCAGAGAGCGCAAAGAAACAAAAAATCTAAAAAACTCTGCGTTCTCTGCGTTCTCTGCGTTCTCTGCGTTCTCTGCGTCTTCGCGCCTTTGCGTTGAAAAAAATGATAAAAAAAATCGACAAAGTGACGGCCTGGGTGCGTCCTGAAATCAGAGACCTGTCAGCCTATCATGTGCCGGACTCAGCGGACTTCATTAAACTGGATGCCATGGAAAACCCCTATCACTGGCCGCAAGCAATGGTGGAGGAATGGCTCGCTGTGTTACGCGAAGTCAGCCTCAATCGCTATCCCGATCCCTCTCCCGCAGGACTCAAAGCCAGTCTGGGCGAGGCTATGGGCGTTCCGGCGGGTCAGGAAGTGTTGCTGGGTAACGGTTCTGACGAACTGATCCAGATGATTGCCTTGGCGCTGGCACAGCCGGGCCGGGCAATTCTGGCCCCCGAACCCGGCTTCGTGATGTACAAAATGATCGCCACCATGACCGGCATGGACTACGTGGGCGTGCCGCTGGCGGAGGATTTTTCGCTGGATCTGGAGGCCATGCTCGCCGCCATCGAGCAACACCAGCCCGCAGTAGTGTTTCTCGCTTACCCCAACAATCCCACCGGCAATCTGTTTGATCGCGCCGCCGTTAACGCGATCATCAAAGCCAGTCCCGGTCTGGTGGTAGTGGACGAGGCTTATCACGCCTTTGCGGATGACAGCTTCATGGGCGAGCTGGGCAAACACGATAATCTGCTGGTTATGCGCACCGTGTCCAAAATGGGGCTGGCCGGTTTGCGACTGGGTTTACTGGCCGGGCCGCAAGAGTGGCTGAAAGAATTCGACAAAGCACGCCTGCCGTATAACATCAATGTACTCACACAGGTGAGCGCAGAGTTTGCACTCACTCACCGTGCAGTGCTGGATAAACAGACCCGACAAATCTGTGTGGATCGTGAAAAACTGATGACAAACTTGCAGGCACTGGATGGCATCACGACTTTTCCCAGCCGTGCCAATTTCATCCTGTTTCGTGTACCGCAGGCCGCAGCGGTGTTTGCCGCACTGAAAGAACAGGGAGTGCTGATCAAAAATATGGGTGCAGAACACGGCCCGTTGGCCCAATGCTTGCGAGTCACCGTGGGCACAGTGGAAGAAAATGCTGCTTTTTTGCGGGCGTTGTCCCGGGCGATCAAATAATGGTATAGCGTAGGTTGGTGGTGAGCTTGCGAACCCCAACAATATTAGCAGCGTTGGGGTTCGCAAGCTCACCACCAACCTACGACAAATAGAAAATTCGGCTTAACGTAATGACCTTTATACTTGTCTGGAAATGATTTTCACCATCACTCCGGCGCAGGCCGGGGCCAGAGGGTATATTGAATCACAAAATTTCGATATTCATGGCGTGCAGAGTTTTGAGGTTCTGCTTCAATCAACTAGCACGAAACGTTATGCTACGCGGTTCAACAAACTATAAGTGAATAAACACAGC